>PMLB01000161.1 GCA_003158735.1 Myxococcales bacterium | reverse complement strand
CCCACACGAACTCGCTCACCCTCACGCCCTCGCCCACGCGACCCGCGAGCCGCCATCCGCGGGCCGGCCCTGCGGGCGGCCCGCAATTTCCCGACAAGCTCTAGCTACAGCGAAGCGCTTTTGGCGTCCAGCGACGCCCGAGGCACAATCACAGGACGGAACTTGTATCCGTAGATGATGGTGCCCTTGTCACCATCATCGCGCACTCTGCGCGTGACCATTTCCACCGGCATCCCGATCTCAATCTTCTCCCCTTCCACGTCGGTTAGCTGCGCGGCCACCAGCGGCCCCTCGGCCAGGCGCACCAGGGCGACCACATACGGGGCGAATTGCTCGAACCCCTCGGGCGGATTGTGCACGGTCGAATACGAGTAGATCTCACCCTTGCCACTGAAGGTGAAGGGAGTCTTGGCCGGGGCGTTGCACTGCGGGCACACGTCACGTGCCGGGAAGATCTTTTCGCCACAGTGGTTGCACACCTCGCCCACCAGTGCGTAACGGTGTCGCTGCAATCTCCAGTGCCTGGCAATTTCCATGGGTAACTTGTTTCCTCCTCGCGGTTCTGGCTGTCAAGTCGCCGTGCTACTCCACGGCCTCGAGAATTGTGGTCACGACGGTGGCGCCGCTGCCACCGACATTTTGTGCCATACCCAGGCGTGCATTGCGCACCTGGTTCGCGCCCGCCTGCTCGCGCAGTTGCAGCACCACCTCAATCACCTGGTAGATTCCAGTCGCGCCGACCGGGTGACCGCGCGCCTTGAGTCCGCCCATGGTCGAAATGGGGATCTGGCCACCGATGGCGATGTCCCCATCGGTGCCCTTGCGCACGCCGCGGCCGCGTTCAGCGAAGCCGCACGCCTCGAGCGAGAGCACCGACATGATGGTGAACGCGTCGTGCAGCTCGAAAAGATCGATATCTTTGGGCGTCACCTTGGCCTGGCCATACGCCTTGGTCGCACTCAGAGCCGCGCCTTCGAGCCCGAGGAGATCGCGGCGATCGTGCAGGGCGATGCAGTCGGTCGCTGCCGCCGAAGCGCGAATGCGCACCGGCCGCGCTGCGAACTGGCGGGCAAGCCCGGTCGGGCACAGCACCACGGCCGCTGCGCCGTCGCACACAGGCGAGCTGTCGAGCAGGTTCACCGGGTCCGCAATCATCTTCGCCGCGCAGAAATCTTGGGCCGTGACGGCATGCGGAAACAACGCATAGGGATTGCCTACCGCATTCTTGTGCGCGTTGATGGCAAAGGGGGCGAAGTCTCGGTGGGGCACGCCATATTCGTGCATGTAGCGCCGCATAAGCAGCGCATTGAGCGCCACGAACGACAATCCGTTCTGTGCCTCGAAATCGGCATCGGACGCCATGGCCAGGGCGGCGGTCACCTGATCGCTGGGGCGATCCGTCATCTTCTCCACGCCTGCCACCACCACAAAATCCGCCAGCTCGCCCGCCACCGCGACGTAGCCCAGCCGAAGCGCCGCCGCGCCCGAACCGCAGGCCGCTTCGATCTTGACGGCTTCGACCCCGCGCAAGCCAACCCAGTCGCTGATGAGTGCGCCCAAGTGCTCCTGCCCATTGAGCGTGCCCGAACACATGTTGCCGACGTAGAGCGCATCGACGCGCTCCACCTGGGCGTCCTTGATGGCGTTCTGAATCGCCTCAGCCGCCAGATCCTTGAGGGACTTGTCCCAGTGCTCGCCAACCGGGGTCTGGCCTATTCCGATAATGGATACATCTCGCATCTTAGTCTCGAATCGTTGATTTTGCCGTCTCTGGGTGCCACGCGCGCGGGGGCGCCAAGCTACTCCATGCGAATCTTCCCCCGATGACGCGCGTAGGTGGCGTAGTTGAGCTCGTGGCGGCGATCAACATAGTCACGCGTCGAGAGCGCGCGCCCCTGGCGCGCCGTGATCGCGTCGGTGACGCGCAAATCGAAGCCGTCGCTGCCCGCCCCGCTGCCGAACGACACCATGAGCACACGCTCGCCCGGTTGGGCCACATCCAGAACGCTGGTGAGCCCAATCATCGCGGCACCCGCGTAGGTGTTGCCGATGTCGTTCGCGAGCAACCCCACATCGATTTGTTCACGCTTGAAGCCCAGCTCGCGGCCCGCTTTGAGCGGGAACTTGGTGTTGGGTTGATGGAAGATGACGTGCGCATAGTCGGCTGGCTTGCGCCCCAGCGCCGCCATGATCTCCGACGCCGCGGCGAGCACGTGGCGAAAGTAGCCAGGCTCGCCGGTGAAGCGACCCGCGTGGGCCGGATAGTGCTCGTGCTGGCGGCGCCAGAAATCAGTCGTGTCGGTCACATACGAGGTCGAGCCTTCCAGCACGGCGAGCGATTCTTCGGCTGGCCCGAGCAGAAACGCGGCGCCGCCCGCGCCGGCCGTGTATTCAAGGGCGTCGCGCGGCCGTCCTTGCGCAGTGTCCATGCCGAGCGCCAAGGCGTAGTCGGCCATGCCCGATCCGACGAAGCCGATGGCCGCCTGCATTGCCTCGGTGCCCGCTTTGCACGCGAATTGCCAGTCAGCCGCCAGGGTGTGCGGCACGGCTCCGATCGCTTCCGCGACGATGGTGCTGGTGGGTTTGACGGCGTAGGGGTGGCTCTCGCTGCCCACCCACACGGCGCGGATGAGCGAAGGATCGATCGCGGCACGCTTGAGTGCGTTGCGCGCCGCTTCGAGTGACATGGTCGCCACATCCTCATCGAGGCCGGGCACCGATTTTTCCTTGATGGGCGGCGTGCATCCCTGCTCGCCGTCCCACATGCGGCTGATCTCGATTCCGGGCAGGCGGTAGCGAGGCACGTAGGCTCCATAGCCGACAATGCCGACGTCTCGATTCGGTTTCATGACTTTGTTGTGCGGCGCTTCCGTCATCTCACGTTCCGAGCCCCGACTGTAGCAGGTTGGGGGCCGGAGATGGACGCACACAAAGATCAAGCGCTGCTTCTAGCTCTGTCAGATCGATTTGTGTGTCGCGACACGGCCCGTTCGGCCGCGTGTTCGCGATGCCCAAGACTGAGAGTTTGTGACGAACGTCACGGATGCCGCTCAGCAAATCGCGTTCGCAGGCGACGCCAATCACGACGTTCGGTCGCTTCTCCCGGATGCGCTGGCGCGCCTGCTCGCCCCCCGCAACGATGGCCACCTCGACGCTGCGAGCGCTGGCTAGGCTTCGCGCTTGGTCGAGCTGCTCCTTGCGCAGGCAGCGCGGCAGGAGGATGAGAACCCGCTGCGGCGCGATCCCCTGCGGGGCCAGTCGCACCAGGGCATTGTTGGTGCGGATGAAGGCGTGCGCCAGTCGATCCTTGTTGATCGACAAGACCCGGCCCAACCCAAAAACCCGACGCTCAACCGTGGCAAGGATCCGACGAGCGAGCGATGACGCGCGTGTGCTGCGGGGCCAGCCGGTGAGGAGCATGAGTGCCACCAGCGCGAGCGCCACGCTGAGTGCGGTGAGAAGGATCGCCAAGAGATCGATCAGCACCGTGGGTGCCGCTTGATGCCATTGGGCAAGGCGCGGCGCCACCAGGTACCACGACAGAAGACTCGCCCCCACCGTGACGATGAGAAAGCCTACGATGAGGGCGAAGAAGAGACGCTTGGGCGCCGCGGCGTCGGGGGTGGAATGGCCATCCCAATCGCGCCACTCGTCGCCCAGTTTCGGGCTCCGTTCGCCATTGATGGTGTTTGCGTCTGCGTGCACGGCGGCGAATCTCTAGCAAGAAACGAACCTTCCGCAACGATACTCGGAGCCTTCGCGCTGCGTCCTCGATGCGCGAAACATGGCGGCACGATGAGCACAAGAGCGCGCACAGCCACTGGAGAAGGCGCCCTCTCAGGTGGGCGGCTTCGCACAGTGGTGCAGAATCGCACGTGCGCGTGTCACGCGCCAAGGGGTCATCCGCGACGTCTCAGAAATGGGGTGACTACTCAGAATGAGCTGGGCCGTGAACAGCCTCAGCTGAGCGTCGCGTGTGTTTTCTTCTTGGGATGCGAAGAAATGGGGTACAACGCCATGTGTCTAGCCTATTTTTTTGGGGTTGACGCGCGGTCACCCTGCTTCTAGTGATCGCAATCATCTGCCGGAGCTTCCGGTGGGGAAACCAACAGGAGAGGGAATACCTATGAAGAAACTACTCGTGTCTCTGGGACTTTGTGCGGCCCTTGCTGCTTGTAACAGCAACAGCATCAATCGCGGCAAGGCGGGCGAATCGTGCACCAGTCACAACGACTGCGCCGGCTCGCTTGGTTGCTACAATGGCATCTGTTCGGCGACGGCCGCGGTTGGTGAAGAGGATGGCGGAACTGCCACGGCGGCGCTCAGCCAGGAAGGTGAATCCTGTACCCGACGGGCGGACTGCGACACCGGCCTCGTGTGCTTCGACCAGATCTGCATGGCAGCCGCTCCGGCTCCTTCTCCTGACGCCGGCGCGACAAGCAACGCCTCAGCCGGCATCCGCGGCGAGACCTGCACGACCAATGGCGACTGCAGCGTCGGCCTGGTCTGCATTCCCAATCCCACCGCCCAAAGCATCGGTGTGTGCGATGTTGCGAAATACAACATCACCGCCGGCGGCATGACCTGTTCCGCTGAGTGCAAACAAGACATCGATTGTTGTGAACTGCCTATCGGAGAATCCGGGGCGGTGGGTGACTCCGGCGCCGTGAACTACAATTCGTGCGCGGACCTGCGCAAGGTTCTGAATCCAGCGGATCCGTCAGGTTGCGAGCTAGATCCCGCGAGCCCTTCCCGAGAGTGCTTCCTGTACAAGACCTACTGCGACTGCGCCACCAGCATTCCCTGGAAATGCAACGCCGGTAGCTGCAGCTACAACAAGCTCTGCACGGGCAATGGCGAGATCATCAAGGGTTGCCCCACCCAGACCCGCACCGGCGTTCCCACCGTCTCGATCTGCAATCTCGCAAACGCTTGCGCCGCCACGAGTGTCAAGTCGGGCTGCGCTTCCGACGATGCGTGCACCGGAACCGTCATCGCTGACGTCGCGGGTGAAAAATGCGTCTTGGGTGAATGCGTGTGCGCCACCGGAGGCGCCTGTTATCGCAGGTGCAACGTGGATCTCGACTGCGCCAAGAACTACACCTGCAAGGCGAACCTCTGCACCTTCTCGGGCGAATGCACGAAGGCTCTGGACTGCATCCAGAAGTCCGGCGACGTCACATCGGTCTGCGACAAGAACACATGCAAGAAGCCCTGCACCATCGATCAGGATTGTAGTCCATCTGGCGTCGCTGGCACCAAGTTCAAGAACTTGGTCTGCGGTGCTGACAGCTTCTGTACCGACATCACCGGACAATGCAGCAGCGACAACGACTGTGCTGCAACCGCTGCCAATGGGCAGTTGGTGAAGAAGTTCTGCGTGGCGACCACGGCCGCGACGACTGTCACCTACGCGTCTGCGATCACCGCGACCAAGTAGCCCGACAGACCGGCGCCTTCCGATCTTGGAAGGTGTTTCGAAAGAGAGAGCCTGGATCCTGGAGCTGGATCCAGGCTCTTTTCTTGTGGGCGTGGTCAGTCGGCGTGTTGGCCGGCCGGGGAAGGCGCGGCTGGAGCGGGCTTGGGGACCTCCACGCGGGCGCCTTTCAAGATGACCGCGTAGACGTCGGCCTTGGGCGTCCCACCCGCGACCAGTTTCTTCGCGCGATCGAGTTCCTCGTCGATTTTGCTCTTGAAGGTTTCAAGGGGCTGCGCGCCAGAGAGAAACTTGCCGTTGACGTAAAAGGATGGCGTTCCGCGCGCGCCGATCCTGTCGGCCATGGCGGCGTCTGCCTCGACGGCATCCTGAAGCTTCTTGTCCTGCAAGGCGGCCTTGAACTTGGTCATGTTGAGGCCGATGGCTTTCGCGTATTTCTCCAGATCGGCGGCATCCAGGTTCTCTTGGTTCTTGAGCAGGATGTCGTGCATCGGCCAGAACTTGCCTTGCTGGTTGGCAGCGCGAGCGGCAATGGCTGCCGGCTTGGCATTGGCATGGAAGGCCAAGGGCAAGTCCCTCCACACCACGCGAACCTGGCCTTTGTACTCCGCCAGTATCTTCTTGATGGTCGGTTCCACCTGGGCGCAGAAGGGACACTGGAAGTCCGAAAACTCCACAATGGTCACCAGCGCGTCCATGGCACCCTTGACGGGGGCGCCTTCGATTTCGGCCCGGTACGTCTCGTCAATCTGAACTCGGTAGACTTCGTTCGACACCGGCGGCCGCGATGCCGGCGGCGGCGGCGGTCCGGTTCGCGCACCGGCCATCAACCTCGCGTAGAGCCCTTCCGGCGGCGTGCCGGCTGCCAGGAGCTTCTTGCTGCGAGCCAGCTCTTCTTCGATGACCCCCTGGAAGGTGTCGATGGGGAGCGCGCCACGCAGCGGGCGGCCGTTGATGAAGAAGTTGGGCGTGCCGACCACGCCCATCTGGCTGGCCAGCGCGGCGTCGGCCGCCACGGCGTTCTTCCACGTCTGGTGGTCGAGGTCCTGCTTGAATCGGCCGAGATCGAGGCCGATGTCGCGCGCGTAGGCCTCGAGGTCCGCGCGCTTGAGATGTTCCTGGTTGGCGAAGAGCTTGTCATGCATCTGCCAAAACTTCCCCTGTGCATCGGCAGCCATGGCCGCCTGTGCGGCGAGAGAAGCATCCACGTGGAAGGACAGGGGAAGATGACGGAAGTAGAGCCGCACATCGCTGGGGTATCGCTCGATCAGAAGCCTCATGGTCTCGGCTGCGCGAGCGCAGAAGGGACACTGGAAGTCGGAGAACACAACGATGTTGACCTTGGCGTTCACCGCGCCGTGGAATGGTCCCTCAAGTGGGATGCGATGGCGTTCCACGTCGTCGGCGACTGGCGGCGCTGGTTCCGGAACCCTGGCTTCGGCGGGAGCAGCGGTGGGGCCAGGCGGGCAACTGCCTGGGCACGGGGAGGGAACGCTGCTGTTCGCGACAGGCTTGCCCGCCTGATGGGTCGCACAGTTGCCCACGGTTGCGACGGAGACGGCAGACAGGAACAGCCAATTCTTCATGCCGCGAACCGTATCAGACTCCATGATGCACGACCATGTCCGGCACCACGGGACCGCCGGGGCCGAGGAGACTTGCGTGGGCATGAAGGACGGAACGCAGCGTTCCAAGCAAGCCCAGGAAACGCGACGGTATAGACGACGGATTGTGTCATCGTGCGAAAATAGACGTCGCGGATAGGTCTTGGCGAAGCACAACCTGAGTTGGAGAGGATCAAGTATAGTTGCCTGGTTCGAAGCAAGAAAATGAGCCAGCTACGCCCTACGCGGCACTGCTATAGCTGGGCTCCGTTAGTTCGATCTGAACCCGCAGCAATAGGAGAGTCGCGATGAAGACCTACCTGGGAATTGAATATCGATGTCCGTTGGCCGCCACCCTGGCTGTGGCTTTGGGCCTGCTCGGGTGCTCTGGGTCCAATGGCACCTCGCACAGCGGTTCAGGCGGCACGACCGGCGGAGCTGGAAACACGAGCGGCGGGGGAAACTCCATTGTGCCGTCCAGTCAGGCCGGAAACACCGCTGGTCCGGCCGGAATTTCCGGCAGCGCGGGTGCTGGGCCGGTGGCAGGCACGATAGGTCCCGGCGGCGGGGCCGGCGCAGCGGGCAGCAGCGGCGTCGCCCCAGGAGGCAACACAGGCAGCCCAGGAGGTGCTGGCGCAGGCGGAACTTCGGCGAACGGCGGCTCTGTGACCACGACTGGCACCGGTGTCGCCGGTGGGGCCGGGAATGCCGGCAGCACGGTTATCACCGGCGGTACTACGGTTGTCGGTGGCACCAAGGCAAGCGGTGGCGCCACGCCGACCGCTGGTACGATAGTGAGCGGAGGCACCAAGCAGACCGGCGGCACTACTCCCACCGGCGGCA
Source organism: Myxococcales bacterium (assembly GCA_003158735.1). Taxonomy (GTDB): domain Bacteria; phylum Myxococcota_A; class Polyangia; order Fen-1088; family Fen-1088; genus Fen-1137. Next base: position 15,001 of record PMLB01000161.1, on the reverse strand, counting down.
GCACGCCCAAAGGCGGGACCACGACAACAACCAGCGGGACCACGCCCACCGGCGGCGTCACGACAACCAGTGGCGGCGCTCGGCCATACGCCGGTATCCCGTCAACCCCAGTCAACGGCGTACCAGTGCTGCGGTCCAGCTTCACTAGTATCGCCAGCGTCGTCGGTACGCCGGGAATGCGGCTGGGCGACATCAATGGCGACGGCAAGATGGAGATCGTCATGGGTCAGCCTATGCCCCAGCCGGGCGCATACACGCCCCAGCAAGTGGTGTGTGTGACGGCGTGGGATCTCAAGGGCAACAAACTGTGGCAGTACGGCACGCCTGGCACTTCTCATGGCGCCAGTTCGGACATTCCCATTCAGGTCTACGACATGGACGGGGACGGCAAGTCCGAGGTCTTTGCCAACATGAGCAGCACCACGATGTCTGTGCTCGACGGAACCACCGGGAAGCTGATACGCACGATCCCCTTGCCACAGGACGGGGCCAACGACTCCATCGCCTTCGCCAACCTGCGCGGCAAGGGTTGGCCGCAGGACATCCTGGTCAAGACCCGCTACTCCCAAGTCTGGGCGATCACCGGCACCGACGACGGGGCCACCAAGGCCGGCACGGTACTGTGGCATCATGCGTTCCTTCCCAGTGATTCGTCGGGGTCCGACCGTGGCACCGGGCACTATCCGCTGGTCTACGATTGGAACGGTGATGGCAAAGATGANNCTGGCTACTTCTTCTTGCAGAGTGATGGCACGCAGGTGTGGACCACGAACACCACGTCGAAGCCAGAACTCACCATGCACGCCGACTGCCTGGCCACCGCCGACGTTGATGGCGATCCCAGCAACGGCTATGAGATCGTCGTCGGCGGGAACGTGGCCGCCATGTTCCACTGGAAGGACGGCAGCCAGATCTGGGAGGACACCAACACGGTCGAAGACCAGCAAATGGGCATTGGCGAGTACCGTTCCGACTCTCCCGGTCTCGAGGTGGTTCTGCTTGACCGAATTGGTCCGCGAACCGCGCAAGGCCATGATGCCAACGTGCTCTTGTCCTCAACCGACAAGCTCCTCTGGAAAGAATCGCGGACGGACTACGGCTGGATCACCGTGTCAGAAAACATGAACAACTGGCTGGGCGATGGCACTGACCTCATCCTGTCCTATCACCGCGGCGGCCAAACTCCTGCCACCCTGTATGACGGCTATGACAAGGTGGTCGCTCAATTCCCCCATGACGGCAACAAGGTCGACAACGTTCAGCACGCCAATCTTTGCGGCGACGGCAAGGAAGAAGTCATCGTGTACAACGAAAGCGGAGTCTGGATCTTCTCCAATGGCGACTGCGATCTGGATGTCCCACCGAACGATCCCATTCCGCAGCAGTACCACGTGTACAACTTCAGCGAATACTCGGGATGGATCACTCCTGACGTGAAGTTCTACACGCCCGGCACGGCGCACTAGCTACTTGTCCAAGACGGAAAGGTTGCGGCCAAGCTCATCGACGAGCGCCTGGCGCTCGGCGCAGGACTGGTCCACGGCTCCCCAGAGCCAGCGGCCCTTCCATTGCAGCACCACTTCGCCATTGAGTGGATCCTTCACCGTCGCGCTTCCCTGAGGGCCGACCGCATCGGCCCCCGCGCCAGCCGCCTTGGCCAGGGCCCGGTAGCGCTGCACCATGGTGCGAACGTCCGCGCTGTCTTTGCCCTCGACAACAAACAGCCGAAAACTCGCTCCCGCGATCTGATAGGGAACCGCGACGGCGTCGTGAAGGAAGGACTGGCCGAGAAAATCGCGGGCCGCGAGCTTTTCGGCACGGACGCGCTTGCCTCGATCGGGGAAGACCTGCAGGACCGCTGGGGGTTCGCGCGTGCCAGGCAGCCCAGCGGCGAGCTTGTCCGCGAACGGGCGAAGGACGGACTGCCCCTTACCACCCGACTGAAGCAGCTTCACGTAGTAGGGGCCGACGACGAACTCGAGGTAGTCCGGCCCGGCGTATCCTTCGACGCCGACCGGCAGGGGCGCGGTGCCGGCCGGGCGCTCCTGGGTGTACATCCCGAAGGCCCGCAGCGCGTCCCGGTGGTGGTAGATGTCGACCGTGAGCTCGACCTTGCCGGCCCCGGCACTGCTGCTGCCTTGAAGGGCACGCGACGACTTGCGATTATCGCCGCGACGAACGGCATCCTGCACGTAGGTCGCCGACGCAAGATCCTGGAAGTCGAAGTGCAGAAACGACTCCGCGCCGCCGTCGATGAACTCGAAAAGTGTCTCGGGGGTGTAACTGGTGGGGCCGTCGGAGATCTTCCAACCTTCGATTTTGGGAAAGAGTGACGACACCTTGGGAACACCGCCGGGTTCGCCTTGCGTAGCAGTCGGGCTGGAAGCTGCGGCAGAAAGCGCGAGCAACGCCACCAGCCCCCGCTGCATCGCCAGAATGCTCATCCCAGGAATTCCCGCGGCACCCCGCGCAGCCGCACGATGTCGCGTACCCGCTGGCGCACGTCGAATCCCTTTGCGCAGCGGACCGGGCATTCATCACAGTCCCCGCAAGGAGATTCCGGCAGGCCGAGCTCCAGCAGCAGCGCCTGGGCGGCCTCGCGATTGCGGTACGCGTGGGCGTACATGAAGGAACGCATGAGATCGGGAATCGGCAGTTTCGCCAGGCAAGGATCGAGGCACTGGCCGCAGCCCTGGCAGAAGAAGCCAACCAGCTTGGGCGCCTCCAGGCTGCGCTTCTCGTCGTCGGTGAGGGTGGGATCGCGCAGGACGGCCAGGTCGGTCTGCAATTGATCGAATGTGGTGAAGCCCGGAATGGCCGTATGCACGTTGGGATCGCGCAGCGCCCACTTCAGAGCTGCTGTCATGTTGATGGGGGACCGCTTCGCTGTGTCCCAGTAGACGCCCGCTTGCGTCTTCATCGCCACGATGCCGAGGCCCGCTTGCGCCGCTTCGGCCACGGCTTTCTGCACTTCCAGGTGGTGGTCCTGGCGAAAGTTGTACGAGGTCAGCACCACGTCGTAGAGCTTGGCCTCCACCGCGGCCCGGATCACCTCGGGCTCATTCTTGTGGGTCGACAGGCCGAGAAAGCGCGCCTTGCCGTCGCGCTTGGCCTTCTCCAGTGCCTTGAGGACCGGTGGGTAGAGCGCGCCTTCGCGGGCTGACTGGTTGTGCAGGTGAAGGATGTCTACCTGGTCGAGCCCCAGTCGTTTGAGGCTGATGTCGAGCTTCTCCTCGATTTCCTCGCCGCGCGTCTCCTTCGAGAAAAGCCCGGTCTTGCGATCCAGGGTGCTGAGGTGGACCTTGGTGGCCAAGACGAAGGAGTCGCGCTTGCGGTCTTTGAGGACGGTGCCGAGCATTTCCTCGTTGCGACCGTCCTGGTAGCCGTGCGCGGTGTCGAGTAGAAAGATGCCGCCGTCCAGCGCCGCGCGAACCAGGTTGGGGTTGTCAGCGTTCATGACGCCCATACTGACAATGGGAACCTGGATTCCGGTTCGGCCGAGCATGCGGCGTGGGGACTTGGCGGATTTCGCAGGTGCCGGCTCGGCCGCGGGCGCCGACACGGGCGGCTGCGCCGCCTGGGGCGAGACGGTGGTCTCGCCTTGCTTCGACGCCACGGTCGCGCAACTCGCAGACAGGGCGCCGGCCGCCAGGCCACTTGCGCCGAGTTTCAGGAAATCCCGTCGTTCCAGTTTCTTGGTCTTGTTCATGGCAGTTGGATGCGAACTATACGCCCTCGGCGTCCAGACCGTCAGCTGTGTCGCTCTCGCTTGTCATGCGCCGGGAGACGCTAGAAACCGCGTGCTGTTGGACGTATCCTCCCGCCATGAAGAGCCAATCAAAGATCGCGTGCGTGTTCGTGTTGCTTTGCCTCGCCGGGTGCAAGAAGGGCGAGGTTGCTAAACCGGCTGCCCTGCCTGCCCCGCCTGTGTTGGGTGCGGCGAAGCCGGCAGCGCCCCTCTCGCCACCGGCGGCGTCCCCAGTGGATGTGGCGGCGGTGAAGCCTCTGCTGAACGACGACAAGCTTTCGCGCTTTGCTGCTTACCAAAGGGAGATGCTGGCGGTGACCAGCGAGACCATGGGGGTGGGAATGCAGGCGTTCGCCAAGGGCGGCACCGACCAGAAGAAATTCCAGGGCGCCATGGCTGCCGATAACCGCACCGCCAAGATCGCGGACGCCAGCAAGGCCGCCCTTGAGAAGAGTGGCCTGACCCAAGACGAGATGGCCAAGCTCATGCGCGTGGCCACCCGCTACTATGCGCATGTCTACGCTCTCCAGCAGGCTGCCGGCAAGGTCGAGGGACTGCGCAAGAAGATCGACGAGGCCAAGACCAGTGGCAAACAGCCCAGCGTGGTCGACGTGGCCATGGAGAAGGCTTACTCGGGACAGGCGGCCCAGCTCGAAGTGGTTCGCAAAGAGTTTGCGACGCAATACGGGCCGGAGGCTCTCGCTGTCATGCAGAAGCACGAACCGGAATTCCTCGTCATCAACGAAAAGATGATGGGCGCGGCCATGGGCGCCATGATGAAAAAGCCGTAGGGGCGACCTGCGGTCGCCCACCGCCAAGGGCGACGATTGGTAGGGTCGCCCTGCGGTCTACCACCAACCCCACGGTCGCCCACCCGACCCGCGGTCGCCCACCCGAGCTGCTCAGCGATCGTCCTTCGAGCCGAACACCACGGTCACGCTCATACGGCCAGGGCCGGTGGTCAACTTGGCCTTGCCGACCTTGGCCGCCGCACAGGCCGCGAGGAATTCGTCGCCCAGCGAACTCAGTTCCATGCGCGATTCCTCGACTGAGCCATCAGGCCCGACTTTGATTCCCAGAACCAGCGTGCCGCGCAGGCTGGGTCGCGCTTCCAGGGCCTTTTGATAGCAGGGCAACAGCAGAGGCTGAAGCTCTGAACTGGCCCGGGCCAAGGCGTCTGTCACATCCCCGCCGGTGGCGCTGCGCGGACGCCGAATCACAATCTGCGGTTTGCTCACAGGCGCGTCCAGGTCGGTGTCTGGACTGTTGTCGCCTTGGGCCAGGCGCGAGCCGTCAGGGGCGAGCAGGGCCACGGCTTCCAGATCGATCTCCATCTTGACCACGGTGCCGCCGCTGATCCACAAGCAGGCCTGCTGGCGCATCTTTGAGTAGAGGGGACGGAAGAGCAAGCGCAGAAACACCTTGCCCGCAGCGCGCTCTACCAAGACGTGGTCAGCAGCGTCGGGCGGCAGGCGGAAGCCAATCGCGCCTGTCTCCAGGTTGGTGAGAAGTTCGGCGTTTTCGCCCAATCTGAAACCCCGGCCCGTGTCGAGCACCAAGCGCCGCTCGCCCAGATCGTAGTTGGCCAAGGCAAAGCCTTGCGCGGGCACGATGGCCAGGTAGCGCCTGTGCTCGGCATCCTGGCGCCGCCGGGCATGCTCCTCGCGCTCCTGCGCTTGGGCCACGACGTTTCCCGAAAAGGACATCGAGTTTTCGTCGCGAAGGGTCTGGCACAGGCGGGCCAGTCCTTCGTCGTTTTCGACGGCGAAGGCGCCCGCGCTGTCCAAACCGCGGGGCGGGACCGGCAAAGCCACCGGACTGGGCGATGGCGGGGCTGCGACCGGCGCGGGCAGCGGGGCTGTCTCGGTCGGTTGGGTCGAGGCACAGGCGTTCGCCACCGTCAGAGCAACCAGCGCAATGCAAGGCAAGCAGCGCATGAAATAACTCTACCCGAGATGGGGCCGCAGGTGGTTACCGCCAGAACGCAAAATGAAACAGCCAGTTCACCAGCGTGATGGCGCTTGATGACAGCAGCAGCGCGCGTACGCTCTTGATCTCGAACGAAGCAAGCAACTTGTCAGCCAGCCAAAGAAGCACGGTGTTCACGATGTAGGTTGTGAACAGCAGCAGCAAGCCGAGCGTCAGGATGGTGGGCACCACCAGCAGCAGGCGGAGCAGCCACCCGAGCGACCAGTTGAGCAGGCTGAACACCACCGCCACGGTGACAGCCGCGGGCGGGTTCTTCAACCACACCCCAGCGGTCACCCGGCTCAAGGCCAGGACGGTCAAGGCCAGGACGGCCACATGCAGAACGATGTGCATGGCCCAATCATACCGCTTCCCACGCAATCTTCCCCGTGGCTTTCCCTCTCGAATCTGCCTATGTTCCCTTCACCCTACGTGCTGTCCGCTCCCGCGGTGCGGTACCAGAATGGAGGTGCTGAGCACTCGGCGAACTTCAGTACTGTGGCAAACATAGGATGGATGATGTGGGTTCCGGGAAGTGTTCTCGCCACCGCTTGGGAGAATGGCCAGGACATATCAATCTACTGGGTCAACTACCATTGAGCAGGCCTCCGGCAGTACGTCCTTCCCTGGGAATCGGAATGGAGCAACCATGGTAGGCATGTCTGCCAGGTTATGGATAGCGGTCTCGGTTCTTCTCGCGACCTTTGTGGGCGGCTGCGGAAGAAGGGGCCTCAGGTGCATTGCCGGGGCAAGCGTACAGTGCTATTGCCCCGCGGGCCAGCAGGGCTCGCAGACATGCACTGCGGCGGGCGCGTACACGGCGTGCATATGTTCGCAGTCCACTGCTGACGCTGGCGGCGTTGGCGACACCGGAGGGACAACTGCGACGACCACGCCAGACAGCGCGACTACGGTGTTGCCAGGCGTTTTCACGCCAACCGGAAGCATACTAGTACCGAGGGGGTATCACACCGCGACCCTGTTGCCCAGTGGGAAGGTTCTCCTCGCCGGAGGAGACAGTTTTGACACATACGGCAGCCTTCTGGTGAGCGCTGAGCTGTACGACCCAGGCATGGGCACCTTTTCGGCAACGGGCAGCATGACAGCAGCAAGAGAGTATCACAGTGCGACGTTGTTGCCCGACGGGATGGTGCTGATTGCCGGCGGGGACGGTAGCAGTCGAGATGCCCTCGCGACCGCTGAGCTTTACGACCCAAGCACGGGCGCCTTTTCAGCGACGGGCAGTATGACCGTGGCAAGGGAGCACCACACGGCGACTCTATTGACAGGCGGGATGGTGCTCGTTGCTGGAGGCCGCGACAGCAGTTCATTTACCCTTGCGAGTGCAGAGCTATACGATCCAGCCGCCGGGACATTCACAGCCACCGGCAAAATGACCGTGGAAAGGGCGTCGCACTCGGCGACGTGGCTGCCGAGCGGGGAGGTCCTCATTGCCGGCGGTCCTTGGGCGAGCGCGGAGCTGTACGATCCAGCCGCTGGGATATTCGCCGTTACCGGCAGTATGAGCCGGGCAAGGAGCGATCACTCGGCAACGTTGCTACCCAACGGAAAGGTGCTCATTGCCGGCGGAAATAGCGGCGGCGACACAGCAGAGCTGTATGACCCAAGCGCCGCTACATTCGCCGCGACCGGCAACATGTCAGAGGCCAGGTTCGACCACACGGCAACGTTGTTGCCCAGTGGAATGGTACTTGTTGCTGGCGGAGGGGACAGCCAGCAATTCACCACGTTTTTCGCAAGCGCGGAGCTGTACGACCCGGGGACCGGGATCTTTGCCCCGACGGGCAGCATGACCGTGGGAACATTCGCACACTCGGCGACTCTGCTGCAGGACGGAACGGTGCTTGTCGCCGGTGGATTCGCCTCCATGAGAGCGGAGCTGTTCAGCGAATAGCCGCCTGTATGCTGCTCAGCTGGGCCAAGGATCTGGACGTTGGGCATAGGGGGACGCAATCTTTCTACTCTGACACGACCGCGATTTCGGCGAAGTTCGTGAGATACTCGGTCCGCTTCGCAGCTGCCCTGCTGGTCCTCGAATCTGGCGACTCAAGCGGACCGGGTGGGGCCCGGCAGCCGATCGGCATGGGTCGCTCAGTTGCGCGCGTCCTGCCGTGCGAGTTCCGATTTCCACGCCAGGATCTTGCTGTCGGCCGTTACCAGCGTTGCCTGGTATTGCAGGGCGGTCGCCACAATGAAACGATCGGCGGGATCGCGATGTAGCTTGTCTAGCTGGGTCGAAAGCAGGGCGATGCGGCCGTCCAGCGGAATTTCCTGCAGTCCGGCCTGCAGCAGGTCGGACCGCCACTCGGAAGAGGAACCGGGCAGAACAACGCGTCCGCGCCCAGCCAGCATCGCCACTTCCCAAAAACTGATGGCGCTGACCATCGTCTCGCCTTTGCGCCATGCTTCTTTGATGATCTTGCGCGCCGCCATTCCGAGTGCCGGATCGTCGCGATCCATCCACAACAGCGTGTGCGTATCGAGCACGATCATGCGAGGACCTTCCATTCGATACCATCCATCGGCGCGACGATGTCGCCCGTGATCGCAAGCTTGGGATGCAACCCAAATGGCGATCCAGCGCGCTGGCCAGAATACGGACGCAGCTCCGCGATGGGCCGACCATTCTTGGTTACCACCCAGACACCGCCAGTGCGAGCGACATCATCCATTAGAGCAAGGCACGTGGCCTTGAATTCCGAAGCCTGGATTGTCCGCCTGGCTGCGACTGCCTTGCTGACCATATTGATGACCATGGTCGCGAAAGTGGTCATCGTCAAGTCCGGAGGTCGAGAACATGGCCTTTTCGCCAAGCGGCCGTTCCCGTCCTTTGCATCCACCACGAAGAGTTAACCTGGGTCGGGGATAGCAAGACGGTTGTTTTCCCCAGAGTTGCATGGCAAGAACGCCGCACATGCACGAAACCTCGGTCGCCCAGCGCATGGTGGACACCGCCATCGAAGTTGCTGACCAGAACGGCGGTGGTCAGGTCGTGGGCATGCGTCTCCTCCTGGGCGAGATGACCTGCGTGGAGCCGGAGACTTTGAGCTTCGCCTTTGGCGTGGTCAGCCGAGGCACGCGTGTCGAGAAATGCCAGCTCGAAATCGTGCGCGTGCCCACGCGTCTGCGCTGCCGCACGTGCGGCGTCGAGCGCGGCGGCGACCTCTTGGAACCATGTGTTTGCGGCATGCCTGGCGGCGAGGTGCTGGCTGGCCGCGAGCTGCGGCTGGACAGCATCGACATCGACGAGGAGGCGGCCTTGGCCGCAGGAAAGCAAGCATGAGCAAAGAGATCGAAGTGGCCCGCGACGTCTTGCAGGACAACACCCAGAACGCGGTGGCCAACCGGCAGCGCTTTGGCCGCGAGGGCGTGTACGTGGTGAATCTCATGTCTGGGCCGGGCGCCGGCAAGACCACTCTCTTGGAACGCACCGCCGAGGCGCTGGGCAAGCGCGTGCGCATGGCGGTGATCACCGGCGACATTGCCACCACGCGCGACGCGGATCGCATCGGCCGGCACGGGGTGCCCGCGCTGCAGATCAACACCGGCGGCGCTTGCCACATCGAAGCGCATCAGATCGCGCGCGCTGCCGACGATCTGAAGACTGGGAAACTGGACCTCCTCATCATCGAAAACGTGGGCAATTTGGTGTGCCCAGCCGAGTTCGATCTGGGCGAGCACGACAAGGTGATGATGCTTTCCTGCACCGAAGGCCACGACAAGCCGGGCAAGTACCCGCTCATGTTCCAGGAGTCGCGCGCCCTCATTCTCAATAAGATGGATCTGCAGCCCCACACCAACTTCGACGTGGAGGCAGCCCTGGCCGACGCCCGTGCTCTCAACCCCACCATCGAAGTCATCAAGATGTCGGCCTGGAAGGGCGAGGGTTTGCAAACCTGGTTCGACTGGTTGCTGGCGCGCATGGCAGCCACCGGGCGCACCTAACATGGATCCGCGCCAAGGTCGCCGCATTCTGGTCAGTGGCGTCGTGCAGGGCGTGGGGTTTCGGCCGTGGGTGTGGCGCCTGGCGCAGCAGGCGGGACTGGCGGGCCGGGTCTTCAATGACGGCCAAGGCGTGACCATAGAAGTCTTCGGCGCGCCTGCGGCCCTCGACGGATTCGTCACCAGCTTGGGCCAGCCGCCGCCAGCGGCACGCGTTCACAGTCTGCGCTGCCAAGTGATCGCTGCCCAGGATGGCGAAGGTTTTGTCATCGCGCCCAGTGGCCCGGCCGGCGAAGCGGGCCGACGTGTGTCGATTCCGCCGGACATCGCCACCTGCGCTGATTGTTTGGCGGAAATTGAGGATACGAAGGCGCGGCGGTTTCACTACGCGCTCACCAATTGCACGCAGTGCGGGCCGCGTTTCTCCATCGCGCGCGAGATCCCCTACGACCGCGCGCACACCACCATGGTGACGTTTCCTATGTGCGCCGACTGCCAGCGCGAGTACCAGGATCCAGCGGATCGGCGCTTTCACGCGCAACCTATCGCGTGTCCCGCTTGCGGGCCGCTGCTCTTGCTGGTCGACGGCGAGGGAGCCGTGCTGGACGCGGCGGATCCGGCGGCGCCGGCCGCCCGCCTGCTGGCCGAGGGGAAGATCGTGGCAGTCAAGGGAATTGGCGGCTACCACCTGGCCTGCGACGCGACCTCATCGGCGGCGGTGTGCCGCTTGCGCGAGCGCAAACAGCGCGACGAGAAACCCTTTGCGGTGATGGTGCGCGATCTCGCGGCAGCCGAGGCGCTGGCTGTGCTCGACGACGCCGAGCGGGCGCTGCTGGCGTCCGTCGAGCGGCCCATCGTGCTGGTGAAGCGCAAGGTCGACTCCGGGCTGGCCCCCGAGGTGGCGCCGGAAAATCCGATGGTCGGCCTCTTGCTTGCCTACTCGCCGCTGCACCACATGTTGCTGGCCCAGGCCGAGCGCCCGCTGGTCATGACCTCGGGAAATCTTTCCGAGCAGCCCATTGTCTTCGACGACGCCGACGCGCAGAGCCGGCTGGCCGGGATTGCCGACGCCTGGATGGTGCACGATCGTCCCATCGAGAACGCCTGCGACGATTCAGTGGGCCGCCTCGTCGCCGGCCGTCCGGTGTTGTTCCGCCGGTCTCGCGGGTATGTGCCCCGGCCCATAATGCTGTCGTCGCCGGTCGCGCCGTTGCTGGCCTGCGGGGCGCAGCTCAAAAACACCTTCTGTCTGGCGCAGGGCCGCGACGCTTATCTGGGGCCTCACATCGGCGATCTCGACAACCTGGAAACCCTGGCAGCCTACGAACACGCGGTGGCGCGCTTGCAGCGTTTCGTGGGCATCGAACCCGAGATCATCGCCCACGATCTGCACCCCGACTACCAGTCGACCCGTTACGCGCTGGCGCGGCCCGAGGCGTGCAAGATCGCTGTGCAGCACCACCACGCTCATGTGGCCGCGGTCTTGGCCGAGCATGGCCTGGCCGGCCCGGTGATCGGCGTGGCCTATGACGGAACCGGGTTGGGCAGCGACGGCACGGCCTGGGGCGGTGAGATCCTGTTGGCCGATTTCGCGCATTTCGAGCGCCTGGCCACCTTGCGCCCCATTGCGCTGGCAGGCGGCGATCTCGCTATCCAGCAGGTGTGGCGCCTGGCGCTGGCTCTGCTCGACGACGCCTTTGAAAGCGACCCGCCGCTTGCCGCCCTGGAACTGTTCAAGCTGATTCCCGCAGGTGAGATCGCGCTTTGTCGTCGCATGATCGCCGAGAAGCTGAACACCCCGCTGGCTCATGGGGCCGGCCGTTACTTCGATGCCGTGGGCGCGATTGGCCTTGCCACCACCCGGTCGCATTTCGAGGGGCAGGTGGCCATGCGCTGGAACTTCGCGGCGGAGGCGAGCGAGACGGGGCACTACGATTTCGCGCTGGAAAGGACTGGCAGGCCGTGGGTGATGGACCTGCGACCCATGGTGCGCCAGGCGACCATGGATCTCGTGGGTCATTGCGCGCCGGCCGTGGTGTCGGCCCGTTTTCACAATACGCTGGTGGCGGCCACCGCCGGGACTGTGCGTTTGCTGTGCCAGCAGCATGGCAAGCACCCGGTAGTATTCAGCGGCGGCTGCTTCCAGAACGCGCGCTTGACCGAATCGCTGCTGGCAGCCTTGTCGCCTGAGTTCTCGGTGCATCTGCCCGGCCAGGTCCCGCCCGGCGACGGCGGCCTGGCACTGGGACAGGCACTGGTGGCCGACGCAGTGGCGAGGAATTTCTAAACAGCATCGCGTGGACCGCAGATGAAGTTAGCTGTTTCTCACAGAGAGCGCAGAGGCCACAGAGCCGGATGAGGAAGGGATGGGTTAGATCCCCTCCGAACCCCTTGTCCCCTCTGTGTTCTCGACGGCTGGTGGCTGACGAGATGAGTGACCTCGCCCGCCTTGGTTGCGGCCGTGAGGCGGCTCTGTGCTCTCTGTGTGAAATAGGCAACCACTGTACTGGATCGCGCTCTGCGAGCTCCAGGTCAGCGGACTTTGCCGCGCGGTCTACTTGGACGGGCCAGCCGCAGGGGGAGTTGGCGCCGCGTTGGCGGCGAGCTTGATCTGTACGGGATTGGTAATCCGGCTCGACAAGAGCTGAGCCTCTTTGGTCCAATTGGCCGCGCCACCAGCCGCGCTGGTGCGATCCCAGGAGGTCCCGACGTAGTAGGTCAGCGGGCCGCTCTTGGGGGCGGGCGTGACCAGCAAGAAATCGAGGTCGGTCTGTTGCGCTTCGACCTTGGCCCCCATGGGCAACACGATGGCGGTACCCAGATTGCCGCTCTTGCCCTCATTAAGAGGTTCCCAAACCCGCATCCAGGGTGCCTTGTCGTCGATTTCCACCACGCCGCCAGGGTGCTTGGCGATGCCGATGGCGAAGGACAGCGAGCCCTTGCCGCCCTTGAAGGTGCTCTCGAACTTGTTGAAGTGCGAGCCCGCATCGAGAGTCACACGCTTGGTTTCGGCCACGCGGGCCGTGCCCCAGGCGGCGTAGGTCAGCTCGAACACCAGACGGATGGGGCCGTTGGCCAGCACTCGCGTGCCGGTGAAGTTCTTCGAAACCTGCAGCTTACCCCCCGACCAAATCCCCAATCCGCCACAGCCGCGCGACTTGCCCACGCCGTAGAAGTCCGCGCCTTCGCCGTGGTCCTGGTGGTAGTTGTCCGTCATGTACCATTCGTTAACCACCAGCTTGGGCACGCGCTTGACCCAAACGTCGACGCCACTTGAGGTCAAAGGTTCCTTTTTGCAAGTTTCCAGGTCAGGCCCGTACATGCGGTGGGCGATGAGGTCGTTCTCCCACGCGAAGTCGTCGTGGCGCTCGCGCACGAAACGACCGTAGGCCTTGTAGTCTGCCTCGACTGCCGAGGCGCGCTCTCCGACCCTCAGCTTTAACGCCTTGCTCTCGCTTGGGCCGAGATCGGTCTGAAACACAATCTGGTCAGGCGTTTCGTCGCCGTCCGAGTCGACCAATTGCGAGAGAACCAGCTTGCCCTTGGCGTCCACGACTTGCAGCTTCTTCAAGTCCAAACCGGGAACGAGCTTGACCAGGTCGGCGGAGGCGAGCGCAATGGTCTCGGCGGGGCGCTTCACCGCGAGCGGATTGGTCAGCGTGACCACGACTACGTCCGTCCTATCGGCGATAGCCGCGGCGGCTTGGGCCGCGGGCGTGGCGGCTGCCGGGGATTGACTCGCGGGAGCAGCGGAGGCAGACGCAGGCGCGAGCAAGCCTGCGAGCGCGAACAGAAAGAGGCAGCTTGTGGTCTTCATGGCCAGGAATTATCACCGAAGTCCTGACCGCAAGGAACAGAAAGTTGGGTTCACCTCACTGCTCCCGAGCGGCGTTCTTTCTTCGGTCGGCCGCGGTCCGTTACGTCACGAGTCCCGTACTACTGGGCGGCGCCTCTGCATAGTACGCCAGGTTAGGCAACTTGAGCGGTCAGTCGCGGCCGCTGCCAGCAGCTTGGGTTGCGGCCGTGGGACGCCGCCTAGCCACCCGCATTCGCTGTCACGGGGTTCCGCAGAAGTTCTTCACGGCTTGCGTCGCTGCTACGCAGTTGACGGCATTACACGCAAACACCCGAGCATTGGAGCCGGGAACGTCAATGACGAACTTGCACTGACCTTGGTCGGTGTTTGCAACGGCGTGGCTGACACTGCAGCACGCCTGCACAGTCGTTCCGGTCGCTGGACATTTATCCATAGAACCTGCGTCCGTACCAATGGTGGTCGGTTGGCATTGGTCGTCAGACCCACAGCCGACGCTCAGCAATGAGCAAACCGACAGCATGACACTCAATACGACCCGAGAAAGCTTCATGGTATTCCTCACAGAAGTGCTGATGGTACGTGCAATTATCGTGGTGTAATGCCGTCCGATTACCAAGTGAACATCATGCCGCTGTTGGCGAAGTAGTCGACTTGCTTATCGCCCAAGAACCAAGCGCAGCTGGCGCGGAACAGGTCCACGTCGATGTGAAGCCAGGGCTTAACGTGATAGACGGCGCCAGCCGAGAAACCCTGCTGGTACTTGAGTAGGTCGAAACTAGGGTAGTTCGTGCCAGGGACAAGAACCTTGTCACCGGCGGTCAAGAAGACACGGGTGATACCCCAGCCCGCTGAGACATCGACCTTGCCCAAGACCACCATGGCCAACACGGAGTACCCATCGATCCAACGCAATTCGTTTTGCTGAGTGACTGCGGCCGCGCTCGATTCGAGGGTATTGTAGAGCCCGAGTCCGCGGCCATAGTGTCCGGAGACGCCCAGGCGAGCTGGACCTAGCTCGAGACGGCCGCCGTAGGCGATGCCCTTGGCCGATGTGTTCGCCTGCCAGTCCGGCGTGTTTCGCTCGTACAACTTCTCGTAAAGCGCGCTGGCGAAGGCAACGACCTTGCCAATCTTGTTTCCAGACGAAAAGAACGGACATTCGAGGGTCAGTTCAGCTTCTGCGCGCGGCCATCTGGTCCGCGTCCAGGCGCCCACGATAACGGCCGGATCGAAGACCCCGATGTTGAGCTGTGCGGTAGGTCCGTTCTTCATCCCCAGTGCCGGTGTTCCGTAGACGACGCCGGAAGCGAACCAGCTCCCGAGTATGCCGAATCCGACCTGGCCCTGCGTGGGTCCGTAGGAATCGATGCTGTTGCCTGGGAAGCCGACTCCCCAGCGATGGGCGTAGAGCACGTCGATATCGGTCGCGCCGCGGGAGAAGAGCGTACGGGTTCGGCCAGCCAAGAGACTGCCCCAGAGCTCCTCCAACTTGGCATATCCCTGCC
>PMLB01000458.1:5564-6727 GCA_003158735.1 Myxococcales bacterium | reverse complement strand
GAACAGCGTCAAGATCATCGCGCAGGATGTTGGGCTCTACGCCCAAGGATACTTCGTCTACGATTCCCATAAATCGGGTGCGCAGACGATCTCCCATCTCCGCTTCGGTCCCGAGCCGATCCACGCGCCCTACTTGATCGCTTCAGCGAGCTTCGCAGCGTGTCATCAACACGGATTCCTCGCGCGAGGGGACGTGCTACGCCTCGCTGCGGACCGCGCCGTCTTCCTGCTGAACAGTCCATTTGGGCCAGACCAGGTGTGGGATCATCTGCCCCGCTCGGTGCAGAAGACGATCATCGAGAAACATCTGCGCTTCTACGTCATCGACNNAGTCTGTCCGCAAGACGTATTCACACAAAGGCGACGAGGTTGTGCGACAGAACTACGCGGCCGTGGACGGCACGCTGGTCAACCTCTTCGAGGTGCGGGTGCCGGCGAGCGTGACGAGCGCGTTCGACCGTCCAGCGATTGTCCCCGAGGATGCGCCCCAGTTCGTCCGTGAGGTGACGGCGAAGATGATGGCGGGACTGGGCGACGAAATCCCGGTAAGCCTACTGCCAGTCGACGGAACCTTCCCGTCTGGTACAAGCGCGTTCGAGAAGCGCAATGTCGGCGATGACGTTCCGGTGTGGGAAGCTGCTCTATGCATCCAGTGCGGACAATGCGGTTTCATTTGTCCGCACAGTGTGATCCGGGCGCGCTACTACCACGAAGATCGGCTCGACAAGGCGCCAGCGACGTTCAAATCGGCCGCGATCAACGTGCGCGGCTTCCCCGAAGTGCGTTTCAGTTTGCAGTTCTATATCGAGGACTGCACGGGTTGCGGCCTGTGCATCGAGGCCTGTCCCGCTGTCGATCCGCAGGACGTCCACCGCCGCGCGATCAATCTGGCCGACAAGGCGGCGCTGATTGAGACCGAGCGAACCAACATCCGGTTCTTTGAGAGCCTGCCGGTGAACGACCGGGCGCGGGTTGACTTCGCCAACGTACGCGGCGTTCAGTTCTTGCAACCGCTCTTCGAGTTTTCGGGGGCGTGCGCGGGATGCGGTGAAACACCATACCTCAAGCTGCTCTCGCAACTCTTCGGAGACCGGCTGCAGGTCGCCAACGCCACCGGTTGCTCGTCGATCTACGGCGCAAATTTGCCGGTAACGCCGTGGACC
>PMLB01000458.1:0-5507 GCA_003158735.1 Myxococcales bacterium | reverse complement strand
CCGCGTTGCCGAACTGAAAGCGAAACTCCTCGGGCTCGATGATGAGCGCGCGCGTGATCTGCTCTCGGTCATCGACCATCTCGTGCGCCGCAGCATCTGGCTGGTGGGCGGCGATGGATGGGCCTATGACATCGGCTACGGCGGACTCGATCACGTGCTGGCGTCGGGCCGCAACGTTAACGTCCTCGTTCTCGACACCGAGGTCTACTCCAACACTGGCGGACAGGCCTCGAAAGCGACACCGCTTGGCGCGGTCGCGCAGTTCGCCGCCGCCGGAAAGCGCACAGCGCGCAAGGATCTGGCAATGCAGGCAATCGCGTACGGCAACGTGTACGTCGCGACTGTCGCAATGGGCGCAAACCCACAACAAACCCTCGACGCGTTTCGCGAGGCCGAAGCGTATCGGGGCCCATCGCTGATCCTCGCGTACTGTCAATGCATCGCACACGGGATCGACATGCGACTCGGAATGAAGCAACAGGATCTAGCCGTGGCGAGTGGTCATTGGCCGCTGATCCGCTTCAACCCTGAACTTCGTAGCGTCAGTGCGAATCCATTCCAGCTCGATTCGCCACGTCCGACGATCAAGTTGAAGGAATATGCGTACAATGAAATGCGCTATAAGTCGTTGGCGGCTATGAGACCCCAGGAAGCGGCCGCGCTTGCCGAGATGGCGCAGGCCGTTGCGACCGAGCGCTATCGCTCATATGAGGAGCTCGCACAGCGTGACGGAAGCCGCTTCCATCCTGCCGCCGAGGCGGTGAGCCAGGAATTGGTCGTTGATCTTTCGGATAGTGGGACCGGCCTAGGGCGACGCACCGGCAATGAGTTGCGGAAGGGCGACTGATGCTCAACCCGAACAAGGCATCGGATCGCAAAGCGTTTAGCACACAGGAGATCCGATGCGCATCGGAATAGCCGCAGACAACCAGCGTTGTATGCTGGCGAGCCATGCTCGTGCATCAGCCAAAAGAGGATCTCGCCATCCTGGAGAGCGGGATCGTCACGCGCCTCCAGCAAGCCGGCGTCTCTGTAGTTGGCTTCGCGGATCTCTCGCCTCTGCCGGAACGAGCCACTGGTGGTCTGAAGTCTGCGATCTCTGTTGGCATCGCCCTCAACCCAGAGGTCGTCGCTGACCTTGCTGCCGGCCCAACCGCCCGGTACCGCGCGGAGTATGACCGTGTGAACGGCGCCCTCGCACAGGTGAACAAAAAGGTGGGAGCATGAAACGACGGTTCAAGCAGGCGTTTCTGGTCAAGACCTCCCGCCTGCAAGAGATCGGAACGCGCTACGCGGCTGTGCAGGGGCAGGATATGGGTCGGGATGCCCGACTGCTGGTAAGCCGGTGAGATACGATCGGATCGGCACAGGGTACGTCCACCAGAGGCGTCCGGATCCTCGTCTGGCCGACCTGATATGGAATGCGCTCGGTGACGCCGACAGCGTTGTGAACGTTGGCGCGGGAGCCGGTTCCTACGAGCCGAGAGATCGCCGTGTCGTGGCTGTAGAGCCGGCCATCACCATGATTCGACAGCGCACAGCAGACGCTGCGCCGGTTGTCCGCGCATGCGCGGAGGCATTACCCTTCCCGAATGCATCGTTTGCCGCCGCGCTGGCTGTGCTGAGCATTCACCACTGGTCTGACTGGCAAGCGGGTTTGCGTGAGTTGCTTCGTGTCTCACGTCGCAAGGTTGTCCTGTTCACGTGGGATCCGCAAAGTGAGGGATTCTGGCTCGCTGACTACTTTCCGCACCTGCTCGAAAAGGACCGACAGGGCTTCCCCACTCTCACGGGGCTGCGGGCAGTTTTGGGAGAAATCGAGGCTGTGCCGGTGCCGATTCCGCACGATTGCCGCGACGGTTTCATGGGAGCCTACTGGCGCCGCCCGTCGGCCTACCTTGATCCAGGGGTTCGCGCGGCCATCTCAAGCTTGGCCGCCGAGGCGTCAACCGTCTCACTCACCCGGCTCGCCGATGACCTTGGCAGCGGCGTTTGGCAGCGCAAGTATGGACCGATGCTCGATCAGGACGAGGTCGACTTGGGGTATCGTCTCGTCGTAGCGAACCGCACACGGCGTCCCGATACGTGACGCACCCATCATGGGCGGGTCTGGCATTGCCGATTCATTATCCCGTCATTCCACAGTCCTCTGGCCTACTTCTTCAGCGACTGCGAGAGCTTCACGGCCTCGGCGACGCCCTTCTCCGCTGCGGTCTTCTTCACCATCGCGCGGTCCGCGCCTTTGAGCGATTTCAAGGCACCCAGGTACTGCCCTTGAAGCTTCCGCGCCCTCGCAACCTTCGGCGTCGCCTTCTTCATTTTCTTGGGCGTCGCCGGCCTGGCCCCTGTCGCCTGGCTGACCGTGCCTTCGCGCCGCGCCTCCCGGTACTTCTTGATCTTGGCCTTGGCCACGTTCTTGTGCTGCTTGCAGACCATGCCGAACACCGGCGCCGCAGGGCTCGTGCAGCCGGGCACGGGGCATAGCTGTTTCTTCCGCGTTGGCGTGCGCACAGATGCGAAGGTCAGAGGTGCCGTGGTCGCCAGATGTTTCGGTGGCCGACCAGGTCCGCGTTTCTGTGGAACGCCGAAGACACCGGCAAGGGCAGCCTGGATTCGTTCAGCTACGGCTGCTTCCACTGTGGCCATGATCTGGCCAGTGAAGGTTTCGATCTGAGCGGTAATGTTCGGGTCGGTATTGGGCATTGGTTCTCCAGGGTGTTTGGGGGACGGCCAACCTTATGGGGCCAATGGGAAAAGAGCAACCAGATTGAAGACGCTCGCGCCCGTGAGCGCTGCCTACTTGCCGAGGCCGATCTGCTTCATGAACTCCTGGTTGTCCCAGAATAGGTATTCCTCGTCCATTACGCCGTTCTTCCAATGTCCGATGGTCGCCATTTGGATCTTGTAGGCCTTGCCGGTCGGCCGTATGGGCTTGGCCTTGCCGGTGGGCATCGGCTGCGTGAAGGTTCCTTCCATGACGCCAATGACGGCGGTCCACTCGCGCTGTCCGAGCTTCACGGGGTGCTCCTTGATCCGGGTGTCGGGCGCCCACACAAACATCGCCTTCAGATCCTCAATGTGCTTGTCGAGGCCCTGGGTCGTGTGTCCGTCGGGCCAGTGGACAGTGACATTGTTCGAGTGGCTGCGGTGAAGCTCGGACCACTTCTCTCCCGAGAACACGTTGTAGTCGAGGTCATCGAAGGTCTTGAGGTGGCCGCTGACCAGCTTCTGCTCCGCCTCGTGCTTCGCGGCCATTTCCCTCATTGCACAGCCAGACGCTACGAAACCGAGCGCCAATGTGAAAGTGACAGCGTGGGTGGCTCCTCGATTCGTTGCCATATGAATCCTCCTTGATTGCCGTTGAACTTCGCCCGGCGGTCCCTGGATGCGGTCTGCGCGGCCCCGGGTGCAATCTGCCACGCCACCCGTCGGGGTCTCATTGAGGCAGTGAAGACGGGTCATTCGCCACCACTTCCATCAGTAGCCACAGGTGAGATATTGAGGTCATCCCATGCAGCAGGGATGCGCCAGGGGCAAGAAGGTGTTCACGGGCGGTCCCAATCTGGTGTATTCTCACGGGGTGAAGCCCCCGCAGGACCCGTGATGTTCCCTCCCCGGCTCTTCCTGGCGTCCCTGCTTGGGTTCACCGTTCTTGCCGACGGAGCAGCCTCGGCCGAAGACGCCAACCAATCTTCGAAGGCAGTGCCCGACACCAAGCCACCGCCTACGAAAGTCATCTCGCAGTCTGTCGCTACCAACGATCCATGGAGGAGGGGCAGTACCACGGCGGCGATCAACTTGGGAGCGGGCTCGGCGGTGGGTCTTCTGGGGATGACCTTCTCCTACCTTCCTCTCCCGGTGCTTGAATCCGAAATCGGCGTCGGGCTGGGATATACGGGGTGGCAGTTCTCAGCCATGCAGAAGGTGGCACTCGGCTGGGGCTCGACCCGTTTCGTCGCCGGCGTTGGCTGCTCCTACTCGTCCGGTTCCGACCTCCCCCTCGATCGCAACAATGATGGGTTCCGCGACTTCTGGCTCAATTTTGATCTCGTTGGGTTCGAGGTCAGGACAAGGAGCCATTTCGTCTTCTTCCTTGCCGCCGGTGGCACCTACAAATTTGGAAAGCCAATCCACGTCGAACTTATGTCCATTGACTGTCAGGATTCAACAGACGCATGCGGGTCCCCCAGCAGAGGCTTCGCCCAGTTTCGCATGGGTTTTGGCGGATGGTTCTAGCCGACGCATGGGACCCCCACACTGGCCTGTGGTGGAACTTGTGGGCGAGGCAGCCGCAGATAGCTGATCGGCGGCACGAAGCACACGTTTCGAAGCCCAACATGGAAGAGAAAGACCTTCGAGAGCGCATCCACACCTTTCTGGTAGCCAGACTGCGCATTATCCTGGCTGCGGGCCTGCTGGTGACGTGTTCGTGCGACGGGAACGGACGGCGGATGACCGCCCACGACGCAGGGGTTGCGGGTTCGGCGCTCCGAGCCAGATAGCTTCCGACCTGCGAACGCGGATTGCAGCTGACGTCGGGCTGCCGTCCTGCGACGTGCGGAACACCTGGTCGCGTGCTGATCTTCTGCCCCTCGACCAGCCCTTCTGATAACCTATGAAGGTCGTTCAACAAAGGAGCCAAGGATGAAGAACGTTATGCTTTGTGGTGCGCTTTGCGCCGCATTTGTCGTGGCCGCCGGGGCTGGCTTGGTGGGCTGCGGCAGCAGCAACTCATCGAACACGAACACCAACACGAACACCAACACCAACACCAACACCAACGCAGGGACGCAGACCTTCGTGGCCTCGTGCACGTACGTGAACGCCTTGGGGGCCTTGACGATC
Organism: Myxococcales bacterium; assembly: GCA_003158735.1. Taxonomy (GTDB): domain Bacteria; phylum Myxococcota_A; class Polyangia; order Fen-1088; family Fen-1088; genus Fen-1137. The sequence goes on along the minus strand of PMLB01000458.1, from coordinate 662 downwards.
ACTATCTGCACGGACTACACCACCGGAAGCGGCGTGAGCGCCAGCGACATCCAGGCTAACTGCTCGGACAGCGGGGAGACCTACTCGTCGGGTCACTGCTCGACGACCAACCTGCTAGGCACGTGCACCTTGCCTGCAACTGGGACCGTCGTTTACCACTACAGCGGTGGCCCGGAGACTGCATCCGGCGTCCAGAGCGCCTGCACCGGCAGCGGCGGGACTTGGGCTAACCCGTAGCCGCTGCCAGCCCTGACCAGCCGGGGTCACGCCGGGATTGGAAATGCGGAATGTTCCGAACGGCACTCCTTCTTCTGATCGTGAGTGGTGGGGCTCTCTCGTGCGGCGGCTCAGCCAGTTCCTCGGTTGGCTCCGGTGGGGCCGTCAGTATCGGCGGCTTTGGGGGTAGCGCGGACGCCGGCGGAAACGCAGTGGGCGGCGCAGGAGGTGGCACAGTTGTCGCGGGCGGAGCCTCTAGTCCGCCGGTCGCAGGCTATCACCGTGTCTTCCTCCAGGATTTCACCACGATGGCGAGTCTGCAGGTCAATCCATGGGAGATGGGGTCGGGGATATGGATCGCACACACGCCTTCCGCCAAAGATTGGTTCACCTTCATTGACCCGGTCGACAACTACAACCCATTCGGCATCGGCGACGGCCAGCTG
>PMLB01000418.1:7418-16792 GCA_003158735.1 Myxococcales bacterium | reverse complement strand
CGTGAACTTCGCCGTCCGGCCCAAAGCCAAAGGCGGCGCCGCACCGGCCGCGGCCGAGTGACCTTCGCTTTCCAGCGGGTCCATCGCGGCTCTTGACCCGCTGTCCGTGGTACAGGCGGCTGGCTTCTCCCTGAAGCTGGCCGCGGGGATCTGTTACGGGACTTTCCCAGGGAGGTGCTGAGATGCGAAAACTTAGTTTCGTGGCAGTCTGTGCGCTCACGGTCGGCCTTATCCTGTCCGGGTGTGGAGGCGATCCGAACGATCCGCGCACCTGGGCACGCAAGCTCAGCAATCTGCGTGATCAGAAGGAGGCGCTGGACCAGCTTGCCAAGATGAGCGTGGAGCGTGCCCAGCAGGCGCTGCCCGAGATGATTGTGCTGTACAAGGAAACCAAGAAGCCAGAGCACCTGGAGGCGTTGAGCCGTTTCCACAACGACCAGACCAAAGCCATTTTCATCGACGCCCTGGACTTCACCGAGGACGACTTCGACCGGGCCGTGATTGCCGCCGGCGCGCTGGGCGAGATGAAGGCTGTCGACGCGGTTCCGCAGCTCATCAAGGCCGTCGAGCACCAGCTTCCCATCAAGTCGCGCGCCAACACGGTACGGCTGGCGGCGATTCGCGCTTTGGTCAAGATCGGGGACAAGCGGGCCGTGCCGACGCTGATGAAGATTCTCACCACGTCGGCTGACGAGCAGGACTTCTTGCTCAACCAGAAGGCGGCGCTCGGTCTGGCTGAGCTGCGCGACCCACAGTCGATCCCAGCGCTCATCAAGGGTCTCTTCATGACCGGCCGTGGAACTCAGGTCTTCCAGGAATGCCGTCTCGCCCTGGTGCGCATTGGCAATGCTGCGATCGATCCGTTGATCACCTTGCTCAACGAGAAGAACCCTGAGATTGCCGAAATGGCGCGCAAGCTCGACTTCGACAAAGTCAGCCCCGGCATCGTGCCCTTCAAGGCCGCCTATTTGCTGGGTGACCTGCGAGCGGCGCGCGCCGTGCCGGCCCTGGCCGCACGCCTGCAGGTCCCGGCCAAGTCCGGCGAGCACAAGGCCATTCTCATCGGTCTCGGCTTTATCGGCACTCCGGAAGCAGTCAAGGTGTTGCTCGACCTGCTCACAGACAAGAAGGCCGAGGCGACCGACCGACAAGCTGCCGAGGACGGGATCTACCTGTCAGGGGACAAGCGCGCCGTGCCTATCCTGCTCGACACGGCCAAAAATGGTTACGTGGTTGTGGGCGGGGTCAAGGCATCAGACCTGCGTGCCAACGCCGCCATCGATCTTTCCCGTATCGCCGGCAAGGAGACCTACGATGCGTTCAAAGCCCTGGCCGCCAAGGAGAAGGACGCGCAGGGGATCTTCGGCGAGGCGCTTGACCGCATGCAGGTAGCCAAAGACTGCGACAAAGACATCGACTGCTACGCCAAGGTTCTCAACACCGATCCGTCATGGACTCGCGCCGAGAAGGCCGCGTTCGCCATCGGCTTCTCCGGCAATGCCGCCAAGGGCGTGCCCATTCTGCTCAACGCGCTCAAGCCCGTGGCCTCGTTGTCCCAGGATCGCTACCCCGTGCACCAGGCGATCTTGCAGTCGCTCACCAAGCTGGCCGATTCCTCGTGCAAGATGTGCGAAGAGAAGTTGCTCAAACAAATCGAGCGCGACGAACAGGCGGTCCGGCTGCCCGGCGCGCGCGACCTTCTGGGCGAGACCCGCGTGGCCTTGGCGGTCATCCAAAACAAGAAGAAGGCGAATTAGGCCCGCGGGTTTTGCTCTCGCGATCAGGGAGCCGCTCGTGCTACGTCGCCTGATACTCAGCAACCACGGTGGTGTGAATGCCACCACGGATGTTGAAGTCACCCTCGACGCGCGCGCGCCGCGGATGAACCGCCGCCACCAGGTCGTCCAGAATACGGTTTATGACGGCCTCGTGAAAGGCACCCTGGTCGCGGTACGACCACAGGTACAGCTTCCACGACTTGAGCTCGACACACAGTCGGTCGGGCACGTACTCGACGCGAACCGTGGCGAAATCGGGTTGACCGGTCTTGGGACAAAGGCAGGTGAACTCCGGCGTCTCGCAGCGGATCAGGTAGTCCCGCTCGGGCTTCGGATTGGGAAAGCTATCGAGTGTCTGGGATGGCATGGTGCCCACACACCTGCCATGATAGCAGGCGCCTCCCGGTTGACACTTGCGGAAACCAAAGGCGACGCTTTCTTGCCGCTGGGAGGCCCTATCGGATGATGCGATATCGTTTGCTTTCGCCGCTGTTGCTTGGCGGCCTTGTTGCATTGGCGCCCACCCTGGCAGCAGCCGTGGGTGTCGTGCACGGCACGGTGGTGCTGCCGGAGGAGCTCAAAGCTGGCCGGCGATTTCTGGGGCATTGGCGGGTTGAAAACACCACCGTCCCCGTGCAAGCGGCATCCGCCCGGGGCGACACCGTCGTCGTGCTGCTGGGCCCCAAGCCGCAGGTGCTGACCCCCAAGAACACGCCGGTCGAGATCGTCGGCATGCAAGCCAATCCCAGCACGGTGGTCGTAGGTGAGGGTGCCGTGGTGGAGTTCAGGAATTCGGACAAGGTTTCCCATGACCTTTCCGTCCCAGGCCACCCCGAGATCATGCCGCCCGAGCGTCTTAGCCCGGGCACGGTCCGCAAGCAGCGCTTCGGCATCAGCGGGGAATACTTGGTACGTTGCGCGGAGTATCCCCANNTGCCCGATGTGCCAGAGGGCCCGGCCACGCTCAAAGTGTGGAGCAACGGTCGCTGGGTCCATGAACAGTCGGTCGAGGTGACCCCCAAGGGAGCTGACCTGACCATCAAGGTGTCTGGCGCCGCCAACAAGGAGCCCACCGAACAATAAGGGGCGGAAGCGATGTTCCTGTCCAAAATATGGTTTATTCTGGTCGCGCTGCTGGCCGGGGTTGCGGTCACCGCGGCCTTCGTGGCGCCCCGCCCGGCTGATCGTCGCATCGAGCAGCTGGAAGGTCAGCGTCTGGATCGCGCGCAATACGCGGCCGAGCAGATGCTCAAGAACGATGCGCGCCGCTGGATCGACTACGTGGCCAAGCTGGGCCGCGACTCGCACCTCACCGAAGCTCTCGATTCCTCTTCGCGTGGAGCGGGCGAGCCCAAGACGCTTCACGAAACCGTGCGCAGCCGTCTCAAGGCGCTGGTACCTGACCGTGCCGGCATCGGGGTCGAGTCGCTCATCGCGGTGGACAACAAGGGACGTGTGGTGGCCCGGGTGGGCGACGACGAGGGCGAGTACGGCGAATCCCTGGCGGGCGCCGAGGTGGTGGGGGACGCCCTGCGCGGCTATCTGTCGGACGACGTGTGGGGGGCAGCCGGTCGTCTGCGTCGCGTGGGCGCTGCGCCCGTCACCTCCAAGTCACGTGAGCGCATCGTCGGCGCGGTGGTGGTTGAGGTCGAGGCCGGCAAGCGCTTGGCTGAGATGTGGAAGCGCAACCTGGGCGTGGATGTGGCGATCGTTCTCGGCAGGAACGTCGTGTCGTCAACTCTGGCCGAGGCACTGCTCGGCCAGTTGCCCGAACTCATTGAGCAGCACGCGACGGAGATCGCCAATTCCAAGCGCACGCGCCCTCTCATCCTGTACATGGGCACCGAGCGCATGTTGCTGGTCGCGGCCCCCTTTGTCGGTGAAGCCTCAGAACAGCGGGCCTACTACGTGCTGCTCAACAAGCAATCCCCCGGATCCGATCCGTGGGTCTTGCTCTCGAACGCCTCCTCGGATGACCTCCGCTGGGGCCATTTCCCCTGGCTGCCCCTGGCGTTTGGCATCCTGGCCATGATTGGCATCGGTCTCTTGCTGCAGCGAACCGAGGTGGAGGGCCCCATCCGAAGACTGCGCACCGAGGTGCACAGTCTGGCCCGCAACGAAATCCAGAAGATCGACGACACCAAGTACGGCGGCAAGCTGGGTGGTGTCGCGCGCGACATCAACGCCACGGTGGAGCGTTTCACCCACGCCGCCCCGCCCAAGTCCGAAACAGCCAAGAAGGACATCGGCGCGATTCTGGATCGAGGCGGCTCGGCGGACGGCCAGTCTTTCGATGTATCGCGGGCCAAGCCTGCTACGCCTCCCACGCCTGCGCCCAATCCGGCGTCGGTGGCCGCTTCGCTGTTCGGTGCGCCCAAACTTCCGCCCAGCGTGGGCGTAACGCCCACGCCGGTTTCCGTCCCGTCCGTCCCGGCCCTTCCGGCGCCCAGCCCTCCGGCCAAGAACGCACCGACAGGCTCTGTGAACCGGACGCTCATGCTACCCAACTTGCGTTCCCCGGTGGAAACCACGTCGTCCAATTCAGGGGAGTTCGCCGCGGTTTCGCCTTCCTCCATGATTGAAGCGCCATCGCCCCCGCCCCTGCGCCGCGATGTGACCCCACCACCAGTGCCCACCTCGGCTGCCTTCGCCACCCCGCCGCCATCCGTGCGCTTGTCTCCAGTCAAGGCGAACCAGCCCAAGGATGAAGATTCTGTTCACTTTCAGCAGGTCTTTGAAGAATACATCGCCCTTCGTATCAAGTGCGGCGAGTCCGCGAGCTCGGTGGCCGCCGACAAGTTCTTCGCCAAGCTGCGCAGCAACCGGGAGCAACTAGTGGCCAAGTACAACTGCCGCTCAGCTCGCTTCTCGGTCTACGTGAAGGACGGCAAGGCCGCGATCAAGGCGACGCCGGTGAGAGGTTAGCGAGCTTCTACACCACAGAGAGCACAGAGGTCACAGAGCCGGATCGGAAAGGGAAGGGTTGCGTTCTTTCCGGTCCGAACCCCTTCTTCCTTTCCGACCTCAGTGTTCTCTGTGCTCTCTGTGGTGAAAAGAGCTAACTACTCGTTCTTCTCCAGCAGCATCTGATCCGGATTTTCCTGCTCGCCCGCCGGAGCCGCGGCTTCCTTGGGCGCGGTGCCGTCGAGAAAGACCTCGCTGACGCCTTCGGCACCAGGCGCAGGCAGAAGTCCGGTGGCCGGATCGATTTGCACCACGGCCACTCCCGGCGGCTGGCCGAAGTCGCGCACCGGGCGTCCAGCCATGGCCTTGACCATGAAGTCGATCCACAAGGGCAGCGCGCTCCGACCGCCGGCCTCGCCGTGTCCCAGACTCTTGCCGTCGTCGAAACCGACCCACACGGCAGCCAGCAACTCGGGCGTGAATCCCACGAACCACGCGTCCCGGCTGCCGTTTGAGGTGCCCGTCTTTCCCGCGGCCGGCCTCTGCAACTTGAGCCCGGCTGCGCGCGCGGTGCCCGACTCGACCACACTCTTCATGAGCGAGACCATGATGTACGCCGTCTCGGCCCGAACATCTTGCTCGAGCGGAGGCGTGGGGATGGCTTCTCCACCAAACGCGGAGATCAGGCGCGTTTCGCCGTGCTGGCCGCCGGCCGCGAAAGTCGCGTAGGCATTGGCCAGCTCGATGGGCGTGACGGTGTTGGCGCCCAAGGCCAGCGACAGTTCAAGCGAATCCGGCAAAGGCGATGTGATGCCGGCTTTGATGGCCAGCTCACGGGTGGCGCCAAGGCCCACGTCGGATAGCAGCTTGATGGCCACGGTGTTGATGGACAAGGCCAAGGCGGTGCGCAGCCGGACCGGGCCGCGAAAATTGTCCTTGTCGTAGTTCTGTGGTTTCCACAGCTGGTACACTTCCGGGCTGTCATTGACCACCGAGGCTGCGGTGTAGCGCTGGGAATCGATGGCAGCCGCGTAGATGAAGGGCTTGAATGCCGAGCCCGGCTGGCGCTGCGCACGCTGCGAGCGATCGAAGCTGCCGGCGCGATAGCCGTAACCCCCGACCAGAGCGAGGATGTCGCGCGTGGCCGGGTCAAGCACCACCATGGCGGCCTGCGGGCCCAGTTCCAGAGCCAGGGGCGTGTCCTCGTCACCCTCGTGCTTGCGCTCGGGCGCGAAGCGAACGCGCACCAGATCCCCGGGGCGGAAGCGATCGACGAGCGGCGACGAGCCCAATGCGTAACGCGTCTCCGCGGCGGTAGCGACCACGCCGGTGCTGCCCCCTACGAACACAAACAGGTGACCGTGCTTGGGATCGTTGGGATCCTTTTCCACGCGCTCCACCAGGCCATCCACGATGTCCGCATCACCTAAGCTCGGATGATCCTTCTTCAGCTCCAGGCGACGCTTGTCCAGAGCTTTCCCCGCCAGGTGGCCGAGCGGTCCCCGGTAGCCCTGGCGCTGATCCAGCTCTTCCAGGCCGCGCTCAACCGCTTGGCGGGCCATCTGCTGCAACCGCGGATCGATGGTGGTCTTGACCGTCAGCCCCAGCGTGTCGAGTTTGTTGGCCCCGAATTTCTCGTCGAGCGCGCGGTGCACGCTGTCGACGGCCTCGGGTGCGCTGTGGATGCGCGCGCCGCTCTCAGGAATCACGGCAATGGGCTGCTCGGCCAGCTTGCGCGCCGTCTCTTCATAGATGTACTCCAGCTTGGCCATCTGCCCGAGCACGTAGGTCTGGCGTTTCTTGGCCGCCTCGGCGTGCTTGTAGGGCGACAGCCGCGACGGCGATTGCAACATGCCCGCCAGCAGAGCCGCCTCGGCCACGTCAATTTCGCCCACGGACTTGCCGAAGTAGAAACGCGTCGCCTCCTCCACGCCGTAGCGGCCGTGGCCGAAGTACATCTGGTTCAGGTAGAGAGCGAGGATTTCATCCTTGGAGAACTTCTGCGAAATTCGGCGCGCCAGGATGATCTCCTGCACCTTGCGCCGCAAGGTCTTCTCGGGCGAGAGCAGCATCTGCTTGACCACCTGTTGCGTGATGGTAGAGGCGCCCTGGGCGAATTCTCGGCGCAGCAGGTTCTCGAGGAAAGCGCGCGCCATGCCCTTGTAGTCCAGGCCCTCGTGCTCGAAAAAGTCGGCATCCTCGGCGGCCAGCACGGCCTGAATCAGCACCTTGGGCAATTGGGCATAGGTCACCAGGGTCCGGTGTTCCGAGCCGATCTCGCCCATCAGGTTGCCGTCGCGATCGAGCACGCGCGTGATCTGAGGCGGATGGTAGTCAGCGATGCCGCTCAGACTGGGGAGATTGGGATCGCTGCCGAAATAGTAGAAGACGGCCCCCAGCGCGAGGGCGCCCAGCGCGAACGGCGAGAGCAGGAGAAGCAACCAGCGCAGGATGCGCAGGCCCCACCATCGGGTCTGGCCACGCCGACGCCGCCTCGGGCTCGGGGCCGGGGCGTCCAGTTTCTCCGAATCGCGCGGCGACCGATCGAGCGCCAGGATGTGATCGATCGGGTCGAAGCGATCCGCGCCCGACCTGCTGTTGCGCTTGGCCATCCGAAAGTCAGTGTAGTTTAGTGCGAGATCGCGACGGCGACGAAATTTGCGAGTTCATTCAGTCATTGCGCGTCGGTATCAGTCTCTGCCTCAACCTCGGGCTTGGCCGTGATGCGACGGACCCATTCGAGACACTGCTTCTCGCTTAGAGTCATCTCGCCGCGATCAAACGTCAGCGTCGAAGCCATGGCGCCCGCGTATTCCTCCTCGGTCAGGCGGTCGCGCTCGTACATGCGGGTCAGGATGCGGCGCAGGTACTTCTCCCAGGCGGGCGAAAGCGCGCCATGACAGTAGTGTACGTAGCGTCGCTTGGGGCTGGGCAGGATGGACGAAAAGAATGCCGCCTCGAGCGGGGTGATCTCGGACGCGGTCTTGCCGAAGTAGTGCCGCACGGCCGGCCCAATGCCGTAGAGCCGCGGCCCGAACTCAATGGCATTGAGGTACAGCTCAAGAATGCGCTCTTTGGGCAGGATCTGCTCCAGGTACCAGACCAGAAATAGTTCCTGCAGTTTGCGCGACAGTGTCTTCTCCTTGCTGAGCAGCAGGTTCTTCACCATCTGCATGGTGATGGACGAGGCGCCCAGCCGGAACCCATCGTTCTCGATGTTGCGGCGCAGGGCAGTCTTGAACCCAGGCGACACCCAGCCGCGGTGCTTGAAGAACCCCGAGTCCTCGGTGGTCATGATGGCGTTGATGAGGTGAGGCGACACCTGGGCAAAAGGCACGAAGTCGGGATTGTCAGGTCCCACGATGAACGTCATGACTTCGCTGGGGCCGTTGCCCGGCGGCTCGGGAGGAACCTCCACGGTCTGCACCAACGATTCGTCGCCCGCAAGAGCGATGACCTCTGCGGGAGCCTTGANNAAGAAGCCCTGCAACACGAAACCAGCGAGATGCGGCACGATGGGCCCGGGGATGCTGGCCAGCAGCTTGGCGCAGGCCGTGCGTGGCACGCGCAGTTGCACCTCAAGCTTGGGCAGGTAGTGCAGTTCGCGGCCGCTCTTGAAACGGAAAGTCCCCTGGGCCAGTTCCAGCGAGCCGGCCAACCGCACGGTGAGGCTGCCGAGACGGCCTTTCGCCTCATTGAGAACCAGCAGCCGCTTGTCCAAGTCGACCGCGCCGTCGACGTCCACCCCGAAGGTCAGGTCGTTGACTGGCTCGCTCGCCAACTTCTCGTGCAGCAGGCTCAGCCCGCTCACATCCAGCTTGCCCGAGAATGAGACACGCCGGCCTTCCAGCTTGGCCTCGATGGCGGCGTCGATCTCGCTGTTCTCAGGTTCGAGAACAGAGGCAGGCAGGATCTCGGCAATCTTGTCGAGCGAGAAGCGCTCGGCCCGAAGCGAAAGCGTGCCTTCCAGCGAGCGAGAATCGATGGACGGTCGCAGTTGGCCTGTCGCCGTCCACAGGGCGCGCTTGGCGCCGCCGTAGCTGCCGGAAAAGAACAGATCAAAAGCGCGGGCAGAGGATCCTGACCCCGCTGCCGCAGGCCGAACCGCACCGCTGATGCCAGTCAGGGGCAGCGTTGCCAAAGGCCGCAGGTAGCCCTCGCGCACCGAAGCCTCGGGCCAGCCGACCGGGCGCAGGCCCAGCAGGCTTCCCTGCAGGACCAGACTTTCGGCACCAAACGCCGGATTGCTCTCGGTTCCGTAGCTCCCGAATCTCCCGGACACTTGCCTCGCGTCGACGTGGAAACGTAGGCCGGTTTCCCAACTCGCGTCCACCACCCCCACCGTGACGAACAGGCCCTTGCGGTTGTCGGTGAGCTGAAGGCTTCCGCCGCGCACGACCAGCGAAGGCAGCGACGACGCGCTAGCCCGGGCGGGGGCTAGTCCAGGCGGGGCGCCGTGCAATCGCACGAGAATCGCGCTGACGTTATCCCCGGGGCCACCGCGCACCAGGCTGGCGGCCGGGCCGTCTGCCACCACCACGCCACGTCCCCACAACGCGGAAAAAGGAATCTGCAGGCTGTCCACGGTCAGCAGCGGCCCTTGGTTTCTCCCCACCACCACGCCATAGAGCCGGAGCACACCCCATCCCGCGCGCGCCCGCTGGGCCTCCACGGAAACACCCAGCTTGGCCG
>PMLB01000418.1:7243-7389 GCA_003158735.1 Myxococcales bacterium | reverse complement strand
CATTCTACCTGTCGGCCCCCGGCTAGGGCACCCAAGAGTGGTTGTTCGTGACGTTGATCCCCATACAATGTCTCTTGCCAATGACGAAGCTTCCCAGCCTGTCCGCAAGCATGGTCGGGTGGCTTGCCTTGTGGGCGGCGGCGTGC
>PMLB01000418.1:0-7218 GCA_003158735.1 Myxococcales bacterium | reverse complement strand
GCGGTTCGCGGTCGACGCGAAACTGGGCGGCCGCATCGTCACGTTTTCCCTCTCGGGGCACAATATCCTCACCGGCCCGGCTGTGGACGCAGCCAACTTCGGGTCGACCTTCTGGTCCAGCCCGCAGAGTGACTGGAACTGGCCCCCTCCCCCGGAAATCGACTCGGCGCCCTATACGGCCAGCCTGGACGGCACCATTCTCTCCCTGTCGGGCGTCCCCGCCCCCGGTCTAGGCCTCGCCGTGGGGAAAAAGTTTTCCGCGGACGGCCAGGTGGGTGCGGTCACTGTCGAGTACACCATCGCCAACCGCAGTAGGCAGGCGCGCCAAGCGGCGCCTTGGGAGATCACGCGTGTCGCGGCCGGTGGCCTCACTTTCTTTCCCATGGGCGAGGGTGGGCCGCGAAAAGGGCCGCAAGACCTGCTGAACACAACCATCGTGGATGGCATGGCCTGGTTCGCGTATGACGCCGCGGCCATCACCGCAGATCAGAAACTCTTCGCCGACGGACGGGAAGGCTGGATAGCCCATGTCGACGGCGATCTCCTGCTGGTGAAGTCCTTTGCCGACACCCTGCCTGCGCAGGCCGCTCCCAGCGAGGCGGAGATCGAAATCTACGCCAATGCCGGCCACACCTATGTCGAAGTCGAGAACCAGGGCGCCTACGTCAGTCTCGCGCCCGGCGCTGCAACGACTTGGACCGTGCGCTGGATCCTGCGCAAGCTCGACCTGGCGGCGACACCCGCGCTCCCCGGCAGCGCACCACTAGTGGACCTAGTGCGCAGCCTCGTGAAGTAGTTCTACGCAGCCCAGAGCTCGACGTCGAAATCCGTCGCTGCTCGCAAATCCTCGGCGACCCGCTGCCGGGCGTGATGCAAGCGGGACATCACGGTGCCTATGGGACAAGCCGCGGCCTCGGCGATCTCGTCGTAGGCGCAGTCCTCGAACTCGCGCAAAATGATGGCCTGTTTCTGCACGGGCGCCAATCGGGCAACAGCGGCCCTCACCAGGACCTGCATCTCAGCGATCCCCATCTCGCTCTCAGGAGTCTGGCCGTGGGCTGGCTCCAGCTTGGGCTGGTAGTCATCGCCACGCTCGTCAACCACCGCGCCCTCTGCTCGACCAGACCGCTTGCGAAGAATGTCCAAGCTGGCGTTCATCACGATGCGATGGAGCCAAGTGGTGAAGGACGCGCGCCCCTCGAAGCGGTCCAGGTTGCGCCACACCTTCAACATCGCGTCCTGCACGGCATCCTCGGCATCGTCGCGATTGCGCAGCACCTTCATCGCAATGGCCAGCGCCCGCGGACGGACCTGATCCATGAGAGGCCGCAGGGCCTGGGCATCGCCCGCCTGCGCCTGCTCTGCCAGAACAGATGCGTCATCGCGTCGTGGCTCGTCCACCTCCGCAAGCCTCTTCCGACGCGCCAAACCGCCCACCAATGACCGACCCGCCACGCTCGACTGTGGCAGTCTTGCGGCCCGGTCCGCTAACATCGCGAAATCCGTGGTTGGTTGCATGGCAGTAACTTCCTTGTGCAAAGCCGGGACCGACGCCGTGCGATGCACCCACCCCCAATAAACTCGACCATGATCGCCGCAACTCGTCAACCCGATGGGATAGTCCCAAGTGCGGACTATACTTCCGAGCCGATGACTGACATCGAGCGCGTCCGCCTCTTCCTGCGCCAGGTGCGCCGGCGGGCCCTGCTGATGTTTGGTCTGCGCACAGCGGGGTTCACCGTCGCAGCCATGCTGGCCACTCTCCTGCTGCTGGGACTGATGGCCGCTTGGATCGGACCGGCCACTTCTTGGTCGGCGGTGACAGTCGTGACCTTGCTCACGCTCCTGCTCTTGGGCTTAGGACTGGGCTTGGGCTTGCCTGCGCGGCGGCTGCGACCGATGCGAGCCGTTGCGGCGTTCGCGGGCCAGCGCCACCCGCCGCTGGCCAGCGATCTGCTCTCGGCCGTCGAGCTTGATGTCGGCGACGAGCACGCGCTGCCCAACTCCCCTTCACCGGGCATGACCCGAGCCTTCTTCGCCACGGTGGCAGACGCAGCCTCGCCGCTCGATCTCGAGCGCCTGCTTCCCCTGCGGGAACAGCTTGGGGCCGGGCTTGCCGCCGCGCTGGCATCCCTGGTGTTGCTGTTGTCCGTGGCCCTGTCACGCGACACCGTAGGACGTGGCCTGCATCTGCTTGCGACCCGGCCAAGCCGGTTCGAAGCCGCCACCCTGTCGCGTGACCCACTGGTGGCCGACCTGCGCATCACCTATCAATACCCGGCCTACACCGCACTGGCGCCCAGAGTGGTGGAGGGCTCCACAGGCGACATCGTGGCCTTGCGGGGAACCCGCGTGGTCATCGAGATGCGCCCCTTGCGCTCAGCCCGCGAAGCGCTGCTGCTGCTGGGTGAGACAGGCGAGCGGGGTGAGATCCCGGCGACACTGGCGGCCGGCAAGCTGTCTGCTGGGCTCCTCGTCAACGAAGACAGCAGCTACCGCGTTTGGCTGTCGCCGCTCTTCGGGCGGCCGGTGCGCGAAGCGCGGCCCCATCGCATCGTGGCCGAAGTCGACCGGCCGCCTGAGGTGGACATAGTGGCGGCGGCCGATCGCCTGGAGCTGGTTGCGCCTCGGCCGGTGGAAGTGGGCTACTCCGCCCGCGACGACTATGGCCTTTCCCGAATCGATCTCGTGTACCGGGTCAACAGCGGACCCGAGCAACGAATTCCGCTCAAGGACGCGCAGGGCGCGCGGGCCGCACGCGGTACCACGCTGTTCGAGCCCACCACGGCCATGCTCACGCCCGGCGCCCGCGTCGCCTATCACATTGAGGCCCATGACCGCGATGACGTCTCGGGCAGCAAGATGGGCGCCTCGCGCGCCCTCACCCTGGTGATCCAGAACCCGCGCGAGGCCCTTGATGAACACCTGGCCGCAGAACACGTGGTGCTCGACAAACTGGTGGGCACGCTGGCCGATCGCATCGAGTTTGGCGAGGCGGTGTCGGAGTCGCCGCCCTTGGAACGCCTGTGGCGCTGGCGCGATCTGCACGAAGCCGAAGAATCGCACTTGGTGCTGCTCGGCCGCCTGGTCGATGAACAGCGGCGCAAGACCTCGACCAGCCGGACCCTGGTGACCGCCCTGGCCAGCATAGCGGATCGCCTGGGACGACAGATGCGCGAGGAGGCGGACCTGCTCAAGGGTCTGCGCAACCAGGCCGACCGAGGTGCGCTGACCTCGTCGCGACTCAACCGGCTGCGGCCAGCGGGCGCCAGCCATGTGGCCGAACTGGAGAGCGCTGTGCTCTTGCTCGACGATCTCATTGGCAGGCAACGCCTGGATGACCTGGCCGAGCTGGGCAAGGAACTGACCGACGCGCACAAGCGCCTGCAGGACCTGCTGGCGCGCTACCAGGCAGCCGGCGACGAGTCGTTGCGCCGCCAGATCGAACGCGAGATCCGCGAGCTACGCGCGCGCATCGCGGAGTTGGCGCGCAAGATCGGCGAGGTCAAGGCGCGCAACGAAGTGGCCACCGACTGGATGAACATGCCTGATCCCAAGAAAGCCATGGAGCAAGCGGCCCGGCTCGATTCGCTCCTGGAGAAGGGCGATGCGCGCTCGCTGGCCGAAGCGCTGGCCGAGTTGGGCAAAACCTTGGCGGCACTTTCCCAGGCACTCGACAAGAACGCCGACGACTTTACCCACGAGCGTTTTCCGCAGGAGAGTCGAGCTCTGGCCGAGGCCATGAAGAAGATCGGCGATCTGGAGGGCGACCAGCGTGGCCTGGCCGGGGACAGCAAGAACCTGGCCGAAGAAACCGAGGCGGCACAGGCACGGCGAATGGAAGCGCAGCTCGACGACTTTCTGGCCAAGGCCAAGCAGAGCCTCGAGGGTGTGCAACGTCGCATTGGGGGCGCGCCGCCGCGCGAGGCGGGTTCCAGCCTGAGCACGGATCTGGATCGGGCACGAGACAGCGTCCGGCAACTGCGCCGGCAACTTCCCGCCAAGGAATGGGCCGAAGCGCGCAAGGAGAGCGAGCGTCTGGTGGCGGGTTTGCGGCGCGCACAGAGCACGCTGGTGGAGCGTGGCGCTGGCAAGCCGACATCCTCTTCCTTCGACAGCTATGGAGCGCAAATCAACGAAGCCGGCGCCTTGGCGCAAAATTTGGCCGCCGATCTGGCCAAGCTGGTTCCGCGCGGCGAGGAAGCGCTGGCACCCGCGCAGCGCGAGCAGGCGCGGGGCATGGGGGAGCGGCAAGACAGCATCGGCGAGCGCACGGAACGGCTGGCCCAGGAGCTGGACAAAGGCCAGGTGCCGGGCGGGGACACGGCAAGCTCCGATCTCGGCGGCATCGCCGAACAGATGCGGCAAGCCAGCAAGGATCTGCGGCAGGGCGCCGCTGTGGAAGGAGCGGGCCGTGCCCAGGAGGCGGCCGAGCGCCTGGCCAAATTGCGCGAATCGCTGGGCCAGCGTCCCATGGGCAGCGGACGCTCGGCGCGCGAGCCGGTGCGGATTCCTGGCGCCGACGAGTACCGCGCCCCACGCGAGTGGCGCGAGGAATTGATGGAGGCCATGCGCGAGCAGGCGCCGGAGAAGTTTCGCGATGAGGTGCGCCGGTATTACGAGGAGCTGGTGCGATGAAGCGAGGCGTGTCGCTAGCTGTGATGGTGCTGGCCCTGGCCGCGACGATTTCCGGCGTGGCCGACGAAGTCATCAATGTCGAGGAGTCGGAGACGGTCGTCAGACTGTACGACCAGTGGCGCTTCCAGGATGCCGACCGGATGCTGGCCGAGCTGGAGAAGACACATCCCGGCGAGGCCCGCACTCTCTACGCCAGGGGCTATGAGCGCTTCCTGAGCGGCGACTATCCGGCCGCTGTGGCCAAGCTCAAAGCCGCCGAGGCGGGCATGCCAGTCAAAGAGTTGCTTCTTCTGGCCGAGGGCGCGCAGAAGAGCATCGAGGGTCATCAGGAACGGCGCTCGGCGCACTTCGTGATTCGCTTTCCCCCGGAAGATGCGGTCATGGCCGACTACGCCTTGGATGCGCTGGAAGCCGCTGCTGCAGCCTTGCAGAACGACTTGGGCTTTGTCCCGACCCGCCCGATCCCGGTGGATATTCTGCGCAGCCCGGCCGATTTGGCCCTGGTCACGGCGCTCAGCACCGATGAGGTGGAGCGCACCGGCACCATTGCGGTATCCAAATGGGGCCGCATCATGTTGTCCACTCCGCGCGCCATGCGGCTCGGCTACGCCTGGCTGGACAGCCTTTCGCACGAGCTAGTCCACTACGCGGTGGCGAGCGTGACCCACGACCGAACCCCGGTATGGCTGCAGGAAGGCCTGGCCAAGTTTCTCGAACATCGCTGGCGCGATCCACCTGGCCTGGCGCTCACGCCGTCGCTGCAGCACCTGCTGGCCAAGGGGCTGGCCACCCACAAGCTGATCAGCTTCGATGCCATGCACCCGTCCATGGCCAAGCTGCCGCGTGCCGAGGACGCGTCGCTGGCCTTCGCCGAGGTGACCACTGCCATCGCCTTGCTCTTCACCAGCGGCGGAATGCCGGCCCTGCGCAATGTGCTTTCCATGATCGCCCTCGGCGCCGACGCGCGCATGGCCGTGGCCCGGGCCTATGGCGGCAGCGGAACCTGGGCCGAGTTCGAAAAGGCGTGGCGGGCCTTCATGACGGCGCAACACTACAAGGTCATTCCTGGCTTCGAGGCCTTGTCGCCCAAGTATCGCAAGAGCGGCGCCGTCGCGGCTCGCCGCGCGCCGGTTGAGGACGAGGCCACCCCGGAGCGGGCCGGCGCCGAAAGGTTCCTGCGTCTGGGAAACATGCTGCTTCAGCGCGGCCGGGTGCGCGCCGCCAGTGCCGAATACGAAAAGGGGGCCAAGGGCGCCGGCCCTGCGTACTGGTTGTTCTCGGTGAAACTGGGTCGCAGCTACCTGGCCATGGGCCTGGCCGACCGAGCCTTGCAGGCCGTGGCGTCCGCGCAGGCGCTCTATCCAGAAGTGCCCTGGCCGCATCTGATCGCTGGAGAGGCGCTGCTGGCAAAGGGCGATGCCGCCGGTGCCGTGGCGCCACTGCTGGCGTCTTTGGCTGCCAATCCCTTTGACCCCAGCGTGCACTGCAGCCTGGCCGAGGCCTACAAGAAGTTACCCTTCGACGCTGCGACCACGAACAAGCGACAGCGGGCAGAACGCGACTGCCGGGCATTGGGGCGGTAGGTGGCTCTGATGACTGGCGCCCCGCCCCCGCACATCCGGGTCAGCGGCGCGGCGCCCAACGCGGAGCTATACCCCTCCGACGTAGCCCAGATTGAGCGTTGTGTCACCAGCAAGATCGCCGCTTTGACCGACGACAAATCCACGACACACGCCAAAACGCCGCGGAAGGAGATCTTGCAGAACCTTGCAGATCGCGATCTCGAACTCAGGACCCAGCTCGAAGTTGAATTCGGCCGAGATGTCGTCGAACTTCTTCTGGAAACGTGTGGCAACACCGTGGAGCCAGTTGTTGTAGAGCACGCCCAATGGTCTGAAGACATTGGGTGCGCTGGACGTGCGCCCCGAGCAGCCGCACGGGAACATGTTGCCGTCCGGATCAATGGCGGCCTGGATGCGACCGCCGGCGCAGAAGGGAACGGGCTGCGGATCGGGCCAGCGGCGCAAGTAATCCAGGCAGAGCCAGTCGTTGGCGACGGGCTCGCCCTGCTGTTGCGCCTTGATGATCCCGTGGAACGCCTCGCGGTAGCGCTGGACATCGGCGGAGTGCGGCGCGAGTGCGATGTTGCCGTCGAGAATACTGCCCACCGCGGGCTGAAACAGAATCGGGCAGTCAAGATCCTTGGCGATGGCGAGCGCTCGCGGCCAAGAGTCCACGTTGTGCGCACCGATCGTAGATGACAAGGCTGCGTAACAGGCTCTGCCCGACTTGCAACCGACGACCGCGGCAATTTCTTCTCGCCTGCCGGTGGCGATGCTCGAAGAAGGCCTCACGGCGCATGCCGTGCTCGATACACGGCACGTGATCTCTGTTATGATCGGGTCACGGAGGAAAGCGCCATGATCGAGAAGCTTGGCTCGACGAAGAGTTGGGTGTTTGCTTGGATGGCGTACGCTTGCGCCATCGGTTCCGCCGTACTCTTCAGCGCCTGTGGTTCAGGGGACTCAGGAGGTACGGGGACTTCGGGCGGCGCGGGGACTTCGGGCGGCGCGGGGGCTT
>PMLB01000375.1 GCA_003158735.1 Myxococcales bacterium | reverse complement strand
CACCCAGGCCGGCTCGGAAGTTTCGGCTTTGCTCGGCCGCATTCCGTCGGCCGTCGGCTACCAGCCGACACTGTCGACCGAAATGGGCGTGCTGCAGGAGCGCATCACCTCGACCAACAAGGGGTCTATCACTTCAGTGCAGGCCATCTATGTGCCCGCTGACGATCTGACCGACCCGGCGCCTGCCACGGCCTTTGCTCACCTGGATGCCACCACCGTGCTCTCGCGCGAAATCGCGGCTCTGGGCCTCTATCCCGCGGTTTCGCCGCTTGAATCCACCTCGACCATCCTTTCACCCGATGTGGTGGGCGCCGAGCACTACCAGGTCGCGCGCGACGTGCAGCGCATTCTTCAGCGCTACAAGGAGCTGGTGGACATCATCGCCATCCTCGGCATGGACGAGCTTTCCGAGGACGACAAGCTGGCCGTGTCGCGTGCGCGCAAGGTCCAGCGTTTCCTCTCGCAGCCCTTCCACGTGGCCGAAACCTTCACCGGCCAGCCCGGCCAGTACGTGGAGATCAAGGACACCGTGCGCGGCTTCAAAGAGATCATCGAGGGCCGTTGCGACGACATTCCCGAGCAGGCTTTCGTCATGATGGGCGGCATCGAGAGCGTGCGTGCGCGCGCCGAGAAGATGGCCAAAGAAAGCTAAGCCAAGCAATGCACCTGACCGTCACCACCCCGCGCGGCTCCCTGGTCCAGATCGAAGTGGACGAGATCGCCGCGCCCGGCGCCCTGGGAGAATTCGGCGTGCTGCCTGGCCATGTGCCCTTCATGACCGCGCTCAAGCCCGGCGTGCTCTTCTACCGGACCAAGGACGGCCCGCGCTTCTTGGCCGTGGGCGACGGCGTGCTACAGGTGGCGCACAGTGGAGACAGCGACAAGATCTCGGTGCTGGTGGATCGGGGCGAGCCCGCACGCGACATCGATCGCGACACCGCCGCGCAGGAATTGGCCGCCGCAGACGCGGAGCTAGCCAAGACCAAGGCCGAGACCGCCGCCGAAGTTAAGCTGCTGCTGGGAAAGCGCGCCTGGGCCGCAGCAAGAGTCGATGCCGCGAATCGGGTGAAGTAGAGCAATCAGGATACGCGGCTCCGGCGCACGCAGCCGGGGCGGCACGCCAGCGGGCACGGCGGCCAAATGTCCTCTCGGCGGGAAGGCCTTTCCACACTTGCCCATGCGTACGTACTATGCCAACCTGGTACGTACGTATGAAAGCAACCATGCGAAAGATGCCAGCCGGCAAGCTGACCGCGTCGCGCCTGCGTGCGGACGTGTACCGGGTGCTCGACGGCGTGCTCGAAACCGGGGTTCCGGCGGTGGTCCAGCGGCGCGGCCGCACGCTGCGCATCGTGCCGGGCAAGCCGGTTGGCCGGCTCGATCGCCTGGTGTCCCGCCCCGACTTCATCAAGGGCGATCCTGAGGATCTGGTTCACCTTGACTGGTCACATCAGTGGCGACCGTGATCCACCTCGACACCCACGTCGTGGTGTGGCTATACGCTGGCGAGTTGCGCTGTTTCTCGCCGGCCGCTCGGCGTCGGCTAGCCGGCGAAGAGTTGCGCATTTCGCCCATGGTGGCGCTCGAAATGCAGTACCTCCACGAAGTGGGCCGCATCTCGGAAAACTCCGGCGTCGTCCTCGCGGATCTTGCGCGGAAGCTCGGACTCGTCCAGGCGGAAGGGGACTTCTCGTCGGTGGCGGAGGGCGCCGTGGGTCTGGGCTGGACGCGCGACCCGTTCGACCGGCTCATAGTGGCGCACGCTGCGCTCAACGGGGCCACGCTGCTGACCAAGGATCGATCGATCCGGCGGAACTACCGTCATGCAGTCTGGGATTGACACTTGCAAGCCCGAGAGATTCCGGGCCAACTACCTGCCGTGCGGAACCCACCGCATGCCTCTCGGATGCTATTCTCACTCACTGTGGGCTGCTCTTCGACGCGCCACTCTCGTGATGCCTGCCCACTGGTAGCGCTCGTCCTCGCGGCCGTCGCGCTTGCGGCTTGTGGCAGGACCGAGATGGGCAGGCTACCCGGTCGCTCCTCGGTCAGTGCAGGCGGGGGATTGGTCGCAGAGCAGCCGAGCAGCACCGCCGGGCAGGGCGCGACAACGGCTGGGGCCGCTGCTGTCGCTGGGAGTCCCGCCAGCGGAGGCACAGTGGCGGCCGGCGGAACCTCCCAGCAGACCCTTGCTGGCGGCGGCACGAGCAGCACTGGCGGCAGCAGAGCCACGGTGGCAGTGGCCGTGTCAGCCGGATCCGCGCAGACCTGCGCTCTGCTCAGCGACGGCTCGGTCCGTTGCTGGGGATACTCCTACGGACTCGCGCCCGTGACCGTGTCCGGCATCTCCCAGGCGGTCGCCCTGTCAGTGGGCTCCGATGGAGGGGAATCCATGTCGGGCAATAGCCACATCTGCGCCCTGCTGGTGGGGGGCTCGGTCACTTGCTGGGGCAACAACAGCCAGGGCCAGCTCGGCGATGGCACGATCGACTTTGCCAAGGCACCGGTCAGTGTCGTCGGCCTGACAGCGGCCGTCGCCGTCTCGGCTGGCGTTGGCCATACTTGCGCGGTCGGCCGGGACGGCTCGGTCAGTTGCTGGGGGGACAACAGCCTCGGGCAACTTGGGGATGGCACGACGACCTCCAGCAGCACGCCGGTGACCGTCGTCGGGTTGCAAGGGGCCGTGGCCGTGTCAGCAGGCTCCAGCCACACCTGCGCGCTCCTCGGGGACGGCTCGGCCCGATGCTGGGGAGGTCGCGGTAGCGGTGTTCTGGGCGACGTCCTGCAGTCAGGTCAGAGTTCCACCCCGGTGATCGTGGATCTGTCGGCGGTGGTGGCCATCTCCGCCGGCTGGGAACACACCTGCGCGGTGGTGCAGGATGGCTCGGTTCACTGCTGGGGCTTCGTGGTCATGGACACGCCGAATGGCTATATGGGTCCGACCTCGGCAGCCCACGCGGTGCCAGGCATTACGCAAGCCATCGGGATCTCAGCCGGGATGTACCATCGCTGCGCGCTCCTGGCCGACGGTTCGATCGATTGCTGGGGCAGCGACTACAACGGGCAGCTGGGCGATGGACCGACATTCTCCACAGCGCGTCTGGTAACCGTGTCCGGCATCACGCAGGCGATCGCAGTCGCTGCCGGCGGCTCGTACGCCTGCGCGCTCCTGGGAGACGGCTCGGTGCAATGCTGGGGCGACAACACCTATGGCCAGCTCGGCGATGGCACGACCACGCAGAGATCGCAGCCCGTGCCGGTGCAGGGACTCTGAGGACAGGGCCGAACGTGGATCTTGGCGCTCACCGACGGCCGTCACGGGCGCCAGAACAGTCCCAATATGGCTCTGCTTGCACCTATCCAGCGACCAGTTTGAGGGTAGGATGGGGAACCGGTTCGGGCAGACGGCCCGACACGTTCGGTTTCCTTTGACCAATCGAACTCGCCGCGTGATAGTTGGGCCTCGCTCAACGACTCACCAAGGAGGGATCGATGCTGAACCGGGTTGGACTTGCCGTGTCCTCTTGTCTCTTGCTCGCACGACCACTTGCACCGTTATCGTGCGCTCCACCTGAATCTCGATGGAGGAAGAGGATGAGACGAGCGGTCCTCACCATCGCTGCCCTTTCCCTGCTGCTGTTGTCCGGCGTCGCCAACGCTCAGCCCGCGCTGTTGGCGCCCGGGACTCACCCGATGTGGGCCAGCATGGCCCTCGGTCCGGCCATCAGCGTCAAGGACTCCGGCACCCAGTTCAAGCTGATCGAGACCTTCGGCTACCACCTCATGGGTAGTGCCGCCGGTCCGGCGATCGCCTTCGACATGCAGGAGGGCTTCGGCAACAGCTTCACCTCAATCGAGCTCGGCCCCAAGTTCCTCTGGGACATTCAGCCGGTGCACAACCTCGGGCTGTACCTGGCGCCGAGCTTCATGATCGGCTACCTGTACGCGGGCTCCGCGGGGGGAGGCTGCGAGCAGACCATACTCGGGCCGTTCTGTGATGGGGGCAGATCGAGCGCCTCGTTCTTCGACATGCAGATCGGCTTCGAGGGGCGGCTGGTGCTCGACAACCGCTGGCTGGTCTCCTTCCGCCCCTTCACTCTCGACATCGGCGTCGCGTCCTCCACCAGCATCCGCTACGACATGATGTTCGGCGGCGGCGCCATCTTCTAGAGCACCGATCGGCGCTCTAGCGGCCCCCACGCGCGAACCAGTTCGCCGCCGGGTATAGGGTACTAATTGACATTTATGTAGCCTATCTGCGTGTCGATGGCCCAATTCATGAGGGAGGAGAATTGGCGGAGGTGAGCGGGTCGGGATAGCGAATGGTGACCGAGTTTCGGAAAGTGCGGGGCTCGGTTTTGACTACTGGTCGATATCCAGGACCGTCTGCGGCCTGAGCGTGTCGGGGACGGAGACCTGCGGAGGCCTCAGCAACAGCGACACGGCATTTCTGCTTGATTTGGAGGGTGGCGTGAAGTTCAAGCTCGCGCCACACATGTTTGCCGCCGTCGGCATCGACATCCCCATCGCCTTCCACACCGGTAGTAACATGGCGTACCTCGACGTTCTCGGCCGCTTCATCTACGCCTTCTAGAGTCTGGACCAACAGGCGAACCGCGAACTCGGCCGGGCGCCTTCAGGCGCCTGGCTCCTGCGCGGAAGGCTTCGAATCAGCAGAGCCCCGTGCCGATGTGACAGGTCAGGTTCTCGCACTGACTGTCGCTGGTGCAGTGGGGGATGCACACGTTCTCGCCAGCGCGGCCCGCCGGGTTGCAGTGATAGCCCGTGCGACAGTCGGTGTCGCCGGTGCAGCGCAAGGCGCACACACCATCGGGATCGTTGCCCGTGCACGCGGTGCCCGCGGCACAGTCGGCGCTGGTGGCGCACTTGCTGGTCACGCAATAGCCATGAGGCCAGCCGAAATCTGTTTCGGAAACGCACAGCCCGTTCTGTGGGCAATCAGAGGCCACGGCACAGGACCGTTGGTCAAGAACCAGCAATCGCGCCTTGGCAAACCTGCCCTCGACGCACCCGACGCCACCTGGTAGGTCCTGGGACGATGAGATTCTTCGTGACCTGCGCCAGGGGCACCGAGGGTGCGCTCCGCCGCGAGCTGGTGGTCCAGCGCATCCATGCGCCCCGCGGCGCCACCGGGGGCGTCTCTTTTGACGGCACCATGGAAGATGCGATGAAGGTGTGTCTCTGGTCGCGCGTGGCCATGCGCGTGTTGCTCGAAGTGGGCAGCTTTCCCGCTTTCGACGCCGACACCCTCTACGCCGGCGCGCGCGCGGCCGACCTGCACCGCTTTTTCAGCAACAAGACCACCCTGGCTGTCACGGCCACCACCCACGAAAACCCCGAGCTGCACCATTCGGGTTTCGCCGCGCTCAAGGTGAAAGACGCCGTGGTCGATGCGCTCCGCGACCGCATGGGCCACCGCCCCAACGTGGACGTGAAGAACCCCGACGTGTCTCTGGTCTTGCACCTGCGCGGACGGGATGCACGCCTCTTTGTGGATCTGGCCGGCGAGCCGCTGCATCGGCGCAGCTACCGAGTGGCCATGGCCGACGCTCCCCTCAAGGAATCCCTAGCTGCGGCAGTCCTCGCCCTGGGCGGCGTAGGGGCCGAGCAGCCCTTTGTCGATCCCATGACCGGCACGGGAACGTTGGCCATCGAGCACGCGCTGGCCAGCCGAAACATCGCCCCGGGCCTGCGCCGCGCCTTCGCTTTCGAGCGATGGGCTGACCAGAGCCATCTCCCGGTGTTCACGCGACTCAAGCAAGCCGCGCAAGACGCCCGCTTGGCCAAAGCCCCCTGCCCCATCCTGGCCCGTGACGTCTTGACCTCGGCGATTCAGTCAGCGCGCCGGAATGCGCAGGCCGCCGGGGTGGCCGAGGACATCCTGTTCGAGGTCGCTGATGTGGCAACGCTGGTGTCGCGCGAGCCGCCCGGGACCATCTGCATGAACCCACCCTACGGCGAGCGACTGCCTGGTCCGGACCCAGAGCAACCACTGGACGAGCTCTACGCCGCCATCGCCCACGCCCTGGACCGGATGCGCGGGTGGAGCGCAGTCATTCTGTGTGGCAACCCTCTGCTTGCGCGTGCTATCCGGCGCAAACACGAAATCTCCCACCGTCTGTGGAACGGCCCGCTTGAAACGCGCCTCCTGGTGTACCGGCTGTAGCGCCGCTACCGGCTGCGCATGCCCTACATTCCGTTCAAGAAGCGCCACTTGCCGTTGGACTGTCGCTCCAGCACGAACCTGTGGTGATCATTGACGCGACGGTAGCGTTCGCCGGTCTCGCTTTGCAGCTCGAATGCGCCGTTAAGGAATGCATCGACCTCAGCCTGATCGCCACGCAGCGTGACCTTCTGGTATTCGATGTCATAGCGCAGGGACTGCACACGCCCTAGACGACTGGTCAGGATCGCACGCAGACCTTCATAGCCGTAGTCATCGTTCGCCTGGGGCGTGCCCCCATCCTCGAAGTACTTCTTCGACGCCAGCAGCAGCAGCCCATCAATGTTCTTCTCGATGAGGAAGGCTCGATACTGCTCGATGGTCTCGACCACGGCCAGGTTGTCCTCGGTGGCCGGGATGTTGGTTCCGGACAGAAACCGAGTGTGACCGCAGCCAACCATGGCCGTTGCAAATACGACCGCCAGTGCACCGAGTCTTGACGTTGTCATGCGCTTCCAGGGAACTAGCATCAATCGTTCCAGCACGAAAGACCCGCGGCCACGCCCGTCCTTGGCCGAGCCCGGACCCACCAGCGACTCTCTGGCCAAAAAACATCCTCCACGCTGCCAAGATGACAGAGTCATCGCTCTATCTCCCAAACAGGCGATCGACGTTCTCCTTCTCCCAAGTGGAGGCGCGCTGGTAGTTGGCAAACTCCCGTTCCTGGGCGAGAAATTCAGGCGGATGGAAGCAGCGTCGCCTTCCACTGCGGCGGATCTCGTGCCTGCCGTGGAGCATCTCGTGGAACACGATCCACTCGACGAAGAAGAGCGGCACCTCGGCGCGGTCCAGCGCCGGATGCACCCGTATGATGCGGTCCTCGACTGAGAAACTGCCCATCTTGATGGATCGCTGCTGCGCGCGGAAAACCGCCGGCCCCCAAGTGATCTGCGCCCGCAATGTTCCCTCGAAGTACTGCTGGTTCAGGCGATCGAAGATGTCTTGCAGGTCGTAGACGCGTCCCGCCGCCCGCAGTTTCACCAGGCGCGGCCGGCGCGGCGTCCGGCTGATGATGTGCTCGTGGCGCTCGATGAACTCCCCAAGAACGCCGGAGGCGCGCCGGTCGTTGTGGACCACGTAGCGCGCCACGGCCCGCACCAGCCGAGGCTCGGCGCCGGCGAATATGCGGTGAATCCTGACCACATAGGTCGAGGGGTCACGTCGCACCGCCACGATGTTGTAGTGATTATCGGTCAGAGCGAGGCGCAGACCATGGCCCGGTGGCAGGTGGGCAGCCACGGCCTGCTCCAGGCGAATCTCCTCAAGTGAGCGACCGCAAGCCGGGATCCTGACGACCCGGCCCGGGCTCGTTGCTCGCGCGGCCCAACGCGATACCGGCGCCAAATAGGCGCCATCTGCGTCGTCGGAATCGGCAAAGCGGAAGGTCAGCTGCCGCGCATCGACGTAGGCCGACTCAGCCCCCGTGGGTGTGGCTTCGGCACCTCCATTGAGCATCTTGCCGTGTCCTAGTCGCATCGCAGAACGTTCTTTTCTCACGTTTGATTCCGCGATCGTAACAACCGGCAGGCTGTTGATCAAAATTCTATCACTTTGAAGTTACTTGACTTTTCCTGTGGATAACTACACCTCGGTAAAGGTAAGACCTTTTGCTACATCGTAGGCAAAGTACATCGCCATCGACTGGCTGACGGCACAACCATCAGCTCCGTGGCTTGGTGTCGTCGGAGCCAGCAGGAACCGCGTGGGCTTCGGACGCGACCTGCGGAGTCTCAAAAGAAGGAAGGCTGCTGGGAGATTCTGGCGCGGCACCCGAGGGCGAGAGATCGGCCGCGGAATTGCCCGCCGCCGCTTCTGCGTCTCGACGCTCCCGCGCACGTTCGTCATCGCGGGTCTCCGGCGCGCTCTCCCCTCCGATCACCTCGCGGTCGGCGGCGTTGCTGCGTTCTTCCTCTTCCAGCATGGCCTCGACCTCGGCCGGTGGGCCAAGCTTCTTGCGGCGGCGGCGCCTCCGATCAGCGCGATCTCCTTCGCGGTCGGCATCCGAGCGATCGAGTGGCGTCTTCTGCGTGGGAGAACGCAACTCAAAATCCTCCAGCGCGAACGAGCCACGCGCCTTCACGATGATGCGCTTCTGCAGGCGCTTCTCCATATCCTCCAGGTACCCGTGATCCGTGGTGGCGAGCACCTGCGCGACGTCGGGGTGCACTTCGATGAGCACGGTGTCCCCTTCGATCATGTTGCCCTGCCGCCTCAGCTCCCGCAGCAGCTCGTAGGCCACGGTCCGCCGCGACTTGGTGTAGCCCTTGCCCTCACAGTGTTCGCAGGGCTCGGTCAGCGCGTGCAAGAGCGATTCGCGCGTTCGCTTGCGGGTCATCTCGATCAGACCCAACTCGGAGATGCGAGTAACCGCCGCCTTTGATCGATCGCGACGCAAGTGATCGTTGAAAGCGCGCGTGACCCGGTCGCGGTTGGACGCGCGGTCCATGTCGATGAAGTCGACCACGATCATGCCGCCGAGAGAGCGGATGCGCAGTTGCTCGGCCACCTCGCGACAGGCTTCCAGGTTGGTCTGGGTAATGGTGTCTTCCAGATTCTTCTTGCCCACGAAGCGTCCGGTGTTGACGTCGATGGCCGTGAGGGCCTCCATCTCGTCGACGATGAGATAGCCGCCTGACTTGAGCCATACCTTGCGTTCCAGCGCCCGGTCTATTTCGATCTCGATACCGTAGCCGTCGAAGATAGGCTCCGGTCCGTCGTAGAGGTCGATCTGCCCGGTGAAGTCCGGCATGAACGCCGCGATGAACTTTTTGATCTTGTCGTATTCGGCGCGGGAGTCGATGATCAGCTTGCCCACCTCGGGGGTGAACATGTCGCGCACCGTGCGCAGCAGGAGATCGAGATCGTTGTAGATGAGAGCGGGACAACGACTGTTCTGGGTACGGCGAACAATCTCATTCCACAGCTTGATGAGGAAGTCCATGTCCGCGCGGAGATCCTTCTCCGGCACGTTCTCCGCGACGGTGCGCACGATGAAGCCCGTCCCTGGCGGCCGCATCTGGTCGATGATCTCGCGCAGGCGGCGCCGCTCCTTGTCCGAGGAAATGCGCCGCGAGATGCCCACGTGTTCGACCGTGGGCATGAACACCAGATGCCGGCCCGGCAGCGAGATGTAGCGAGTCGCCCGAGCGCCCTTGGTACTGATGGGTTCCTTGGTTACCTGAACGACGATCTCCTGACCCTCTCTCAGTAGATCCTCGATGCGCGCGCCGCCCGATGGCCCCGACGGCTCGCCGTCTTCGTCGTCGTCCTGGGCGCTGGCACGCCCTTGTGCTTCACCGGCCGAAACCAACCGGCGAAGATCGTCGGGTGTCCCGCGCACGTCCGACACGTGCAGGTAGGCAGATTTCTCCAAACCGATGTTGACAAAGGCCGCTTGCATCCCCGGCAAGACTCGCTCGACCCGGCCTTTGTAGATGTTGCCCGCGATGCCACGTTCCTGTTTGCGCTCGATGTAGAGCTCGGCCAGCAGGCCGTCCTCCACTAGCGCAACGCGAGTCTCGGGGCCGTCCGCGTTGATGACCAGAAAGCTGTCAGTCATTTAGGACTGTGAAAAACCGGCATCTAGGTTCGACAACCCTGACGTCAATGTCAGGGGTATCAGACCATCAGTGTCTCGTCGTTTTACCGCATGTAACATGAAACCCTCAAAAATTCAAACAGTTCCGAGTCAAGCGAGAGCCCGCGTCCAGGCCGGCACGAGCGTTGCTAGCCATATTCGGCAAGCAACGAACGGCGGCACTAACTCCGAGAGTTGCGTCTCCTCCCAACACACCGGCGCAAGCCGGTGTGGCCTGAACTCGCGGTTGATTCTTCAACCGCTTAACATATCTAGCCAAGCTTAACCAGCCTCGCTTAGTATTTTGGCAGCCCTCGTGGATAACCACGGGGGCTTTGCCGTATTGGGGCTCAGCAGCGGAGAAGGTTGACGTGTAGGTAAACATAGGCGCCGACGAACAGCAGCGCATCGATGCGATCGAGGACGCCGCCGTGGCCGGGAATGCAGCGGCCGGAGTCTTTGACACCCGCCGTGCGCTTGATGAGCGACTCGACCAGATCACCCGCCGGCCCGACTACGCCGGATACAAGACCAATAATCACGCGGTCATAGATGGTTAGCGCAGGCATGAAAGTCCACCCTGCCACGAATGTCACAGTGAGGCCGGCCACCAGTCCACCCAGCGCGCCTTCAACGGTTTTTCCCGGCGAAAGGGTTGGCGCCAGCTTGTGCCGCCCAAACGCCCGCCCCACGAAGTAGGCGCCGGTATCGTTGCCAAAGGTTACCGCGATGGCCAACGCGACCCACGCCGGCCCTGGACTGCCATGCAGAAGAGCCAAGGCGGCAAGCAATCCACCGATGTAGAACACGCCGAATTCCGCGGCGTAGAGCCGCGCCCCTGCGGCCGGAAGGTCGACCGCGCGCACCAATATCAAGATGGCCACGGCGATCNNGCCAATCAGCACCACACCTGCGCGCTCGGCCTTGGGCCGGGCAGCCATGGTCATGGATGTGTACTCGCGCAGAGCCTGAACTGCCACCACGAGACACAGGGCCGTCATGCCCAGAGGCTCACGCCAGAACACGAGCACGCCGACGATGGGTAGAGCCACCAACGCCGAGGCGATCCGGACGAGCAGGTTCTTCCGGTCCGGCTTCACACCCTAGACCTTACCCCAGCCGCCGAAGCTGCTCTCGCGTGCGGCCGAAGCGGCGCTCGCGCCCTCGGTACGACTCCAGCGCACGCATGAACTCGTCGCGACCAAATTCGGGCCACCGGGTGTCGGTGAAGTAGAGCTCCGTGTAGGCCGATTCCCAGAGCAAGAAGTTCGACAGCCGAACCTCCCCCGAGGTGCGGATGAGAAGATCGAGCTGGGGGAGGCCAGCGGTCTGCATGGCTGACTGAAAACTCTCCTCTGTGATGTCGCCGGGCGAAAGTGTGCCCTGTTTCACCGCCTCGCACAGGGCGCGGGTCGTGGCGACAATTGATTCGCGGCCCCCGTACGAGAGAGCCAGGCACAGGGTCATGGCTTGGTTGCCAGCCGAATCGCGGACCAGGTCATCGAGCGACTCGCGCACCAGGCCGGGCAGCCGGCCCAAGTCTCCGATGGTGACCAGCCGGATGCCGTTGTCCACGATCTCGGCGCGCTCGCCGATGATGTACTCGCGTAGAAGCCGCATCAACATCGTGACTTCGTCGGGGGGACGAAGCCAGTTCTGCAGCGAAAACGCGTACAGCGTAAGGGCCTTGACCCCTATCTGGCGCGCGGATCGCACCACCTCGCTGACCGCGTTCGCCCCCCGACGGTGGCCTTCGATACGCGGCAGCCCACGGTCCTGCGCCCAGCGACCGTTCCCGTCCATGATGATTGCAACGTGGCGCGGCAGCACGGCAGGATCGATGGGCATGGACGGTTCCGGCTACCACAGGAAAGGGCCTGCTTCAACTGCCGCCGCACGTCCACGGCAAGAAAACGGATTTGTAGGCCGCTCCGGAATCGTCTACCCTTCGCAAGGGATCCTCTCGCAAGCCACGGGGTTCGACCAAGCCACAGGAAAGGTGATTGCCATGAAAACGCGTGAAGATATCGAGTCTTACCTGCTCAAGCTTGGCGTCACTCACGAAGACCTGGGCCACGGCGTCTGGCGAATAAAGGACGACGGCTTCGACAATCTTCTGGTGTCCCTGGCCGGCCCTGTCGTCGTCTTCCGACTCAAGGTGATGGACCTGCCCCAGGGCCGGCGGGAAGCCCTCTTCGAAACCCTGCTCAGGCTCAACGCCAAGGAGATGGTCTATGCCACCTTCGGCGTCGACGGCAACGCGGTCGTGCTCACGGATTCGTTGCCCTTGGAGGATCTGGACTTCAGCGAACTGCAAGCGGTGGTGGACGACATGGGAATGGCCATCAGCAAGCACTATCCGACGCTGTCGAAATTTCGCGCAGCGGCCTGAACCTGGACCAAGCGCCCGACAAGGAAATCAGTCATGGGAATTTTTTCGCGGCTCGGAACTCTAGTCAAATCGAACCTCAACGATCTCATCTCCAAGGCGGAAGACCCGCAGAAGATGCTGAACCAGCTCGTCGCCGACATGCAGAGCCAGCTTGTCGAGGCGAAGAAGCAGGTGGCGGTGTCAATCGCGGACCAGAAGCGCCTGGAAAAGCAGCGCGACGAGCAAGGGGAGCTGGTGCAGGAGTGGGAACGCAAGGCCATGCTGGCGGTGCGTGCCAGCGACGACACACTTGCGCGCGAGGCCTTGAAGCGCAAGAGCGAGCATGAGGTGCAGGCGGCGGAGTTCACCAAGCAGGCGCAGCTGCAGAAGGACGCGGTGGAGAAGCTGAAGGAGCAACTGCGCACGCTCAACGACAAGATCGAGGAGGCCAAGCGCAAGAAGAACATCCTCATCGCGCGCCAGAAGCGCGCCGAGGCTCAGAAGGCCATCCAAGACACAATGCAAGGTCTGTCGGACACCGGCGCCTTCGACACCTTCGAGCGCATGGCGAACAGGGTGGACCAGATCGAGGCCGAAGCCGATGCCTCGGTTGAGCTTGGCAACGAGCTGACGGGAGACACCTTGCAACAGAAGTTCAAGGCCTTGGAGTCTGGCAGCGTCGGTACCGACACGGCGCTGGCCGAGTTGAAGGCCAAGATGGGCCTT
This sequence comes from Myxococcales bacterium, assembly GCA_003158735.1. Taxonomy (GTDB): domain Bacteria; phylum Myxococcota_A; class Polyangia; order Fen-1088; family Fen-1088; genus Fen-1137. The sequence continues at coordinate 650 of PMLB01000375.1, read as the reverse complement.
GCCCCCGCGCCCGAGGCCAAGGCCGCCCTCCCCGCTTCGACCCAGGTCACACAGGACGAGTCAAAGATCCCCAGCGTTCTGACGATTGAACAGCGCACAAAGTAAGGTCACACGAAATGCGCACGCCCTGACTGCCCGGGAGCCAGGACGCCGACGAATAGATTGAATAGGCCATGGCATTTACGGTCCTGCTGGTCGACGACGATCCGATGGCTCGCAGTGCCATGGAGCGGGCCATCCTCGACGACGCCAGGCTGCGACCTTTCGGACCCAGGGTGGCGCAAGCGGCGAGTGGCGAGCAAGGCCTCGCCATGTTCGCGAACGATCGCCCGCAGATCGTGGTGACCGACCTCATCATGACCGGCATGGATGGCTTCGCGTTCTGTCGAGCTGTGCGCGAATCTCCTCTCGGAAAAGATGTCGGGCTCATCGTGATATCCGGCATCTACAAGGATCCGTCGCTGGCGGTCAGCCTGCACAAGGACGTCGGCGCAATCTTCTTGTCAAAGCCGTTTTCCCGAACTGATCTCGTGGAGGCGATGTTGGCCTGTCTGCGCACGCCGGACCGACCGTCCATTCCGATCGCGGAAGCCCCTGAGCCCCCGAGGTGGCCTCCTCTGCCGGTCGCTGATGGCCGAGCGTCGGGAAAC
>PMLB01000415.1 GCA_003158735.1 Myxococcales bacterium | reverse complement strand
GCGAGAATCGCGATCTCGCGCACCTTGGACAGCACGATGAGCATGAGCGAGGCGATGATGTTGAACGCGGCCACCACGATGATGAAGAAGAGCAAGACGGCGATGACCAGCTTCTGCATGGACAACGCTGCGAAGAGATTGCGATTGAGCGTCTTCCAGTCAATCACGCGCGCCTCAGGACCCAGCCGCCGTTCCACCTCGGGCTCGATGCTCACGGCCTGCATGGGGTCGGTAAAGCGCAACTCCACCCCGAAGATGGACTGGCGCGCGTTGCCCATGCGGCGCGCGTCCTCCAGGTTGATAAAGGCGAGGCGCGCGTCGTATTCGTGGAATCCCAGCGACGAGATGCCTACCACCCGGAAGGTGTAAGCGCTGGGCGCCGAATCGATGCCCCCGGAAAAGGGCACCAGGATCTGCAGGCATTCGCCCACGCGGCTGTGTAGGCGGTGGGCCAGCTCGCTGCCCAGAATGATGCGACCCACCGGTTCGGCCGCCGGGTCTGGGACAGGCTGCGCCTCCGCGCAGTGGGCCGGCCGTCCCAAGTCAGCCAGAGATCCGGCCACCATGATCCGCTGCAGCTCAGGCGCGCCGTCGGACAGATCGACCCCCTTCAGATTGGCCCCGACCTTGCCGATCATGACTTCGCCGGCGGTGAAGCTGAAGGTGGACATGTGCTCCAATCCCGGCAGGCTGGCCAGCCTCTTCTTGATGACTTCCGCGTCCTGCTCGGCTTCTGCCATGTCTCGTTCCAGGCCGTACGAAGTCACGATGAGGTGGGCGTTGATTGCCAGGACCTTGTCCTGAAACTCGTGCTCGAAGCCGCTGGTCACGGCCAGCACCACCACCAGCGACGCGACCCCCAAGACCACGCCCATCGTCGAAACCGTGGTGAAGACTGAAAACACCCGCAGCAGGACGAACAAGAGCATGGCCAGGGCCGCCACCAGAGTGAAGACCACGCCTGCAGTTTCCAAGCCGCGCGCGCGGCCGTGAGCCGCCGCCAGCATGATGAGGCCCGCCGCGACTCCCGCCACCGTGATGGTCAGGCCCACGCGAATCGCTCGCGACGGCGAAGTGCGCTGCAGGTAGCGCACGGCCACGAATCGTTCGAAGCGATACGCGAAGAAGAGAAAAACGCTCGCGGCCAGGATGGCGAGCCCGACCCCGATAGGGCCCAGCCAGGGAGCTGATTCGCCTAACAACCTGGTCGCCAAGGGGACAGAAGACATATGCCCCGCAAGCTACGAGACGAAGACCGCGTGGTCAAACCCGGGCGAGCGAGATCCCGCGGCTGGTTGTGCACCTGAAACCTTAGTCAGAGCTTCCTTGACAGGGCTTAGCAGCAAAACTTACCGTTGCACTTCGATGGGCTCGGTTCGTTCTCGCCTCGTTGCGTCATCCGTGATGCTCATGATGGCCACGTTCGCCTCCCGCGCGTGGGCCGGAAGGAACGACCTTCAGCTACTCAACCTGTGTCCCCTGACGCCGTCCACTCTGGCCAGCAAGACCCCGGAATGCTCGTGGGTGCACCGCCAAGCTGATGGGTCGATCGGCGCCACCGATCCGGTCGTCCCCGACGGCCAAGGTAGGGGAGACTTCCGCAGCTTGATGTCCGAGTTGGGCGTGGTTCTCGCGCCTCGCATCCCCGTGGTGGCTGACACAGCAGGGTTTGGTGGGTTCCAACTTTCCGGCGAGCTTGGCCTGACGGAAATCAGCAACAATCGGAGGTTTTGGAACGGCGTCGAGGGAGTTTCAGCGACCAATCCCAATGCAACACGGCCAGATGCCATGCTGACGACCGTAGGGGTCTTCGTACGCAAGGGGCTCTGGTTGCCGGTTCCGGCCGTCGAACTGGGCTTCGGGGCTGTGCACCTTCTCGACTCACAGCTTGTGGCTTGGCAGAGCTATGCGAAGTTCGCCATCCACGAGGGCTTCCACGACTGGCCGGTCCCCTCCTTTGCGGTGCGCGGCGCAGTTTCGTACCTGACGGGCACGGACCAGGTCACGATGACGACCACCAGCCTCGACCTGCTCATATCGAAGAGATTCGGGCTGCTCAAGACGGCGCGGCTCGAACCCTTTGTCGGCTGGGGCATGATTTCGATCTTCGCCCACAGTGGAATTCTCGACGCAACACCTTCGTGTGACGCCACGACAGCGCCCCTGGGCAACAATCCGGGAACCCCCTACTGCCCATCAACTCCGACCGGCAAGAGCAATGACTTCAACGCGAACTTCCGCTTTCCGGGACAGAACTCCATCACTCGCTATCGGCTGTTCGTCGGATTCAAGATCAAGTTCGCCGTCGCCTTCTTTGCCGCGCAATACGAAGCCTATTTCGCCGGCTCAACTCGAGACGGAAGCACATTCAGCGCCAAAGATCAGAGTGGCACACAGAACGCCTTGTCACTCAGCACAGGCTTAGACTTCTGATGGTCGCGGGGAATCCCCGCGTTGCCAATTACTGGCCCACTGCTAACCGGGCAGTGTTGCTATTCGCGTGGGGAGCCCGTCAGCTTCGCTGGCGGCGCACCATCGCGCAAGGGGCTGGGAACCCTTTCAGGGTTCCCAGTTTAATGAGCCGTCAGGCCACTGCGGATGATACGACGCAGGCCATCGGCAGGGAGGCGGGGACCCCGCTTCTCTTCTTCGAAAATGATCTGCGCCATCGTGGCAGCCGTCAGATCCTGCTGAGTCGTCTTGTCGATGACTCGGATCTCATCACCATTGCGAATCAGACCGGCAATCTGTTGCAAGGTGACATAGTGGCTGTCGTGGGTGTCGTACAGCTTCCTGTTCGAATACCGTTTGATCGTGCGTACAGTCATGCCACTAATCTGCCCTGCCTCCGTGGCGCGTCAAGGGCTAAATTACAATCCCGCGTTATCAAAGCGGAATTTTC
>PMLB01000264.1 GCA_003158735.1 Myxococcales bacterium | reverse complement strand
CCGGTTGGCGGGCTCGTCGTTCAGGTCCGGCGTGCGATCGAGCACGATCAGCGCGGCCGGATCGGTGGAGGTGGTAACGTCTGGTGAGTTGCGATGAAGGACGTAGGCCTGATTGCCGTCGGGCGAGAGCAGGAAACCGCGCACGTCCGTGCCTGACGGCAAGAAGGCAGACGACATGATTTGCTCGCCCGGGACTAGGGAAAGGTCGCGTGAGGTTAGGTCGTTCGGATCGCAATGCTGCCCCGTCTTCTGGCACTGCAAGACCATCCCGGTGATATCGGGACTCGCGCGTGCCACCGCAAACAGCAGGTAATTTGGGTCATTGGGGTCGTTGGGATCTCCGGGTTTGTTCAGGGTGAGAGCCGTCACACCCTGGTCTAGACTGGTCGGGAACACCACGCGGGCTATCGAATTGATGACGTTGGGCACGTTGGGGTCGAGAAGACTGCCGACAACATTGGGCGCGTTGGGGTCGAGAAAACTGCCGATGTTGATAGTCGAAATGCCACCGCCCACGACCTGGCGGTTCACTGTGATGGTCAGGTGGCTGACGTAGAGAATCCCCAAGGCCTGATCGATAGCCAAAGAATGGGGCTCTTCGGGCAGGACATTGTCGGTCGTGGCTGCTCCGCTGGGCCGCCGGACGCGCCAGTTGTCGTCGCAGGACGGGTTGCGAAGTTGCGGGTCTGCCTCTGACCGCGGACCATTGCAGCGCATGTGCACCGAACCGTTGCCGTGGGTGACGTCGACGAACGTGATGGAAGGTTCGGCCCGAACTATCATGAAGATACGACCTACCACCTCGCTATTGAGGTCATTGGGATCTCGGTGATAGGTCTGGAGGACCGCTTCGCCACCGAAACTGCCAATCCGCACCGTGGCGTCTGTTTGCACGTACGCCCGCTCGTTGCAGTTGAGAACATGCGGGCGAAGCAGGTCAACGCAGCAAGGTTCGTCCAGTGTGCTAGCGAGGGTTTCCGCAGCCGTGTCGTCGGTGAAATGGGTCGTGCTGCACTCTGGCCACGCGGGCTCTACCCCCGCGTCGGCTGCCAGTTTCTGTCGATCACTTTTCGCTTTCTGCAGGTCGATCGCGATCAGCGTCCCAGCGTTGAAGCGGAGGTCGTTGTTCGAGTTGACCACGTAGAGCCAGTTGCCGTCGCGGTCAATGGCCAACCCGGCCGGCCAGAAGATCTGGTCCAGGGGCGGATCGATCCCATTTTGCCCTAGGTCGCAACCGGCCCCGGCCAGGACAAGCGCTCCAAGCACGAGAAGCCCGATAATCGGGACGCGGCCGACGGGGGATCTCATCGGCCGATGTCCCCCGTCGGTAGGTCGCACTTGGTTGATGTCTCTTTTCCCTGTGAGGGGCGGCGAGCCACTACTTCTTGAGCACGGCTTGGGCGGCTGCCAGACGCGCGATGGGCAGTCGATACGGCGAGCACGACACGTAGTTCAGGCCGAGCTCGTCGCACAACATCACCGAGCTTGGATCGCCGCCGTGCTCGCCGCAAATGCCGATCTTGATATTGGGCCGCGTCTTGCGACCAGAGGCGACCGCCAGACGCATGAGCTGGCCCACGCCGTCCCGATCCAGACTGACGAAGGGATCAACGTCGTAGATGTCCTTGGCCACGTAGTCGGCCAACACCTTGGGCACATCGTCCCGCGACAGACCAAACGTGGTTTGCGTCAGGTCATTGGTCCCGAAAGAGAAGAACTCGGCGGTCTCGGCGATGGCGCCTGCGGTGAGCGCCGCGCGCGGCACCTCGATCATAGTGCCCACCAGGTACTTCAGCTTGCGTCCCCGCTCCTTGAAGACCTCCCCGGCCACACGGCGGACGATGGCCGCCTGGTTGTCGATCTCCTTCTTGCTGCCCACCAGTGGAATCATGATTTCCGGCTCGACCACCGTGCCCTCGGCGGCCACATCGCAGGCGGCCTCAAAGACCGCGCGCACCTGCATCTCGGTGATCTCGGGGTACGAGATGCCAAGACGACAACCGCGGTGGCCGAGCATGGGGTTGGACTCCTTCAGATCGTTGATGCGCGCCTCGATCGCCGCCACCGTCTTGCCGGTGGCTCGGGACAACTCCAGCACGCCCGCGTCTTCGTGGGGCAAAAACTCGTGCAGAGGCGGATCCAGGGTCCGGATGGTCACCGGCCGCTTGCCCATGGCGCGGAAGATTCCTGCGAAGTCCTCCCGTTGCAAGGGCAACAGCTTCTCCAGGGCCTTGCGCCGGGTGGCCTCGTTTTCGGCCACAATCATCTCGCGCATAGGGCCGATCTTGCCCTCGCCGAAGAACATGTGCTCCGTACGACACAACCCGATGCCCTCGGCACCGAACGCCACCGCCGCGGTAGCCTGGTCGGGCTGGTCGGCGTTGGCGCGCACATGCAGGCGACGGATCTTGTCCGCCCAACCCAGCAGACGGGCGTAGCGCTGGTAGGCCGGCGCGTCCTCCGCCGCCAGATTCTTCTCGATGAGCACGCGGATGACTTCGGAAGGCGTGGTGTCCACGCGACCGTTCATCACCTCACCGGCGAACCCGTCAATGGAGATCCAGTCACCCTCGTGCAGCACCACCGGACCGCGGGCTGTGTTCACGCTCATGGTGCGGTTGTGGTAGTCGAAGCTGACAGAGTCGCAGCCCACGATGCACACCTTGCCCATCTGACGAGCCACCAGTGCGGCGTGCGAGGTCATGCCGCCGAACGCCGTCAAGAAGCCCTCGGACGCATTCATTCCGCGAATATCCTCGGGCGAGGTCTCATGCCGGCAAAGGATGGTCTTCTCCCCGCGCGTGGCCCATGTCTCAGCATCCTCGGCGAAAAACACGATGCGCCCCGTGGCGGCGCCAGGACCGGCGGGCAAGCCCTTGGCCAAGAGGCGCCCTTCCTTCACCGCGGTCTGCTTGGCGGCGGTCTCAAACACCGGACGCAGGAGTTGGTTAAGTGCCTCGGGCTCGACACGGCGAAGAGCCTCTTCCTTGGAAATCAGCTTCTCTTCCACCATCTCGACCGCGATGCGTACGCTGGCGAATCCCGTGCGCTTGCCGTTGCGGCACTGGAGCATGAACAGCTTCGAGTTCTCGATGGTGAACTCGATGTCTTGCATGTCCTTGTAGTGCTTCTCCAGCTTCTTGCGGATATCGAGCAGTTCTTTGTAGGCCTTGGGGAAGGTCTTGCCGAGCTCGACGATCTTCTGCGGAGTGCGGATGCCGGCGACCACGTCCTCACCCTGGGCGTTGATCAAGTACTCGCCGTAGAACTCGTTCTCGCCGCTGGCCGGGTTGCGCGTGAAGCACACGCCGGTCGCCGAGTCGTCACCCTTGTTTCCGAAGACCATGGCCTGCACATTGACCGCGGTGCCCCAGGAGGCGGGAATGTTGTTCAGCCTGCGGTAAGCGTTGGCGCGGTCGTTCTCCCAGGAGTTGAACACCGCCATGATGGCGCCACGGAGCTGGTCGAGAGGGTTGCTCGGGAACTCAACGCCCTTGCGGCGTTTGATCTCGGCTTTGAACTCTTCAACCAGCTCTTTCAGGGCCGAGGCAGGAAGCTCGGAGTCGACCTGGACGCCGAGAGCCTTCTTCTTGGCCGTGAGCAGAACCTCAAAGGGATCATGGTCCTCTTTGCGCTCTGGCTTCATGTCCAACACTACGTCGCCATACATGGCGACGAAGCGGCGGTAGCTGTCGTAGGCAAAGCGCTCGTTGTTGGAAACCTGGGCCAGCCCTTTGGCGGTCTCGTCGTTGAGACCGAGGTTGAGGATGGTATCCATCATTCCCGGCATGGAAGCCCGCGCGCCCGAGCGCACGGAAACCAGCAGCGGGTTCTTGGGATCGCCGAACTTGGTGCCCAGCAGCGTTTCCATCTTGGCGACGCTGGCGCGTACCTCGTCCTCAAGCCCTTTGGGGAGCTTGCGGCCGGTGGCGTAGAATTCGGTGCACACTTCGGTGGTGATGGTGAAGCCAGGCGGAACCGGCGCACCGATGTTGGTCATCTCGGCGAGGTTGGCACCCTTGCCGCCGAGGAGGTTCTTCATTTCCTTGTTTCCTTCGGCCTTGCCGCCGCCAAAGAAGTAGATGCGCTTGGCGCGTTTCGGGGTTGCGGTCTTGGCTTTGGCTTTCTTAGAGGCTGGTGCTGTTTTCTTTTTCATGGTCTTGTTTCTGGGGTTCGGGTGGACGTGAACGGCGCTGTTTCTATCAGGGAGCGCCGACGATGAAAAGCCCTGCGGAGGGCCATGAAGAGAACTAGCGCAGTCGCGCCAAGAGAGTCGGGCCGATCTCGCCCAACGGTGCCCTCTCCTGCTGCATACTGTCCCGGTCGCGCACGGTGACAGTTTTGTCTTCGAGGCTCTGGAAGTCGACCGTGATGCACCACGGCGTTCCGATCTCATCCTGGCGCCGATAGAGCTTGCCGATGGCACCGGTGTCGTCATACACGGCCCGTAGGCCGACCCGCTGCAAGTCGCGCTTGANNCTTCTTCATGACCTCGATCTTGCTCGCCTCTACGTCATCCATCAGGCCGATAAGCGTCGGCAGCGTGGCCGGCAATCCCGTGGCGATTGATTCCGCGGCGGCCTGCAGGCGCTGCTTCACATCAACGTCCATGCCCTCGCGTCGTCCCACCGAGCGGGCGAAACTCTCAACCAGCTCGCGCAGCTTGGCTGTGTCCTCGGTTGGCGGCTCCTTGACCAGCGAATCCTCGTAGGCATCGCACAAAAACGCCAGAGTGCCTCGATCCGCACCTGCCGATGGCTCGATCACGTAGGGCACGTAGTGCTTCTTCTGTTCCTGATCGAAGTAGTGCAGCTCACCTACGGCGTCGGGGTTCTCGGGCGAGCGGCTGTGCGCCTTCAAGTCGAAGTCGGTGCGGTTGGCGATACCCTCCAGCTCGCTCCACCCCATGGGGAACAGGTACTCGAGATCCACGCAGCGCTTGGCGTAGTGGGCCAGCTCGTGCTTTTCCTGCTCGCGCACGCGTAGGTTCTCGGCCCGAATTCCCAGGTCCAGGTACCACTTCTTGCGCTCGGCGATCCACATTTCGTGCGCCCTCTCGTCTTCGCCCGGACGCACGAAGTACTCGATCTCCATTTGCTCGAATTCACGCGTGCGGAAGGTGAAATTGCCTGGCGTGATCTCGTTGCGGAACGCCTTGCCCACCTGGGCGATGCCAAAGGGCAGCTTGCGCCGCATGGTGTCGAGCACGTTGCCAAAGTTCACGAAAATCCCCTGCGCGGTTTCCGGGCGCAGGTAGACCAGTCCCGACTCGTCGCCGGTGTCTACCGGCCCCACGCTGGTGCGAAACATCAAGTTGAAGGGCCGCGCCTCGGTCAGATCCTTCGAGCCGCACTTCGGACAAGCCAGCTCTTTGGCTGCGATGGCGGCATTGATCTCGACCAGGCCTTTGGGATCGCGTCCCTTTTGCGCCACGAAGACGTGGTCAGCGCGCGGGCGGGCCTTGCACGCACGGCAGTCCATCATCGGGTCAGAGAAGGTGGCCTCGTGGCCGGAGTACTTCCAGACCAGGCGATTCATGAGAATGGCGGCGTCCAGCCCCTCCATGTCATCGCGCTCATGAACTACCGAGCGCCACCAGGCGCGCTTCACGTTGTTCTTGAGTTCTACGCCGAGAGGACCGTAGTCCCAGGTGCTCCCGAGTCCGCCATAGACAGAAGACGAGGGGAACACGAATCCGCGGCGTTTGCACAGACTTACGATGGTTTCGAGGGATGACGCTGGCATGGGGCGGGAATCTACTTGAGAGACTGTCCACAGTCGACTGCTTAACCTTCGCTAGTATCCCCACCCATCTTCTCGATGAAATCCAGCGAACGCAGAGGCCCGGTAACGTGAGTGCGGACCAGCCCAAGGATTGCCCGCCGGCATCCCGCATTGGTTTCTCGGTCCAAGATCGCCGTCTCTGCGTCGGCCAACGCCATCCGGGCCAGGCGGGCGAGCGCCTGGCGTGTTGTTGCGGTCAGAAAGTCGCCCCGCCGAGCACAGGACCCGCACGCCACCCCACCCTGCTCCGGAAGCCAACGCGTATTTTCTTCGCCCAGATCGGTGCGACCACAGACGGAACAGCGGTCAAGCGCTGGGCCGAGCCCCAAGCGAGAGAGGAGACCAAGCTCGAACACACGCAGGCGTTCCGCACTGGCCCGCCCTGCTTCTAACCGCGGCAGGAATTCTCGGAGCCAGTCGAACACCTCCGGCTCTGCGTGCCGGGGCGGACACAGGCGGTCGCAAAGCTCCAGGGCGTAGGCCGCGTGTGCCATCTTGCTCAGGTCGCCCATCAACCCGAGACGCGCCTCCTGCACATCGAACTCCTCGAGTAGCAGCAGATCCGCCCCTGGCCGTTCCCGCAGCGCCGCTTGTCCTTCCGCGCCCATACCCAAACCTCCGCCGAATCTCCGGACGCTCTTGCGCGCGCCACGGGCCAGCGCCGAGAGTCGACCTGCGGTTGGCCCAAGCATGGTCACCACTCGGTCCGACTCGCCGTAGGCGACCGTCCGCAGGACAATGGCTCTCGTCGCAAACCTGGCAGCCACAGACTCAGGCTACCATGCTGCTGGGGCCGTCTGTCGACCGCGCGCCGTCAGAGCCTGGCGGTGAGTTGGGGAACGGTCTCGGCCGATTCGAGACTCAGGCCTTCGCCTGATTGTGGCTGCTGGCGCAGAAATAGGGAGAGCGTGATGGTCGCAATGAGCAGGACGATGATCACGAAAACCGCCAGGCCAATCCCATGTCGGGGCGCTTGCCCATCGTCGTCGCCGCTCACTTCAGGTGGCAGCACGGGGGCCGTCTGCGCACGCCGAGCAGGCGACAGTCGAGGCAGAGTCTCGGCGTTGCGGCGCGCGGCCACGGCGTCGTCGAAAAGGCTGAGCGACTCGACGTGGGAGATACCCACGGTCCGCGCATAGGAACGGATAAACCCACGCACGAAGGTCTCGTGGGGCAAGTCCGCGAGCTTCCCTTGTTCGAGAAGCTGCAGCGAGGCAACCGAAACCTTGGTCTGCCGGGAGACGTCGGCCAGGGATACCTGGCGTCGTTCACGAGCTTCCCGCAGCACCGTGCCGAAGTTTGCTGTTTCCATTCGCCAAGAACCTCTTATCTCACTGAATCATCTGTGCGTAGCGCCGGCACTCATCCGCGACACAACTGCGCGGGGCCATGTCGACACAACGCTGAAAGAGTTCCCGTGCCGACGCCAGCTCCCTCTTGCGTTCGTTGAGCAACCCGCCTAATAGTTGCGCCTCCTGGATGGGACACCGGTTGACATCAGAGACCACCGGGGCCAACGCATCCACCGCTTGGTCGGTTTCGCCACGATCCACGTAAACCTTGGCAAGCCGGTAGCGGGCTACGCAGAAACCAGGTGCGCGGCTCACCGCCTCGTGCAACTCCTTCCACGCACTCTGAATGTCCTTCTTTTGGTAGTAGGCCCACCCCAGGTTGGCACGCGCCATCTCGGGCGTGGCATAGGCCGCATCCTTGAGCGCGTTCTGGGCCGCCTCGATCGCCGCATCCCACGATTGAAGCTGGAACTCGGCCACCGAGAGGTTGTTCCATGCCTCGGGGAACTCGGGTCGCAGTTCCACGGCCTTGCGCAAGTTCTTGATGGCTTCCTTGAACTTGGCCTGAGCGTCGCCGCGAACCGATTCAGCGTCTTTGCCCTTGAGACAGGACGCGGTTTCCAGTTGAGCCATGTAATCGTGCCCCTGCCGGAGGGCGATGATTCCAATCATGTTGTAGGCGTCAGCGTTCTCCGTGTCGGCCTGCAACGACTTCTGAAGCTCCTCGATGGCGGCCTCAACCCGCTGATCGCGGAAGTAGCCAGCCGCCAACTGGTACCTGATCTGTGACTGCTCAGGATCACGCTTGGGGCGCGAAGCGCACCCCGGATCGAGCAAGAGCGCGAGACAAGTCCCCATTGTGATCAGGAATCCTTTCGAGCCACCGGCAAGTTTCGTCGTCTTTCCCAAAGGTTCTCGCTAGGTTAGCTCACCTGGCGCGGCCGGACGTTAGCAGGGCACTGGATCTACTGTCAATGCGAAAGTGACAAGGTCGAAAACACCTCAGCGGTATTGCCGAGTCAGGACCCGGGTTTCTCATACACCGCGCGCGGTTGCACCCCAAAGGTACTTGTGGAGTTGCAGGTTGAGCCGGACCGGAAGCCGGTCGCGCAGTATCCACGCCGCCAGGTCCCGAGGATCAAGTTTCCCTGTGGCTGGCGAAAACAGAAGCTCAGCCCGTCCCGAAAGACCACGGCTGCGTACCACTTCGGCTGACCACAAGTAGTCGGCTTCGTCGCACAGGACGAACTTGATGGCGTCCTGTGGTCGGAGACCGTGCAGGACGTCCCAGAAATTGCGCTCAACCTCCCCGGAACCGGGCGTCTTGATATCCACGATGCGTATGACTGCAGATGGGAGATGGGCCACGGGATGCGCTCCCGAGGTCTCTAGCGTGACCCGGAACCCCTCACGCACCAGCCGCTCGGCAAGAGCGGAGATTTCCGCTTGCAGCATCGGCTCTCCGCCGGTCAGCGCCACCGCGGACAGACCGAGTCGGCGAATCTCCAGCATCACCTCATCGATACTCATCTCCCTTCCGCCCGAAAAGGCGTAGGTCGTGTCGCAGTATGAGCAACGCAGGTCGCAACCAGTTGTCCGCACCAGGGTGCACGGGGTGCCGGCGTACTGGGTTTCTCCCTGAATGCAAGCGTAGATTTCGGTGATGCGCATCAGGAACGGATCTGACTATGGCCTGCGGCCAGCGTCGCGTCTATGGTATCCCGTGCCCGTGAACCCCGTGTGCCGGCCCACGCAGGAAGAGACCCTCCTTTCAGGGGGCGTCGAGTTGCACGTCGAGCACTTCGCTCCTGCCGGCCCGGCACGCGTGGTGCTGGTCACCGTGCACGGATTCAGTTCTCACTGTGGGATCTATCGCCACGTGGCTGGGGCGCTGCTCGCGCGGGGGATCGCGGTGACTCAGTTTGACTGTCGAGGCCACGGCCGTTCGCAGGGACGCCGCGGGCATGTCGACCGTTTCGACGACTACCACGAAGACCTCTGCTTGGTGGTGCGACGGGCGCGCGAGCGAACGCCGGGCGTGCCCTGGGCCCTGATGGGACACAGTCACGGCGGGGCCATCGTGCTGGACCATGTGCTGCGCCAACGCAGCCAGCCGCAAGCCGATCGTTTGGTCCTGGTCGCGCCCTGGCTTGAGCTGAAGACGAGAGTGTCCATGCCCAAGCGCGCGGCGGCTGAGGTCTTTTCACGCTTGACGCCAACCTTGACCGTTGAAAACGGAATCAGGGCCGAAGATGTCTCGCGAAGTCCGGAGGTCTTGGCAAATTTCTTTCGCGATCCTCTCGTCCATCACGAGGCCACCGCAGGCTGGTTTGCCAGTGTTCTGCGAACCCAAGTCGCTTTGCGCGGCATGGCCGCCCAGCTGCAGGTGCCCACGCTCATGCTGGTGGCAGGTCAGGATCGCCTTGTATCGAGTGAAGCCTCGCTGGCCTTCGCGCAGGCAGCCGGGAGCACGGTAGAGGTTCGTCGCTATCCGGATCTCTACCACGAGATGTTTCTCGAACCGGAACGCCAGCAGGTTCTCAGCGACATCGGAAACTGGCTCGCGCAGCCGCAGACGTGACGGCCGGCCTCCTTCCCGGCGAGCGTCTGCGCGCACCGGCGCCTGCCGTCGCTGAGCGAGGCGCCGTGCCGGCGCTATACTTAGGCCAGGAGACATCGTGAACCGGCTGGTCGCCTACATCGGGAATGACCCGGACCGTATTGCGTGCACGCTCCAGCCTGCGCGCGAGGCCCTGCGCGTGTTCTCCGCGGGGTCCGCGGCAGACTGGGGGCTCGGTTTTATCCAAGGCGGCGACGTACTCCTGCGGGAACGAACGCGTAGCAGCACGGCCCAGGTTGATTTCTTCGATCTTGCGCAAGACCTGCGCGCAGAGGCCCTCGTGGGGCGTGCCACCCAGGGCGAAAATGATCGCGCTAGCGCAGCGAATGTCGGCCCATTTCGTTTCCGTTACTGGCTCTTCGGAGCGGTGGGCGAGTTCGGAGACTTCTCGCAAATCCGTGGGCGGCTGCTCGACAGCATCCCCGAGTTCCTGCGTCGCAATATCCGAGGACATTCGCCCAGCGAGCAGGTCTTTCATCTCTTCCTGGCCTTCCTCCAAGACGCCGGTCTGCTTGAGTCGTTGTCGGCGCAGCCTGAGCCCGCTCATCGCGCGCTCAGCGAGAGCATTGCCTTCATTGACCGCCTCCTGGCAGCATCGGGCGCAGCCTCCACCAAGCTGGCGGTGGTGGTGACCAACGGCCGTTGCCTGGTGGCCCTCTCCCATGGTCATCCGGTCCAATGCGTCGAGGTCCGCGGCGTCCCAGCCTGTCCAGTTTGTGGCGGCAAAGAATCCGATGCGCCCCGCGACGGCGCGATCTCGCATGACCAGCTCAAGGCTGTGATTCTGGAAGCCGACCGTCGCTCGGACAGACGGTCCGGCTGGCGCCCGATCCCGGATGGGGGAGCGCTTTTGGTCGGCCCGAAGCTCGCCGTGCAAACAGTTCCGGCTCGGTGAATCGGGCGAGCCCGCCCGATTCACCCCGACAGTCGCGCCTACTCGGCCGGTTTCTTGGGCGTGAGCGCGGCGAGCTTCTCGCGCATCACATCGCCAAGAGTGGCGGTGGGAACGCCGGCGCTGAAGCCCTGAGCGTCGGCGACCTCTTCGGCGCGAGCGGCTCCTCGGAACGAGAGGCCAATCTTCCGTTCAGCACCGTCCACCGAGATGATCTCGGCTTTCAGCGTCTGGCCGGGCTTGACGAACTGCTTGGGATCTTCCACTCGCTCGTCGGAGAATTCCGACACGTGGATGAGACCTTCTACGCCCTTCTCGATTTCGACGAAGGCGCCGAAATCGAGCACCTTGATGATCTTGCACTCGACGATCTTCCCCGCCGGATAATCGTAGGGGATTCGATCCCACGGGTCGGGCACCAGCTGCTTGATACCGAGAGAAACCTTGGGCTTCTCGCCGTCAAACTCGATGTTGAGCACGACCGCCTCAACCTCGTCGCCCTTTTGGTACAGCTCGGACGGATGCTTGACCCTCTGGGTCCAGGAAAGATCCGAGACGTGCACCAGGCCGTCGATGCCTTCCTCGATCTCCACGAAGATGCCGAAGTCGGCGATGTTGCGAACCACACCCTTGACCACGGTTCCCGGCGGATACTTTTCCTTGAGTGATGCGAACGGGTTGGGTTCGAGCTGCTTGATGCCCAGGCTGATCCGGTTCTGGCGCGGGTCGATGTCAAGCACCACCGCTTCCACCGTGTCACCGATGGCCAGCATCTTGGACGGATGCTTGACCCTGCGGGTCCACGACATCTCGGAGATGTGGATGAGTCCCTCGATGCCCTGCTCGATCTCAATGAAGGCGCCGTAGTCCTTGAGCGAGACCACCTTGCCGCGCACCACGGTTCCCGGCGGATACTTTTCCTGCGCGTGGGTCCAGGGATCCTCCATCATCTGCTTCAGGCCGAGCGACACCCGCTCGGTCTCGGAGTTGAACTTCAGCACCTTCACGCGAACATGGTCGCCCACTTGGAAGAGTTCCGACGGGTGGGTCACGCGCCCCCACGACATGTCCGTGATGTGCAGGAGACCGTCGATGCCGCCGAGATCGATAAAAGCGCCGTACTCGGTGAGGTTCTTGACGATCCCTTCGACGATCTGTCCTTCCTTCAGCTTGTCGAGAGTCTGCTCTTTCAGCTCCGCCCGCTCTTTCTCTAGCAACACGCGGCGGGACAACACGATGTTGCCGCGCTTCTTGTTGAATTTGATGACCTTGAACCGATGGGTCTTGCCGATGAGGGCGTCCAGGTTGCGCACCGGCCGCAGATCGACCTGCGACCCGGGCAAGAAAGCCTTCACGCCGCCGCGGATGGTGACTGAGAGGCCACCCTTCACCCGCGCGCTGATGGTCCCATCAATGAGCTCGTCACGCTCGCAGGCCGCGGATATCTCATCCCAGACCTTGAGTCGATCCGCCTTCTCCTTGGAGATAACGCAGAGGCCATTGGCGTCTTCGCGACTTTCCAGAAAAACGTCGATCTGGTCCCCGACCTTTATCGTGAGGGTGCCGTCAGCTCCCACGAACTCGGAAGCCGGAATGGTGCCTTCGGACTTGTAGCCGATGTCGACGATGATGTTGTCCGAGCCAACGTGGATGATCTTTCCCTTGACGATATCGCCCTCTTTCACCTCCTCGCGCCGAAGGGATTCCTCGAAGAGCGCTGCGAAGCTCTCCTCTAGGGGTGAGGGTTGATCGCCGGAAGAAGAGGAAGTGGAAACCATGAGTATCCTTTGCTGGCCGCTGCTACCCGACCCTTGCGGGTCGTCTGGTCCGAGCTGTCTGTTTGCCCCACGGGACTGGCTCGGCGCTTGTTGTCAATATCGGACACTCCGACCATCGGAGTGGCGAAGGGCGGCGAAAACTACCGCTCCGATAGGAACCTGTCAACGTGAGCTGCGCCTGATAGCCGGGTTCCCTTCTCGCGCCCCGTCGTCCGCGTACGCTTCAGTGGGGGCGGGCTCTGGATGATATGCCGCGGAACGCGCCGCGAGGCATGGAGCATCCTCCCCGATCATCCACCGCGCTCGCGTACAATGGTGGCCATGCGCGCCACCACATCTTCGGGGCTCAGGTCGGCCGTGTCGATCTCGATGGCGTTCTCCGCGCGACGCAACGGTGCGACAGCCCGCGTGCTGTCGCGTTGGTCGCGCAGCCGCATTTCCGCGAGCACAACCTCGAAGTCCTGGGCTCGCCCGCACGTCGCTAGCTCCAGGGTTCGTCGTCGCGCGCGCTCGTCGATGGGCGCCGTGAGGAAGAACTTGGCGCGGGCGTCGGGGAAAACGACGGTGCCCATGTCCCTACCCTCCGCCACGACCCGGCCACTGGCACCGATGCGGCGTTGCAAAGCGAGCAGCCCGGCGCGCACCTCCGCGAAGGCCGACACTTGTGAAGCGCCCTCGGAGATCTCTGGCCGGCGGATCTCCTCGCTGACGTCTTCGCCGTCGACGGCGATGTGGCTGACACCGCCGCGGTCGTCGAATCGGATGTCGAGGTTGCGTATGAGCTGGCCGAGCGCGCGCCCATCGGACCAGGCGATGTCCCGGCGACGCGCTGCCCACGCGCCGGCGCGATACAGGGCACCCGAATCCAGAAACGTGTATCCGAGGCGCCGCGCCAGGCCCCTGGCCACAGTGGACTTACCGGCCCCGGCGGGGCCGTCAATGGCCACCACAAATGAATCAGTTGGTCCGGACATCAAGCGGGCCAAGCTAGCAGCCCTGCCCGACAAAGGCCACCGGAGGCGCCGGCAGCAATCTGATAATATGATGTTGTGAAGCTTCTAGTTCCGCTGGTCCTCGTCCTCAGCTTCGTTGGGTGTACGAGGCGGGGTCGACCGCGCGAGACGCCGTGGGTTCCGGAACCCGCTCCCGACCTAGGCTCGATAGTCGCCCGCGTCGGCACCGTTCCCATCTATGCGCGCGAATTGGAGGCCCAGACGGCTCGCTCCAAGAGCATGCCGCGCGAGGCCCTGAGCGAGCTGATTGCGTTGCACTTGCTAGCCGAAAGGGCTCATCACGACAACCCCTTCTGGCCCGACTGGTTCGATCCCGAGCTGAGAAGTGCTCTGGCCCAACGCTTGATCGAGCGCGAGATCTGGCCGCAGGTTCAGGAAGACAGTGTGCCAGACCAGGAACTGCGCGCCATCTACCAAAGAGCCATCGATGCCTTCGTCCACCCTCGCCTGGTTGAAGCTGGCTTTCTCATCGTATACACGGGTGCTCCCATGAAGCCGGGTCCGCGGGCCGAGCGCGAGACAATCGCCAAGGCCCTGGCCGTCACGGTGGCCTCGCGAATCATTCACGGTCCAGAGGACTTCGAGGCCATCGCAAACAACCCCGCCTGGAGCAGCCGCCATGTCACCTTCCGGCGCACTTTTCAGGGTCCAGACCAGCCCTTCTCATCCGAGGTCGGCGCAGAGGTTCTGAAGCTGAAAGCTCCTGGCGATGTCACACCGCTGATCCAGGACCCTGATGGATTCTTCCTCGCGACCTACGCGGGGGAGAAGCCGCCCGCCAACCAGTCTTTCGCCGAGGTTCGCGCTGAGCTGCGCCAGCGCTACTACGAGCGCTGGCGTGTGCAGCGGATTGAACAGCTCACCCGAGCGATGGCCCAAGGCCACCGAGTCGAGCTTCATCCGCAGCTGCTCAACCAAAGCGCGCCCGAGCGCGGATCCTAACACCATCGCATCAAATCCACCTTCGGGCACCAGCCATCGGTGAATCGAAGCACTGATGCCGTCGTGCTAACCCTTGCGGAAACGCGAGAGCGTGGCAGGCAAGCTGGCGAGGTCAGGGAAGGTCTTGTCCGGATGGACTTGCTTGGCGCGCGCCAAGAGCACTTCCTCGGTCTCTTTGTTGTTCGGATCGGGAACGCAGCACTCCACGGGGCACACCGCCTGGCACGCCTCGTGGTCGAAGAAACCGACACATTCACTGCACAGCTTGGGATCGATCACGTAGATGCTGTCACCTTCGCTGATGGCGTCGTTCGGACATTCCGGCTCGCACGCAGCGCAGTTGATGCATTCCTCGGTAATATGAGTAGCCATTGTGCTCCTTTNNNNGGTTTCGGGCGCGGCCGTGTCTCCGGGCAGCGGCGGCGCGGTCTTGCGCGACGCCCGCAGATTGACTGCGACCAGTTTCGAAACGCCCGGCTCTTCCATGGTGACGCCACACAGGCGATCCGCGATCTCCATCGTGCGTTGGTTGTGCGTGACAATGATGAACTGCGAACGATCGGTCATCTCGCGCACGGCCTCGTTGAAGCGGCCCACGTTGGCCTCATCCAGCGGCGCGTCCACTTCGTCGAGCACACAGAAGGGCGATGGCTTGACCAGGAAGATGGCGAACAGCAAAGCCACGGCGGTGAGGGCCTTCTCGCCGCCTGAGAGAAGCTCGATGTTTTGCAGAATCTTCTTGCCCGGCGGGTTGGCGACGATCTCGACCCCTGTCTCAAGCAGGTCGCTCTCGTCCGTGAGCGCGAGGGCGGCGCGCCCGCCGCGGAAGAGATGCGGAAAGACCTCTTGAAATTTGGCGTTGACAGCATCGAAGACCTCGCGGAACCGTTTGCGTGAAGCCCGGTTGATCTTCTCGATGGCCGATTCCAGCCGCGCGATGGCCGATTCCAGGTCAGCCTTCTGGCTGGTGAGAAAGTCGTAGCGCTTCTGCAGTTCCTCTGACTCTTCGATCGCCGTCAGGTTGACGTCGCCCATGCGATCGAGCAAGCCGCGCAGTTCCTTGAGTCGACTCTCCTCCTTTTCGCCGACCACCGGTCTGAGGTGGAAGTCCGTCAGAATGTCGGCCAGCCACTGCACGTCTGGGTGGCGTTCCCTGACCTGCTCTTCCAGCGAGATGAGGCGCAAGGCAACTTCCTGGCAACGCAGATCGAGGGCCGCCAGCCTTTCGGCCAGCTCGGTCACCCGTGCGCGAGTCTGCCGCAGGTCAGCCTCTCGGCGCGCCAGCGTGCCGTTGCGTTCCTCCACCGCGCCCTGGCGCTCGCCATGAACGCGGGCGCGTTCGCTGGCTTCGGCCTGCAGCAAAGCGGCTTCACCCCGAAGCTGCTCGGCATCGGTGCTGAGAGTTTGAGCCCGAAGCAAGTCGGCGGACACCTCTGCTTCGAGCTGTGCCCGACGATTTTGATAGTCGGCCGTGTCTCGTTCCAGGCGTTCGAGATTCTGCCGGGCCATCTTGCGGCGATCACTGGCCTGGGCGGCAGCCACCCTGTGCGACGATAGCTCAGTCGCCAGCCCGTCGACCTTGGCCTGCAAAGCCTCGGCTTCCGCACGCAGGGTCACGGCCTTGCTCTGGTGAACGACCGAGGATTCGCGTACCTCCGCCAACACAGCGGTGGCCTCGCACAGACGTTGCTCGTTCTGTGCCAAAGCGGAACGCAGGTCATCGATGCTCGACCGCAACTGCTCGCGACGAGCTTCCAGCTGTTGTCGTTCACGCAGCAACCGGTCGCCGTCCTTGCCTTGGGCCAGCAACTCCATCTCGTTGTGACGAGTCGCCGCGGTCAGCTCTTCGACGGTCTTGCTGACCTCAGCCAGGGCCTGCTTGTTGCCAACGTGGCGGGCCAGAGCGGCTTGATAGTCCACCTCCAAGCGGGCCACCACCTCTTCCAACTCGCGCATCTCCCGTTTCTGGGAGAGCACGCCGGCCAGGGCCGACTCGCGTGAACCGCCGGTTACCACGCCGTGTGGATCGATCACTTCGCCGTCGAGTGTGACCAAAGTTTTGTCGGTGCGAGTCCGGCGCCACAGATCCAAAGCCAAACGCAAGTTCTCAACCACGATCACGTCGCCGAGGAGGTAGGCCGCCACCCGGTCGTAGCGACGGTCATAGCCGATTAGCTCCAGCATGGGGCCGCGTACACCATCAGCCAACGGCAGGGCCGCCGGCATGGTCACCGGAACCTGCTGCTCGACGGACAATCCGTCGCCGGTGTCAAAGACCACTGTGCCGGCCGGAGCGGCCGCGATGGCCGCGGACGAGCGGAGGGCCACGGGGATGAAGCTGGAACGTCCCTCGCTCTTGGACTTCAGGAACTCGATGGCTTCCACGCCGACGTCATGGGAGTCGACGATAATGTTGCCCAGCCGTTCACCCAGCACGGCCTCCAGGGCCGTCTCCAATTCTGGCGGCGGCTGTACGATGTCAGCCACCACGCCTCGCACCCCGCCCATGCTCCAGGCACGATGGCTGGCCCCGCCGGGCACACTATCTTGGCCGGGCGCGGGTGTCTGTTCGTCGTCACGAACCCGCTGCATGATGGCGCGCACGCCGCGCTGAAAACTCTCGTAGCGGTCCTGAATCTCGGCCAACGATTGCAGCCGCGAGCGTCGACGATGGGCCTCTTCGCGTAGCGTCTCCAGCTCCAGCTCGCCTCGGGTAACCTCTTCTCGCAGGCCGGCCGCCCTGGCTCCCGCAGTGGCGCACTCCTCTCGAATCTCTTCAGCTCGAACCTGGAGTTGGGCAAGCCGCTCGTCAACGGCCGAACCCTCAGACACCAGATGGTCCACCTGCTCGCCGGCTACGCCATCATCAGCCATCGCCACCTGCAGACGCTGGGCCAGGTCAAGCGCGCGTCCATGAGCGGATTCGATATCCGCTTCCAGACGTGCAATCCGCGTGGCGGCAGAGGTCGCTGCCGCCGTCGCCTGATCCACACCCTGGCGTGCCGAGGTGAGGGCGGAGCGGTCCGCCGCGTACGCCTGCTCGGTGGCCTCCAGCTCTCGATCGCGCGCTTCGGCTTCTTCGTCGAAGCGGACGACCTCTCCGTGCAACTCGGACAGCGCCCGCGCATTGTCCGCTTCCTTTTCGACCAATCCTTCAATCTCGCGCCGCGATCGCTCCGCCCGTTGCGCCAAGGTGGCGGCCTCGTCAGAGTAGTGTTCAGCCTTCTGAGCAGACAATCTTGCCTTGTTGTCGAGCGCGAAAAGCTCTTCCTTGGCAGTGGCCAATTCGGCCATCTCTTCGCTCAGGGCGAGGCGCTCGGCTTCGATGGCGGTTTCCTCGACGAGTAAGGCTGTGGTTTCCTGGGTGTGGCACTCCGCCAATTGCTCGCGATTGCCCAGCAAGAACTTCTGCTCAGCTATCAGGCCGAAGTGTTTTTGCGTAGCAGCGCACAGATCGAGATCCTTCAGCTCCGCCTTGTAGCGTTTGTAGCGCTCGGCCTTTTGGGCCTGCAGGCGCAAGGAGCGCAGGCGCGTCTCGATCTCGACGATGATGTCGGAAACGCGCAGGAGGTGCTGGCGAGAGGCTTCAATACGCCGCTCGGCCACCTTCTTTTTCGCTTTGTACTTCGTGATGCCGGCAGCCTCGTCAATGAGGCCACGACGTTCCTCAGGTCGTGACGAGACAATGAATCCAATGCGGCCTTGTTCAATGATGGAGTAGGCTTTGGATCCGACGCCTGTGCCGAGGAAAAATTCCACGATGTCGCGCAGACGACAGGGCACACCGCCCAGCAGGTACTCACTTTCGCCGCCGCGATAGAGGCGTCTGGTCACCACGACTTCCGCTGGGCCGGCCGCACCCCAGAAAACGCCACCGACGGTCGTGTCTCCGGCCAATCCGGCGGTGTCGAAGGTCAGCGAAACCTCGGCCAGGCCAGCTGGTCCGCGTGTCTCAGACCCAGCGAAAATCACATCGTCCATGGCTCGGCCACGAAGATGCTTGGCCGACTGCTCGCCCATTACCCAGCGGATTGCGTCGACGATGTTCGACTTGCCGCATCCATTTGGACCAACTACCCCGGTGATGGGGTCCTCGAAGGTCAAAACAGTTCGGTCAATGAACGACTTGAAGCCGCAAATCTCGAGACGTCTTATCCTCATTCTGGCACCACCAGACGGCGTGACAATACGTGACCATAGGGGTCACTTCATGACTGTCACTAGGTACCACTCGTTCAGGCCGATTGTAAAGGGCTTAGGAAGCCAAGTTCCACTTTTCTCGCGAGCCAGGAGAAACGCCAAAAAACTTACCACGTTGCAGGTGGTTGTTTGTTAAGTTCCGCCCTCAATGGAGGGTGGGTTTCACACCGACCTAATCGCAGCCCTGGTTGCCATGGGCGGCTTGGCGGGCCTCTCTGGGCTCGCCATCTATGCCGTTCGGCGGGCCAGGGCCGCAAGACGCCGACAGATTGATGAGGAGGGGACCACACAGCCCGTCGCTCGGCCGAAGCGTCCTGCCCTGAGACCAGAGGACGTTGAGGCAGGTTCGGAAGAGCCCGGCGCGTCAGACGAGCCTGTTGTGTCGGTGCCGGCGGCTCCGACCAAGCAGCCATCGCCCGCCTCGTCGGTCGTGTCCCGGGAGCCCACAGCAGAGGCGGCCAGTTCCGCGTTGCCTGGCGCTCTCCCGCCAAAGCCTCGGGCCAGCGTGGTTCCCCTTCGCGAGCCCACGTCACTCGGACCAGAACGCGGCAAGCTGCCCGGCGCCTTTTCGGTCGAAAAACCTCGCGGTCCTGAGCGCCCGATGCCCGCGAAAAGGCGAGGCGTTGCCGCGCTCGTGCCGGGGCTCGAACCCACTCGTTCAAGTTGGGTCAAACGTCTCGGGCAACTCTTCACGGGCAAGAAGGAAATCGATCCGGAACTGCTTGACGAGATCGAGAAGGTTCTTCTTACCGCCGACATTGGAGTGCGCACCAGCCAAAAGCTCCTGAGCGAGCTTCGTGAGTCCTTGGACAGGCACGCGATCAAGGATCCCGCGGCCATTTGGGGCTACCTACGTCGGAGGAGCGTGGAGATCCTGACCATGGATGCTCCGGCCGTCGACTTTGCGGCTGCCCACCCCTTCGTCCTCCTTATCATAGGTGTCAACGGGAGCGGCAAGACGACGACGATTGGGAAACTCGCCTCCAAGCTGCAGGCCCAAGGCAGGAGGGTCCTGCTCGCGGCTGGTGACACTTTTCGTGCCGCAGCCACCGAGCAGCTCGAAGTCTGGGGCTCGAAAGGGGGCGCACCTGTCGTGCGCGGGAAAGAGGGAGCAGACCCCTCCTCGGTAGTGTTCGACGGGATCAAACGCGCACGATCGGAAGATATCGACGTGGTTATTGCGGACACGGCCGGCCGGCTGCACACCAAGAAAAATCTCATGGAGGAGTTGCAAAAGGTGCGCCGAGTGGCCGGCAAGGCACTAGAAGGCGCTCCCCACGAGACCTGGCTGGTCATCGACGCAACCAGTGGCCAGAACGCCATCGTCCAGGCTCAGGAATTCACCAGGGAGATGTCTGTGACAGGGATCGTGCTCACTAAACTCGACGGCACGGCCAAAGGTGGGGTGATCCTTGGGATTGCCGACCAGCTTCGCATTCCGGTTCGCTTCATCGGCGTGGGTGAGCGAGTCGAGGATCTGCGCGAGTTTGAAGCGGATGACTTCGTGGATGCGCTTTTCGGTGACGCTCCGGCTAGTGCGGAAGATGAAACCTAGCCACTGATCGGCATGGGGTCGAAACAACCACGTAATTTAGTTGATCTGCTGATTTTGCTTGTGTTACATTGCCCACACCTCGCCCTTCATAGCCAAGCCTGCGAAATCAAAGAGATTTTTGACATGGGGTGAACGGCGGGCCCCAAGCAAGGAACCGCATGAAACGTCTTGCGTTCGGCCTCTTTCTAGTTCTTGGAAACCCAGGGTTCGTATCGGCCGCAGAGGCACCTGCGGCCGGCACCGGCGAAACCGCGGATGACAACGCCACTCCGGCTGAGCCTTCTGCGAGCGAAACGCCGGAAGCGAAGACTGACGAACTTCCCGACCTCAGCGACGAGGTGCAGGAGGCAGCCGCCCAGAAAGGGGAAGCTGCTGCCGCCGAGGCCAACGCGTCGCGGCGGTCGTGGGATGATATTGTGGTGGTGCCACGTCGATCGTTCTTAAAGGGGAAACGCGTCGAGTTGGCACCGTTCTCGGCGATCTCGATCAACGACACGTTGATCCGCCACTACTCGTTCGGTGGTGACCTCACCTTCTATCTGACTGATGTCTTCTCGGTTGGGCTCGAGGGCCAGTACTTCATCAAGGAGCGCTCCGAGCGCGAGTCGCTGATTGGCGAACAGTTCAACCGCGCCCCGACCCTGAACAAATTCAAGTACTCGACTTCGCTGGTTTTCGGGTACGTGCCCGGCTATGGCAAGTTCGGCTTGTTCAACAAGTACATTGTTCACTGGGATCTCACGCTGAATGCTGGCATCGGGGTTATCTGGACCGAAACCATCACGATCCACCCCAACGTCGACAACAAGTACCCGCCCTTTAGCAACCTCGACATCATGCCGCACCTTGGAATATCTACCCGAATGTTCGTAGCGAACTGGCTCGCGTTGAGCATCGGCATCCGGGACTACATCTTCGACGACAAGTTTGAGAGTCTCAACCGCCCAGCCGGGCAGAGTGCGGCGGATGCAAAGAAGAACGGCCAGTTCGCGCTCACCGAGAACATCATGGTGTTCGGGTCGATTGGGTTCTACCTGCCGCCCTCCTTCCAGTACAAGACGCCCCGTTAGCGAGACGATACCATGACGAAGAAAGCGCATACGATGAAAAGAGGAATCGCGTTGCTCGTCGGATGTCTCGTTGGCATCCCTGTTGTCACGCAGGCCGCGCAGGAGCGCAAGAGTCCGTTGGCCGATGCGCCGGCGATTCGCAAGCGATTCGAGCTGCGCGCCAATAGGCTTGAGGCGGGCGTCGGCCTGACACAAACCATCGGGCAGGACTTCTACAACGCCTTGATGCTGAACCTTCGGCTTGGGTATCACATCACTGACTGGATCGGCGTCAGCGTCTCGGCTGGGCTCCTCAATGTTACCCCGAACTGGCGGAGCTCTTTCAACGATCAACTGAACACGACTCTCACAGCAGCCGCAGCAACCCCGGACGGGAAGACGCCTACGCCAGCCAACGCTGCGGCTGCCGAAAACCGCATAGGCATGGTGATCCTGCCCCAAGTCGATCTGGTGCCGTTCACCGGCAAGTTCTCACTGTTCGGCAAGCTTTTCATGAACTACGACTTCTACGTTTTGGCCGGGCCTGCTCTTGTCAATCTGATCAGCAAGACGCCCACTGGCGCCAACCTCACTACCGAGTGCCGCACTGACCCGGCTTTCGGATCGATGTGCAAAGCAAAGCCATACACAGGGATGAAGTTTGGGGGGAACGTGGGCTTTGGCATGCACGCTTTTGTGAACAACTACTTCGCCATCAACGTCGAAGCGCACAACGTGATTTTCAAGAACAACGCCGCAGGCCGCGACGTGAATGGCAACGGTGACGTGAACAGTTTCGACCTTCAGTGGACGTACAACTGGATGGTGGGATTGAACGCGGTGTTTTTCCTTCCGGCCCACGTCAAAGTCAGCCACTAGCATCTGCCGGAACCACGGGTCAGGAGGCTGTTGTGTCGCAGAAGAGGAAGGTGACGCTTTACTTTAATTCCGCGATGCTGGCGGAAACCCAGAAAGAGGCGCTCCGGCAGGATCGCTCCATCTCCTGGATCATCCAGGCCTCATGGCGGATCGCCCGGGACATGGTGAAGCAGATGCCTTCCTCTGTGCCGCCCGCCTCGCATGTCGAGGACGGCGTTCATCCCGTACAAACTGGCATGTCGGCCCCGTCCGTTTCTGGCCGTGCAGTGGCCGCTCGTACCCAGGCCTAGTGCCTCCAGTCAGAATTTCG
>PMLB01000388.1 GCA_003158735.1 Myxococcales bacterium | reverse complement strand
GGCAGCGAGCGTCCGGACTCGAAGAAGTCCTTGCTGCCACTGACCGTGCGACGGAGAACGAAGCCTATCCCGAGCACGAACAGGAAGTACGTGACGAGCAAAACGTAGTCGATGCTGTGGAGCTGGATGCTGTGTTGGAGCATGGGTCCTATCCCTTGTGGGCGGCAGTTTGGGGATAGTACGTCAACCCGCCGGCAATGTCCGCATCAACAGTGAGCCGATGGTCCGCCCGGCGGTAGACTATAAAGATGACCCGTGATACCCAAGCCCGACCCTTGACGTCGCTGACCAAGAAGACCCTCGCGTGCCTGGCGTTGGGCGTACTGCTGCTTGCATGCGCAGCCCAGAATAGTCCAACTTCGCGCCGGGTTTTTCCGCAGTCCAGGGGACACATCGACCTCGCCCCCGATCTCACGGTCAAGGAGATCGGAAACGGCGCGTTCGTGGTCACGCATTCTTTTCCATGGCCAGGCAACTCGCTGCTCATCGAGATGGCCAATTCTGACTTGGTGATAGTCGGCAGCACGTACACGCCGGAAGCCATGTCATCCCTGCTTGATTGGGCCGACGCGCACTTCGGGCAGCGCCGAATCATCGCCATCAACACCGGCTATCACGTGGACAACCTGGGCGGCAACGCTGCCTTGGTGAAGCGAGGAGTCCCGATCTACGGGTCGAAAGAAACCGCCGATCTCCTGCAGCGCCGAGGTGAGCGCACACGCAAGACCGTTCTTGATCTCATTGGTGACAAGACGTCGCCTATGTATCAAGCCCACGCGCACATGGTCTTGCTTCCGCCCACGCGGCTGTTTGCCCTTCCCGAGGGGCTGCATCTGAAGTTCGGGAACGAAGAGGTCGTCGTGCTCTGGCCGGGACCGTCACAAGCGCCCGACAAGGTTGTGGTCTACTTCCCGGAACGGCGTCTGCTTTTTGGCGGGTGCATGATCTTGGGCGGAGACAAGATTGGGAACGTGGCCGACGCGGACATGAGCCAGTGGCCTGATGCGGTTCGCGCAATGGTGAGGTTCCCGGCCGATGTGGTCGTGCCTGGACACGGCGAGCGGCTCGATCCGCAACTGGTCCAGCACACCTTGGACTTGCTGCAACAGTGAGCCGTACGGCTATGATGGCGCCCCATGCCCGCTGACAACGTCCAGATCTTCGGCACGCGCAAGTGCCCTGATACGCGCAAGGCCGAGCGCTTTTTCAAGGAGCGCCGCGTGTCCTTCCAGATGATCGACTTGGCCTGCAAGGGTCCCTCAGCCGGCGAGCTGCGCAAGATCGCGAATGCCGTGGCCGGGGTCGAGAACCTGATCGATCGCCAGGGCAAACGCTACCTCGAGCGCGGTCTGAAGTACGCCGCCCCGACGGGTCCACGCATCGAGCAGGCGCTGCTCGACGATCCCCTGCTGCTGCGCACCCCCATCGTGCGTGCCGGCGATCGCGCCACGGTGGGCTTCGTGCCCGAGGCCTGGACCACCTGGCTGTGATCGAAGCTGTTCGATAGGCGTTTCCTTGTCGAGTCTCAGCTACGGCTGTCCCGCGTCGGGAGCACGCGGGCTGGGATGGATTTCGGCAAACGGTAGATCGAGGACGCGATACAGGCGCCAGTCCTGGTAGTCGAAGTGCCACCATTCATCGGGGTTGACCTTGAACCCCTCTTTCTCCAGAGCCTGGCGCAGAAGCGCGCGAGGGCGTCGTTGTTCCGTCGTGCCGCCCTGGTAGTCGGCCGCAGCTCGCTCCGACATTTCATCAAAGGCGCTGGGCATGGCGACCTCCTTCCCCGTGCGCAGATAGTACAGGCCCACATCGACCGCGCAGCCGCGGTTGTGGCGCGAGCCTTTCCGTGGGTCGGCCACGAACTTGTGCTTGTCAGGTGGGGTCACCTGCCAGAAAGTCTCGGTCACCGACCAGGGACGGTAGCCGTCAAAGACCAGCAGGCCGTAGCCGTGCGCCTTGAGCGCCCGATGCGCGCGCAAGAGAGCCTCGGCCGCCGGTCGCTGCAGAAACGCCCGCGCCTCGGCGTAGAGCTTGTGGCCCGTGAAGTTGTCGGTGGTGGCATAGCGGATGTCGAGATGGATGCTGGCATCGAGGCGCGAAAGCTCGACCAGATCGGGAGTGCGAAATTCTCCGGTCTCCGTCGGCTGAGCAGCCGCGGGCAAGCACCACAGGCTCGCGATGAGAGCGGCGAGACGACGCGCGGCCGGTTGGCTGACTCTTGTCACCACAGAGCACAGAAACCATAGAGTCGGCGCAAGTGCAACTGTCGGTGAGACTTGCTTGACGACACGCTGGCGCGCGTCGGCTACAATCGGCGCCCGAAGGACCGAAGTAGATGCGCAGTCGTTCTGCCCTGCTGGCACCCATGGTTGGACCCAAAATTGCGGGACTGTCAGCCCAGGGGACATTCTGATGCGCGGCCTTCTCGCTGTTTTCGCCTTGGTCTCAAGCTGCGGATTCGGCCTGTATCCCGAGGATGGAACACTCCCGGCCGCGCCCCCCGGATGGGGAACGCCTGTGCCTGGCGGTCCCTCGGGCACAGGGACCACGGCCACCGTGACGGTGAACGCCAACACTACCCTAGGGACGATCGGTGCCGACTTCACCGGGTTCAGCAGCGAAAAGACGCACATCATGAATGGCTCGCTCACCAGCAACAACACCGATCTGATTGCGCTCTACCAGCTCCTTGGTTCTCCGATGCTGCGGCTGGGAGCCAACGACGTCGAACGTTGTTCCTGGGTTGGCACGGGGACCGCACCCTCGCAGCCAAACGGCCCGCCGTTCAACACCAAGGTCACGACCGGCGGAGTCGACCATTTCTGCGACTTTCTGGCCGCAACGGGAAGCAAGGCTATCTATGGCGTCAATTTTCAGGTGGACGACGTGCCCGCCTCCTCAGCAGAGGCGGCCTATGTCATGAGCCAGTGTCCGTCGAGCATCGTCGGAATCGAGATCGGTAACGAGCCCGACAAATTTGGGAGCTGGGACTCCCAAACAGCCGACTACGAGAGCTTCGCAGACGCCATCGTCGCCACGCCAGGGGCTCTGTTGGTTGGCCCGGGCTGCACCAGTAAATCTGCCGTCACGTTCAGTGCTCCATTTGCTGACACCATGACGGCGAAATATGGGAGCAAGTTCACTCTTCTGGCGCAGCACTCCTACGTTGCCGCATCCAGTTCGTCGGAATGCTCATTGGCCAACCTCCAGATAACAACGACCCAACTCACCGACATCTTCGATACCATCCAGGCTGCAGCGACCAAGAACAACCTCCCAGGCTGGCGCATGGACGAAAACAACACCTGCTCCGGTCACGGTCAGCAGGGCCTAAGCGACACGCTCATCTCGACTCTCTGGGCCATCGATTACATGTTCGAGGTTGCCAAGCGTGGCGGCAGCGGCGTCAATTTCGAGGGCGATGAGAATGGAATGGATGGAACGGTTCCCTTCTACTATGAGCCGCTCAAGGAGAGCGGTGGCGTCGTGGTGGCGGTACAGCCGGAATACTACGGTATGCTCCTCTTCACCCAAGCCGGCACAGGCTCGATGGTTTCCACGACCGTCACCACCAGTGCCCAATACTTCACCGCGTGGGCCATCAAGGCGGACGGATTTGCCAGCGTGGTGCTCAACAACAGGAATGCCTCAAGTGGCGTCAACGCGACCGTGGATCTGGGATCCGCGGTGAGTAGCGCCAGCGCGATCTATTTGCAGGGCACGCCTGCCGGCTCACTGGCGGCACCAGCAGGGAACGTGACCCTTGCTGGCGCCCAGGTCTCGGTGGCGGGCGATTGGCCTCGCAATGCACCCTACATTCAGACGGTTTCGGGAAACACCGTTTCAGTATATGTCCCAGCCGCCAGCGCAGCCCTTGTCCGCGTCCTGCAGTAGTCTGCGGGCCTTCCACGAATTTGCATTCACCGCGCCGGACGGCCGCGCGCTGGGGCAGCTTCTAGGTACAGGACGGTTGGCGAGTCCCGTTCGGCCTTCAGGGACAGCCGCCGTCGCTTGCGGCTCCCCCGTCGCCGGAGAGCACGCAGGCACAGTCGTCGGAGGACACCGTCCCGTCCGGGCAGCTCCAGTGTCCCCCAGCGCAAATCGGCGAGACGGTCTCGGACCCGCATGCGCCGCCGGCCGTGCCTGGGGAGCACGTCGGCTGCCAGTCGAAGCAACCACAGAGACTCGCGGCAATCGTTCCCGTGGGACACTTCCACGTGCTGCCTGCGCACTGGGCGTCCGTGAGCCAGTCTCCACACTCGCCACCCGCCGTCCCGCTAGCACACAGCGGAGCGCTGCCCAGGCAACCGCGCGCATCGCTCGTCGCTCCGTCTTGTGCGGACGCGTCTCCTCCTACGTTCGCGGGATAGGGATCGATCTCAGCTTCGGGTATGCCGAGGTCCTGTGCGAGCTGGCTCCAATAGGTGGGGCCCACGGATCGCACGCATGTGCCTGGGATGTTCGCGACCGAGCAGCCGCTCGGGTTCTCTGTCACCGTCAGGTTGCTGCCGTTTGCGAGAAGGAAGCTTAGCTGGTAGGTGACGCCAAAATCTGCGGGGCAATTGTAGACTCCCGGCGGAAACACCGGCAGTGCCAGCGTCGCCTGGTATGCGTCCTGGGCCTTCGCCACATCGGTCACCGTGACCTGTACGGCAGGCGCGGGATTGGACGGGATCGTGGTTGCCGTACTGAACTGGAGCCCGGTTACCTCATCGACGGCAGGAGGTGTCCCTCCGGCCACGCGCGTGCAATTGCCCGAGCCGCCTGAACCACAGCCAGCCAGTGCGGCGAAGAGAAGAGCGGAGAAAACACCACAACCAGTTCCAGGTCGAATCGAACGAGTCATGGCTGCCTCCGGGTCAAGTGGGCAGGTTATCACCAAGATCGAAGCCAAGCCCTAGTCTGCCCTCTTTCCATCCAGGCCATTTGCATAGTGCGCACAGCATATCGCCGAACCGGGTCGAGAGCATCGCCCTTCTGAAGACGGTTCTTGGGTTGCTGTGTGACTCCGCGACCGAGAACCTGATGCCGACCCTGACCGGCCGTCAGATCGGATTCAAGGGCAAAGGCGCGGGCAAGGTCACGGACAAGCCCAAGAACGCGCCGCCCTTCCGTCCATAAGCGCTGGTGGGAGCGCCAGTGACATATTCAGAGGCAAATGGTCGAAGCCGTGCTCGAGTCGCTGCACGAGTGGGCCGCCGACCGCGGGCTCGACTTTGGGCCAGACAGCAACCTGCCTCTCTGGGATGGCACGCGGCCTGACTACGACGGGGCCGTGGGGGCGCTGCTGCGGGCGGGGTAGACGTAGCTGCGCTCTTAGGCTTGCACGGCCAGCTCGAGCGTATTACACTTCTGCCAAATGGGTCATACGGTCACTCTTCGGGTCCCAGATGATTTGGCAGCGTGGCTGCAAGATACCGCCGCACGCGCGGGCGTGTCGCAGGGCCACCTGGTTCGCGAGAAACTGGAACAGGCCCGGGCAGGGAAATCATCGCGACCCTTCATGCGACTCGCGGGAGCGGTGAAGGGGCCCAAGGATCTGTCTTCGCGCAAAGGCTTTTCGCGGTTATGAAGGGGATCGCCGACACGGGATTCCTGGTGGCCTTCGCCAACCGGGACGATCGCTACCACAACTGGGCGGTCGGGGTGGCCGAACAGGTCAGTGAACCGCTTCTTACCTGCGAAGCGGTTCTGGCCGAGGCAGCCTTCCACCTGCGCAGCGTCCTGGTTGTGCTGGCCATGGTTCGCGATGGACTGGTGCTTTCCGCATTCGATTGCACAGCGCACCTGGTACAACTGCAGACCTTGGCTGAGCGTTACGCCGATCGCGATCCCGATTTCGCGGATCTTTGTCTGATCCGCATGAGCGAGCTTTATCTCAAGCTCCCGGTGATCACGGTCGATCGGAAGGACTTCCGCATCTACCGGCGCAACCGGCGCGAGATGATTCCCCTCATCTGCCCGCCGGGGTAGAGGTTGCCTGGGCCGGACAGCAACCTGCTCCTCTGGGATGGCACGCGGCCGGACTACGACTGGGCGGTGGGGGCGCTGTTAAGGGCGGGCTGGAGGCGAGGCGATCTAACCGGCCGATTCCTGACAACTATTTCCTCTTGTTGCCGAAAACCTGGCATGCCACGACCAGAAGGGCCAAACGGAGTACGAGGCGTGCAACGACACGGCCGCGTCGAGAGACCGACCGTGACTGAAACTAGCCTTGCCCAAGTGGGACGCGTGGAGCGGACGATTCTCATCGTGCGTGGACACAGGGTCATTCTCGATTCGGATCTTGCCGCTCTGTACGGCGTCGAAACCCGACGCTTGAATGAGCAGGTAAGGCGGAATCTGTCCCGGTTCCCCCCTGACTTTGCCTTTCAGCTCACCTCGCAGGAGTTCAATTCTTTGATATCGCAAATTGCGACATCAAACGCGCGTCAAGGACGTGGAGGCCGCCGAAAGCTTCCCTATGCCTTCACCGAGCACGGCGCGCTTATGGCCGCCTCGGTGCTGAACTCGCCCAGAGCCGTGGAAATGAGCATTCTGGTGGTGCGGGCCTTCGTGCGGTTCCGGCGCATCCTTGCCACGAACCGCCCGCTCGCCGCGAAGGTAGACGAGCTGGAGCGAAAGATGGACCTGAAGTTCGCGGCTCACGACAAGAGCATCGAGGTTCATCGCAAAGGTATCGTTTCCCTGTACTCCGCGATCGAGAACCTGATGCCGACCCTGACCGGCCGTCAGATCGGATTCAGGGGCAAAGGCGCGGGCAAGGTCACGGACAAGCCCAAGAACGCGCCGCCCTTCCGTCCATAAGCGCTGGCGGGAGCGCCAGTGACATATTCAGAGGCAAATGGTCGAAGCCGTGCTCGAGTCGCTGCACGAGTGGGCCACCGACCGCGGGCTCGACCTTGGGCCGGACAGCAACCTGCCCCAAAGGGATGGCACGCGACCCGACTACGACTGGTCCGTGGGAGCGCTGTTGCGGGCGGGGTAGAGGCGAGGCGATTCGGCCGGTCCATTCCGGCAGATCAGGGTCGTCGACGCCGCTTTGTCAAAGGCAAACCTGGGGCAGCGCGATCCAAGCCGCAGCCATCTTCGCGGATGCACCTAGACTTAGTATCGGATAAGGAGTGTTTCAGTGGGACGAAACACACAGTTCTCACATCGAGAAGTAACGCCTACTGCAAATTGTCGGCTTCCCGGCGGAATCCTAATTCTCAGAGGTATCGGCCACCCTGTATAGGCATGCAAGGTCGGGAAGTCCATCTCTCTGTCCTGATTCTTCTCGACCAACTGCTTGTAAAACCCCGGAGGCTCTTCGGCGAACTCGCATGCCTCACAAATTCTAAGAAAGACAGAGCCGTTCTTTGCCTGAACTTTCGACTTGTTGGCGAGGGTGATGGCAAATCTCACAGTACCATCTTGTTCCGGTCGCACGAGTGTTTCTTTGACTCCGAGATTCTCCATGTTTTGTCCGACCTCGGCCACTGAGCACTCTATCTCAGCCTTGGGGATGCCGGAGCGGAACAGCAGGAACGCGCCCAGAAGCAGCACTGCCGCAACGACTGCCGCGGCGGCCCAGATCCGTTTTGGTTTCCAAGAATCGCGCTCGGGGACAGCGCGCCCGGGCGCCGTGGGCGTGTCGTCTGATTTGGTTTTGAGGTCTGGGATGACCAGGCGGAGCCGATCAACGACAAGTTCGGCCGCTTGGTCTGCCGAACGCGTGCGCACGTCGGGAACGATGTCGGTGAAGAGGATTCCTTCGACGTCGCCGTCCCCGACCCGGATCGGAAGGATACCGCTCTGTTCGCGATCGTCCGAGGCTGTGCGGGCTTGTATCACTCGCGCGCGGACTGCGGCGTGTTCGGCGCGAGTCCAGGGCTTGTTGCCGTAAGTTTCTGAGACGCAAACCACTGCCAGCGCACAGCCCTTGCCATAGATCTTTTGAAGCTTCAGGTCAGCATCGGCACCGGCGAGCCAGTGTTCAAACCACTCATCGAGGAAGACCGTATTGTAGCCGAGTTTCTTCTCGACCGATTCGGCGATAGCGCGCACAAGGTCGCGCTGTTCTCCGGCGAAGGAGAACGCGATTAGGAACTTGTCGGACGGCTGGCGCGCGGGCATGGGCTATGGGCGCTTGATGTCTTGGTTCGCGGGCAGGCGTCGACTCTGCTCCAAAGCAGTCAAGTCCTTGACTTCGGCCATCTTGGGGCGCGACAGGCCCCACTTGTTCAGGAAGGCCCGCTGTTTCATGATCAGCATCGTGCCACAGCTTCGCGGCAACGCATAGGCGCGAGCATTCCGCTGTCGGTGACACACGAAGTGTCTGGGTCGTGGCGCTTTGATGAGCCGTGGTTTCCGCTTGCTACCTTTTCGCCTGTGAGCTGCAGCTCCGATAGCTCCCTGGCCCAGTCTGCTTGTCAATGTCCATAGAGGTCCCTTCGAAGCGGGCACTTCTGCGCGAGACAAGCCCTCCGCCGTGAACGGCCACGCCTGCCGTGCGGAATCACCCCAACCTTCGCACAAACTCCGCGCGCACTCGCTCCATTCGATTGCTTAGCTCGTAGCCCAGTTGCGCCTCGCTCAGGTCCAAACTGCGCGCCAGGGGAGAGCGGTCCTCAATGTGCAAGCGGTCGTCATGCTGATCGCGTATTAGTCGCAGGCGTAGGCCGGC
The DNA here is from genome assembly GCA_003158735.1 of Myxococcales bacterium. GTDB lineage: Bacteria > Myxococcota_A > Polyangia > Fen-1088 > Fen-1088 > Fen-1137. The sequence continues at coordinate 23,836 of PMLB01000388.1, read as the reverse complement.
TCGCTGCAGGAAGCGATAGTCGTCGAGCACGGCCGCGGCGAGCTCGTCCTGGTCGGCCATGCGCTGCAGAGCAGTCGGCGGATGGGTGGTGCGCAGGGCAGGGTCAGCCTCGCCATGGCGAAGCTGGCCCCAGGCTGCGATGAACTCGAGATCAGTGAGCCCGCCAGGCGCAAAGCGCAGATGCAGAGACTCGTGCGGATCGCCCGCGCGCTCGCTTTCGATGCGCTGGCGCAGGTGCAGCAGGTCCGCGCGCAGGGAATTATCATTGGGCGGGGTTTGATAGGCGATGGTTTCTAGTCGATTGCCAAAATCACTGGGCACGCCCGCGCCGGGCAACACGAACGCGGGCCGCGCGCGCAGCAGCGCCATACGTTCCCAGGGCGCTGCAAATTCGTGATGGTAGTCCTCAAAGGCCTGGTAGGTGGTGACCAGAAGTCCCTGCGATCCCGAGGGCCGCAGTCGCGTGTCGACATTGTACAGACGCCCCTCTTCCAGCAAGGCGCCCAAGGCACCTATCAATCGCTGGGCCAGGCGGCCGAACCAGTCCTGATAGTCGATCCCTGCAGAAGTCGTGCCTCCGTGTTGGTAGAGGAAAACCAATTCCAAATCTGAGCCGTAGCGCATCTCGCGCGCGCCACAACTGCCCAGCACCAGAATGGTCAGCTCGGCGTCGGGCCTTCCCAGGCGCGCCTCCAGTTCTGCCGCCACGCGATTCACCGCCTGGGCCAGGCAGGCCTCGGCCAAGCGGCCCAGTTGGGCCGATACCTCTTCGTGAGGCAGATTGCCGGCCACGTCGTGAAATCCGATGCGCAGGATTTCTTCGGCTTGAAAGCGGCGCATTTCGCGCAGGGCTTCTTCGTAGTCGCAGCCGGCCAGGCGGGTTGGCAGCCGGGCTTGCCACTCGACGGGATCCGGCCGTGGATCGCCTGGACCCGAGAGCAGATTGGGCCAAGTGGCAGGATGGGTGAGCAGGTGGCGCGATAGCCGCTCGCTGGTGCCAAACAGGGCCGCCAAAATAGTCAGGAGCTGGCGATCTTCGCGCAGCATGGTCTCCAGCCCGGTCGATGCGCGCACCGACAGATCGCGAAAGCGATCCAAGGCGCGATCGGGATTGGGCGAAGCGATGGCCTCTTCCAGCCAGGTGGGCGCCAGGCGACCGCGCACCAGTTCCAGGTTTTCCGCGGCCGCATCCACGTCGGAAAAGCCGCAGGATTGCAGGTCAGCCAAGAGTTGCGGCTGGGGCAGGGCCGGATCGAGCAGGCGCAGCACGATGGCCGACGGTCCCTGCTCCGGCTCGCCCAAGGTCTCGGCCACCGCGCTGACCGCCTCGCGCTGCTCAGCCACCAGCGCATCCAGCTCGGCGTGGCCGGCCAGGCCCAGCCGTCGCGCCAGGCGCTCGCGGCCGCTCGGCTCAGCCGGCAGCTCGTGGGTCTGCGCGCCTTGTTCAAGCTGAATGCGGTGCTCGACCGCGCGCCACAGGTGATAGGCCTCGGAGAGCGTGCGGACTTCTTGCGCGGTCAGCAGACCCGCCAGCCCCAGCTTGTGCAGCGCGGGTAGGGTGGCCCGCTCGCGCAGGTCAGGCCGCTTGCCGGCGTAGAGCAACTGCAGCGCCTGCGCCACCAGCTCGACGTCGCGAATCCCGCCTTGCCCCAGCTTGACGTTCCAGCCGGGATGACGGGTGCTGTCCACGAACTGCTGGCGCAGCGAGCGGACTTCGTCCAAGGTGCGCGGTCCTGACGAGCGCGGGAACACGAAGGGCTCGACGGTCCTGAGAAAGCGCGCGCCCAGGTCGAGATCGCCCGCGGCCGGTCGCGCGCGCAGCAGGGCTTGGCGCTCCCAGGTGCGGCCAAAGGTTTCGTAGTAGCTCTCGACCGCGGCCAGCGAGTTGCAAATGGCGCCGCTTCCGCCTTCCGGCCGCAAGCGCAAATCCACGCGAAACACAAAACCATCGCCGGTGATCTCGGCGACCGCGCGCGTGACCATCTGTGAGAGCCGGCTGTAGTACTCGTGCAGACTAAGCGAGCCCGCGTGGCCCTCGTCGGACGAGTACACGTAGATGAGGTCGATGTCCGAGGAGAAGTTCAACTCCTCGCCGCCCAGCTTGCCCATGGCCAGCACCACGAAGCCGGGGCTGTCATCGGCACATACTGGGGCGCCGTAGCCCGATTGCAGCTGGGATTCGCAGAAAACGACAGATGCCTCCAGACATGCATCCGCCAGGGCCGAGAGATCGCGCGCCACTTCCAGGGTGTTGCCGGGCTTCAGCTCGCGCGCGCCCAGACGCAACATCTCGACCTGTCGATAGCGACGCAGCCGGCACTGCACATCGGCCAGGTCGGCACAGTCGGCCGTCGCGGCTTTGACCTCGGCCATGGTGTGTTCACGCGGCTTGGGCCGGTCGAGAAAGGGATCGGCCAGCAACCCGACCAAACGACCCACGTCGGCCAGCAGCAGATCCGTGAGGAAGCTGCCACTCGACAGCAGCGTCGCCAACAGGCCCAGGCTCGCTTCGTCCTCGGGCAGCGAGGCCCCGGCCTCGATCAGTCGTTCCAGGCGCGGCCGTGCACCCTCCGGGTCGGGACCCGCGGCCAGCAGGCAATCAAGACTGGGCGAAGCGCGTGTGGGGACAGCGATTAGAGTGGCTCCAAGCGCGCGCACACCACCGTGATGTTGTCGAGGCCGCCGTGGTCGTTGGCAGCGGTCACCAGACGTTCACACAGCTTGTCGAGATCACTCACGCTGGTTGCAATTTCAGCGAGCTCGGCGTCGGGCACCATGCCCGAGAGACCGTCGGTGCATAGCAGATACAGGTCGCCCAGGCGTGGTTGATCCACAATCACGTCCACCTCGACCGAGGGTTTCATGCCCAGGGCGCGCACGATGACGTTCTTGTGCTGAAAATTCGCGATCTCGGTCGCGGAGAGACGCTTCATCTTGATGTAGTCGTTGAGCAGGGAGTGGTCCTGGGTCATCTGCTCAAGCTTTCCGTCGCGCAGACGGTAGAGCCGGCTGTCGCCCACGTGGCCGATCAAGAGGGCGCCGTTGGCAAACAGGGCAGAGACCACCGTGGTTCCCATGCCGTGGCAGCTGCTGTTGCGTTCCGCCTCGTCGTAGATTTTGAGATTGGCCAGCTTGATGGCACTGACCAGCCGGTTGGTCTGGAAGCGATGACCGCGATCCATCTTGTAGGGCCAGGTCAGCTCCTGCGCCTCCTCGGTGGTCTGAAAGTAGTTGGCGATAGTTTCCACGGCCAGCCGGCTGGCCACCTCGCCCGAGGCGTGGCCTCCCATGCCGTCGGCCACGATGGCCAGGCGATCGTGGGTGGGGAGATAGAAGGAATCCTCGTTGTGGTCCCGCGTGATCCCCACATTGGTTTCGCCCGAGAAACGAACGCGCATGCCGTCGAGCGGAAAGGAGGTACTCATGAGAAGGCCAATGGTATCGCCGGGGCGGGGCGCATTTCAACCGCTTCGCGGCCTGATGAACGAAAGAGCGGGNNGCGCTCCAGGCGCGGCGGGGCGAGATGCCGCGGCCCCAGCGCACCGCTGACAGATCCCGGGTCAAGCCCAGCGGTGATGAATGAATCGCGAGGACACTGAAGCGGCCGGGATGATCGTCGGCGCGGTGGTTGAGCTTGAAGCCGAGGCCGACCTCGCTGACCGTGGCGGCGCCCAGCCCGAGCAGCGTCGCCCAGGGAAGGATCTGCCCGTCGACAAAGACCCGGCCGTGGAAGCGACGAAAGATGCGTCTGGCGTAGCGCCCGGCGGTGGCTTCAGACACGATGGAGCGCAGCAGGAGCCAGATCGCGCGGGTCGCCCCGTAGTCGCCCTTGGCGTAGTATTCCTCGAGGAAGTTGCTGATGAGGCCGGTTCCGAAAACGAAGCCGTATTCGTCCTGAACCTTCATGCACCGGCGCACCACGAGCGAGGGCGGACTGACGTCCCTCTGCGCGGCGGCCAACTGCGCTAGCAGCGTTTCGGGTTGCACCAGGATGCCCAGCGAGGACGCCACCACGTTCATGGTGCCGCCGGGCAACAGCGCCAGCGGGGGCAGGGGACGCTCGCCGTAGGCGCGCAGCAGCGCCGTGACCGTCCAATGCAGGGTGCCATCGCCACCGTGCACGCCGATGATCGAAGGCTGGGCCTCTGCCACCTGGCGCGCTTCAGCAGCCAGCGCATCGGAACTAGCTGGGGCCAGTACGTGGCCTGTCTCACCCAAAATTCGGGAGAAACGTCGCGCATGGTCCGGATCTCGGCGATTGGCCCGCGATCCCGGATTGACGAAGACCACGATAGACACGCACATGAAACTCTACACCCGGAACCGTCGTTCGTCAGAGCTGCCTTGCGGAGGGATTTTGATGTATACGTTTGCACGCTGGGTATGAAGGTCGCAAACTTCACAGGCTTCGGGAAGCGGTGATGGCCTCGACGCACGAAAAGCGCCCCTCTGCGTCCGGATCGTTGCAGGAGCGGCCGGTGGCACGCCTGCTGCAACAAGTGTTTCGTAAACAGGTCACCGGCAGCCTGTCCATCAGCGACGGAACCGGTGATGAGAGCGAGATCTATCTGCGCACTGGAATGCCGGTGCACGTGCATCGCCCGGTGGACATCGATCGCCTGGATCGGGTGTTGGTCGAATATGGGCTGGTGCCACAGGAAGCTGTGGCCCGGGCCGATGCCATGGTGACCAGCGGGATGCGTCTGGGCGAGGCGTTGCAGGGAATGGGCGCTCTCAACAAGGAATCGCTCTCCGCCGTACTCAAGGATCAGATGCGGCGCAAGCTCACACGCCTGTTCTGTGTGGCCGAGGGATCGTTTGCCATCTACCTCGATGCGCACAGCTTCGGCGAGGGCGATGACCTGGCCATCATGCGGGTCGATCCGCGCACCTTGTTCTATCCCGCTATCCACTCGGCCTACGACTTGCCCCGCGTCACCCGCGAGTTGTCGCGACTGTGGGGTCAGGAATTTCGCCTGACATCCGTGTCGCTCTCTTTCATCACCGCCATGGGCATCCCGGCCGACGATCCCATGGTGGCGGCCCTGCGCGCCCGCTGGATGAGCCTGGATGCAATCGATTCCCTGACCGCGCGGCCGCTAGAGTTGCGCACGGTTCTGCTTTCCCTGTACTACGCGGATCTGCTCGAGCGGCAGAACCTTGGCGAGGCTCCGGTGCAGGGCGGTTCGGCTCCCGTGATCAAGCTCCGCGACACAGCTTCGGACAGTTTTCCTTCAGCGCTGGGCGGTCCGGCCCAGGCCGAGGTGCCGCCGGCTGCGCCAGCCCCGCGGCCATCGGCAAGCATCCCGGTGGTGGTGGCGCCTGCACCGCCCGAAGCGGCGCCTGTAGCGATGGCAAGCCCGGTTCGGCCGCCCTCCGCGCCCGACGCTGCGGCACCGGCGCGTGCCAGCGCAATCCCCAGGCGCTCGTCTCCGACGCCAGGTTCCTCGCCGCGGGTTGTGGGTGTGCGAGCCGCCGCGTCTTCGATCCAGTCCGTGCCAGCGCCTGACGTGGCTCTGCGAACCGCGATCTTGGAGCTAACCGAAAAACTCGACACGTTGTCGCATTTCGAGTTGTTGGGTGTGTCGGAGTCAGCCGCTGCCGGCGAGGTCAGTTCAGCCTTCATCCGCGCAGCCCGGCGCTACCATCCCGACCGCCTGGCTGGCGCTGGCCTGTCCGAACTGGTACCCGAGGCCGAGCGCATCCTGGCCCGCATGAGCGAGGCAGCCATGGTCCTGGGCGATCTCACGCGGCGGGCCGAGTACCTGGACGGACGCAGCGGAAAGAAACCAGTGGGCAGTACCATTCCCACCGTGCTCGACGCGGAGACCAGCTTTCTCAAGGGGGAAGTTCTGCTCAGGCGCGGCGATCACGCCAAGGCCATCGAGTGCTTCGCGGCCGCCAGCAAGGCCAGCCCGGGTGAGCCCCAGTATCGGGCCTACTGGGCCTGGGCGCGTTTCGACAATCCCCGCGGGCGCAAAGAAGCCGTCGTGCGTGAGGTGCAGCGGATCATTGCGGACGTGGTCGCGGCCCAGCCACGCTTTTCGCGCGGCCACTACTGGCTCGGCCAGATCTGGAAATTTCTCAACGAGCCCGACCGCGCCGAGCGCGCCTTCCGCGAGGCGGTCAACCAGGACAAGGAGTTCATCGAGGCGACGCGCGAGATGCGCCTGTTGGAGATGCGGCGCACCCGGAAAAGCGCGGCACACAAGGATTCCGATCCCCCGCGGGGCGGAATCATGGGTCGGCTGTTCAAGAAGTAGGTCGCCGGTTGGTCAGGGAGGTCCTTGGCCGAGGAAAACCTGCAACGCGACCGTCCGTGGTAAAATACCTGTTCTGCCGCGTGCCTCGGTCTGCAGCGGATCGACGATCGAAAGGAACCGAAATGGCTAGGCTACGTCGATGTTCTCTTGCCCTCGCGCTGTTCGCAGCCCCGCTCGCGTTCGCTGGCTGCAGCGGAGGCGGTAGCAAGATGGGCGAAGTGACCCAAGATGGCTCGTCAGTCACAACTGATGCGCGGAACATCCCCGGTCTCGACGCGACGAGCGCTGACCTTGCCCCCCTCACACCCACGGACAGTCCTGTCGGCGCGGCCGACAATCGCCCGGTCACGAGTGACAGCGGGTCGGTGAGCACGCCCGATGCGCGGGTCGCTACGCTGGATGGGGCGGCCGACAATCGTCCGGTCACGGGTGACAGCGGGTCGGTGAGCACGCCCGATGCGCCGGCCGCCACGCCGGATGCGGCAGTCGACAATCGTCCGGTCACGGGCGACGTCGCCTTCGCCACGCTGGATGCGGCGGTCGACAATCGCCCGGCGGCAGGCGATACCGGCCCCGTGGTTGCGCCCGATGCGGGTTCAGGCACGACTCTGGCGTCTTCCACGTTGAAGCTTGAAGTCACCCCTAGTCCCTACTCCTTCAAAGTGACTGAGATATCTTCGGGCGAAGTCCTGCTATCCCAGTCGGCGTCGACCTTCACGGTGGGCGGCACAGCCTATACCACTGCTGCTGCCAGTGGATTCATCACGACCGGAACGACGCTGGATGCAACCCTGGCTTTGAGCGGAACGACAAACACTGCCCATGTCAAATTCGCGTTCACTAGCCCAGAAATGCTACAGGTCCTGCTGACCTACAACAGCGGCACACCCACCAACGTCAAGGAACAGTTCAACGATCAGAGTGAACACTACTACGGAATCTGGGGCTATCACCTGGGCACTAGTGGCAACCTCGACAACCGAGGCGCGGATGCGGATCTGCTCGGGTTCCAGACTAATTCCGATATCAACTACAGCAGCGCGCGGGCGCCGTTCTATGTGACCTCCAAGAAATACGGCATCTACGCCGAATCGGTGGCGAAAGGCCACTATGCGGTGGCGGTGAGCAACAAGACCAGCTTCAACTTCGACAGCCCGCAATTGCAATACGATATCATCTACGGTCCTGCCTATGCGGACATCCTGGGCCGCTACAACAGTCTGGCCGGACCTTCGTTCATGCCTCCGGTCTGGGCCTTTGATTCAATTTGGTGGCGCGATGACAATCATGACGATTGGGCCGCGCAAGGCGTCTCCAGCAGTCAGGCGCTGGTGATCAAGGATGCGGACAACCTGCGGCTCCACCAGATTCCGGCCTCCGCCATATGGATTGACCGGCCGTATGGAACCCCGCTGAATCAGAGCGGTAAGTCGGGGGGATGGGGCAATATGGACTTCGACAGCACTTTCCCCAATCCCGCGCAGATGATCACCGATTTGAATACCAGGGGCATGAAGTTGATCCTTTGGACGGGCAACCGGTGCTTCAACCAGCTCCTGACCGAGGCGAAAGCCAACAACTACAACTTTGCGGTGAACACCTATACCGACTCCCCGGCGGCGGATGTACGCCTCCCCGCCGCCTATAGCTGGTTCAAGGGGAAGCTGGATACTTTTGTGAAGCTGGGTGTGCGCGGCTACAAGATCGACCGGGGCGAAGAGGGTGACCAACCGGATTCAGCGCAGAATGAGAATGTCTATCTGTTTAACAAGTTGTCGTATGAAGGGATGTCCGCCGTCAACGGCACTGATTTCTTGTTGTTTGCCAGGAACTTATTCGACAAGGCCCGGCAGTATTCTGCTCATTGGGGTGGCGATCCCAGTGCTAACTTTGCTGGATTGGTCGGGTCGATCAAGGTTGGGCTTCGGGCCGGGGCCATGAACTTCCCGATATTTGGTTCGGATGCGGGCGGGTACAACGGCAACCCGAACAAGGAAGTCCTAGCCAGGTGGCTGCAATTCGACGCCTACACTCCCATGATGGAAGTGCTGAATGGACCCAGCCGAACCGTCTGGACCAGCTTCGATCAGGCATTGATTGACATTGCCGCGGCCCAAACCCAGGCGCATCACGATCTGATCCCCTATACCCGGTCCTACGCGCACAACGCCACGCAAACCGGCATGCCCATCATGCGGGCCATGATCCTGGCATACCCAAGCGACGCGACTGTCACCGATACCTGGAATCAGTACATGTACGGCGGAGAGATTCTCGTGGCGCCGATCACCACCGCTGGCGCCACGAGCCGTTCGGTGTACTTGCCGGCCGGGAATTGGATCGACTACAACGACAAGGCGACGATTCATGCCGGTGGGACCAGCGTGACCGCCTCAGCTCCGCTGGCGACCATCCCGCTGTATGTGAAGGAGGGGGCGATCATTCCGCGTGGTGACATCTTGCAATCCAATAACAACTGGACAGCGGGCTGGGCTGCCAACCTCAGGATCGAAGTCTTCCCTGCCGCCAGCGGCAGCAGTTCATTTGACTACTACACCGGGAGCGCGGTGCAGACCATCACCTCTTCGCTTGCCGGGGGCAAGCTCACTATCAAGTTCGGTGACCTGGGAACCGATGGAAAGCTAGAGGTGTATTGCAGCGGCAGCTCCGGTGTCGCGCGCAACGGAGTGACGCTGACCTCGGGGACGGACTTCACCTACGATGCGGCCAAGAAGCTGCTTACGGTATCGTATTCAGGAGCGACGACTCTCGAGATCGCCGGCACCGCGAGTATCTTCTAGGCGGGAGCGGAGGGCAGTCCCCGGTCGCGCGCGCACCAGCCGCATTACTTTCTGGGTAGGGGCGACCTGCGGTCGCCCACGGGCTTGGGGACCAAGAGGAGGCCCAGGTGCCGGGTTGAGGCACTTCTGTTACAATCAGGCCCAAGGGACAGTGTGAAACGGTGCCAGTTCTTGGAGTGGACGTAGGGAGTGCGCGTCTGCACATCGCGTGCGTGCAGCGTGGTCGGGCCGTGCCGGTAACTGCCACGGATGGGCAGGCCCATGTAGCGTCTGTGGTGGCTCTGGGCCGGAGCGGGCCGCTGGTGGGATCGGCAGCGCGGGCGCACCTGATGGTGTCGCCCGGTGAGGTGCTCTTCGGTCCCGCGCGCCACCTGGGCGGCGGCGCGGTAAGGCTGGGCGAAACCAGCTATCTGCCCGAGGAACTGGTTTCTTGGCTGCTCAAGGAGGCGCTCAGCGCGGGGCAGGCGGCCACCGGGGCGGAGATCGAGGGGGTGGCGCTGTCACGGGCGGCGTGGGCCAGCCCCGAGGCGCGCCAGGCCCTGGACGAGGCCGTGGGCATGGCCGGCGTCAAACCTCTCGGCACCGCGGTCTCGACCAGCCTGGCCGCGGCCGCGCACCTGATCGAGCGCGCGCTCACCGGCACCGTCGCAGTGGTGGACGTGGGTAGTTGGAAGCTGGAGGCTGCCATCATCGCGCTGGCGCCCGGACAGGTGCGGCCCCTGGGCCGTAGCGTGGATGCGACCATCGGCGCCAGCTGGCTGGACGGCCAGCTGGTTCGCGCCATGGCCCACAGCGTGTCCCCCGACCACGAACGCCAGATCCTGAAGAACCGCATCTGCTACGCCCTGCTGCGCGAGCAGTGCGAGAACGCGCGTATCAACCTTTCCACCCTGGCGATGGTGGATGTCAGTATGCCGTTTTTGGCGTCGCTCATCGGGGTCACGGGCATGCCGGTGGGCAGTCTCGATCGGCCGCTGGTCGAGAGCGTGGCGCGGCCTTTGTTCGACGCCATCGAAACCGTATGTCGGGAGGCATCGGTCCAGGCGGGCCTCGCACTCAACCAGGTGACGGAGTTGATCCTGGTGGGTGGTCTGGCCCGGATGCCGGCCGTGCGTGCGCAGGTGGCAAGGCTGTTCGGCCGCGAGCCGCACAAGGCGGGCGACGTCGAGGGTGCCGTGGCTCGCGGGGCAGCCTACTTGGCCGCAGCGGCCACGGGTGAGCTTCGCCTCGAGATCCTCGATGCACTGGAACCGTCGACCGATGTGACAGCGGGCGCCGGCTGGGGCCAGCCGGTTCCGCCTCCCGCCTTCACACCCACGCCGGACCTGATTATCGAGACGCCCTCTGCCTCGGCCGAACCGGGTTCCGTCTCGGCCGCGAATCCGGACGCCAGCGCCGAGGCCGTGCCTGAGATGGTCAGCGACGAGCCCACGGCTCAAGATCCGGTGGTGCCCCCGGCCGAAATTGAGTTCGCACGTGACCTGCGGCCCACGCCTCGGGAAGGTTCGGCCCAGGTGTGCGAGGCGCCCATCATCACGCCCCCGCCCAGCGTCGACTACAGGGCGGTTGCCCCTACCGAGTCCGTCTCGCAGCAGGCGCCGGCTGCGAGGCGCGATCCCGTGGTCTCGCCCCAGCATACGCCCCAGCCTGCCCCGTCGCGATCGGCCCCGGCCGCGGGCCGCCCAGACACGCCGCCCGCTTTGGCGTTGGAACGCCCAATGGCGTCGTCGGTGAGCCTGCCCACCTTGCCCTCGGAGGGCGCCTTCAAGAACCCACGCACGGCGCAGGACATGGCGGCGCTGGCGCTGGGCGGGGCGCTGCGCATGCAACCGCCGTTGCCCATCCCGGTGCTCTTGCTGGCCATCGGCCGGCGCCGGCATTTGAACGGGAATCTCAGGCTGACCTACGGAGCCGCACGCGCCAACATCGCCATCCTTCGCGGCGGGGTGGGTGGTAGCCCGCTGGAAATAGAGCAGCTTCGCCGCAGTTTCGAGTGGCCCAAAGGCCAGTACAAGATTACCGGCGAGGCGCCCCAGCGCCCGAACATCAAGCGCGTCCCCGTGGTCAGCATGGTCATCCATGGGATTCGTTCGGCGCTGCGCTCGCTGAACCTGGCCGATGTCATGAAGATCATCGAGCCCCACGTGGGCGAGGCTCCGCGCGTGGTGCCCAGCCGCGCGCCCATCATCCCGCTGATGGGGTTGTCACCGCGGGAATTGCGCTTCGTGGAGCACGTCATGGATGGGGTGACATCCGCCTCGGACATTTTCGCCCGCGGCGGGATCGGCAAGGACACTGCCATCCAGATATTGTTCGTCCTGCATATTTTCGGTGCGCTGGAATGGCTGCCGGCCGAGCACGCAGGCGGTGAAACCCTGGCTGACCAACTGAACGCGCGCGCCGCGAAAATCGATCGGGTCGATCACTTCGAGGCCCTGGGGATTCACTGGAGCGTTCCGCGTGCCGACATCGAACGCGCCTATCGCTCCTTGCAGGAGATGCTGGGACCTGGCAGCCGGGGCGAGCAGGCGGCGCCCGAGGCGGCGGCCAAGATTCTGGCCCGCGCCGCCAAGGGCTACCAAGTCGTCTCGGTCGATACCCAACGTCGCAACTACTTGCTGTCGATCCATCCTGACGTGGACTACGAGGCCATCGAGTCGATCGCGGACAACCAGTCCGAGTGGAATGCCTGGCGCGGCGTCGACGAGGCGAGCCACGAAACTACGCGGCTGAAGGATGAACTCATCCAGCTGGCAAAGATGCAGCACCGCGGGCCCAAGGGCGAGTGAGGAGCCTCGGCCGCACGACTTGCGGTAGGTCGCGCAGCCTTTGCACGTTCGTCGCTAGGCCACGCACCATCAGGTCTTGGCAAGAAAACCAAAGTACTCGCGCGCGTTGCGGAAGCAGATGTCCCGCACCATGTTGCCGAGTAGTTCCATGTCGGCAGGGATGAGCCCGTTCTCGACGTCGTTTCCCAGCAAGTTGCACAGCAGCCGGCGGAAGTACTCGTGGCGCGAGTACGACAGGAAGCTCCGCGAGTCGGTCAGCATGCCCACGAAACGCGAGAGCAGGCCGAGCGCGGAGAGTGCGTTCATCTGGCGCTCCATGCCGTCCTTCTGGTCCATGAACCACCAGGCCGCGCCGAACTGGATCTTGCCGGGACACGATCCATCCTGAAAATTGCCCAGCATGGTGGCGATGACTTCGTTGTCGGCGGGATTCAGGTTGTAGATGATGGTCTTGCAGAGCTGGTTGGTGGAATCCAAACGGTCGAGCAGGCGTGCGAGACCAGCAGCCTGCGGATAGTCGCCGATGGAATCGAAACCGGTGTCGGGTCCCAAGGTGCGCATCGTGCGCGTGTTGTTGTTGCGCATGGCCCCCAGGTGGAACTGCTGCGTCCAACCGCTCGCATGATCCATGATGGCCAGTTCGTACATCATGGCCGAGCAGAACTGGTCCCGCTCGAACGGCGAGAGAGCCCGCTTTGCTCGCGCCTTGGCGAAGATGTCCTCGAGCTGCTGGGCCGCGTAGGGTTCGGCCAAGATCTTCTCGAAGCCGTGGTCGCTGACGCGGCAACCAACCTGATGGAAGAAGGCATGGCGCTTCTCGATCGCGGCCAGGAAGTCATCGAATGAGCCAATGTCCGCGCCGGAGGCATCCTGCAACTTCTCGACCCAGAGGTTCCAGCCGTCTAGGTCGGACACGGCCATGGCCTTGTCCGGGCGCCAGGTGGGCAACAGCTTGGTGGCCACGCTCGCGCCCTTGCCGTGTCTCTGATGCGCTTCCAGTGAATCCACTGGATCATCGGTGGAACAAACCACCAGGACTTTGAAGTGCTTGAGCAAGCCCTGCGTGGTGAAATCGTCTTGGGCCAGTGTGCTGTTGCAGTGATCGTAGATCTCGCGCGCCGTCGTGGGATTGAGCAGCTTGCCCTTCACGCCGAAGGGATTCGCCAGTTCCATGTGGGTCCAGTGGTACAGTGGGTTGCGCAAGGTGTACGGCACGGTCCTGGCCCACATTTCGAACTTCTCCCAGTCGGACGCGTCGCCCGTGCAATAGCGTTCAGCCACGCCGTTGGAACGCATGGCGCGCCACTTGTAATGGTCGCCGTTTAGCCAAATCTGGGTGAGTGTCCCGAACCTGTGATTGTCGGCCACCTGGTCAGGGGGCAGGTGGCAGTGGTAGTCAATGATGGGCTGATCCTTGGCGTACTCGTGGTACAGGCGCTCCGCTGTCCTGGTCTCAAGCAGGAAACTCTCATCGAGAAAGGGTTTCATAGTGGCGCAAGGCTAGCGCAGGTGGGCTTCGAAGGAAAGCGCTCCGGTCTTCATTTCAGAGCGTGGCTATATCCGGCAGGCTTCCGTCCGGGTTGCGTTTGGCCGCCGCCGCTTTCGCCGACGTGGCCGAGGCGGTGACTCGATTCTGAACGGTAATGCTCTGGAAATCCCCACCGTTGGAATTGGTGTTGTTCCACGCCCCGCACTTGCTGCAGGTCATGGCCGCTGGGTTGGAGTTGTTGGTGAAGCCCCAGTCGGATATATGAGAGCCGCCCTGGTCCTGGTTGTTGTCAAAGGCGAAGTCGTTGGACATGACATGGGCTGCGGATACCTTGTTCCCACCCATCTTGAATCCGTTGCCATTGCTGCCAGACCCTGCGGTGGTGGCTCCCATGTTGAACGCCCAGGAGTTCTTCACCGTGACGGGCGAGGTCCAACCGTAGAAGTCAAATCCGTCGTCGGCATTGTCCCAGGATCGGCAGCCATCAAAGACGTTGCCCGAGCCCGCCGTGGCTGAGTTCTCCTTGGCGCAAAATCCGTCTGCGTTGGCTCCATTGCAGGGTTTGTCGGCGTTCTGGTGGGAATCGCAATTCACAATCGTGTTGTTCATTCCGCTGTCGGTGTAACCCGATCCCGCGCGGATGCTGATGCCACAGTCCCCGTTGTTGTGGACGTCGCACTCCTGAACAGTGATGTGCTGGCCTTGCACGCTGATGCCCCAGCCATTGGCATTTTTCACTTCGAAGCCCTTGAATAAGTAGTAGTCAGCAGACAAATCCACGCCACCGTGATTGGTCTGGTCGGCGGCGGCGCTGCCGTCGGAATTGAGGATGGTGCTCTTGTTCATGGTGCCGCCTGGATCGCAGGTCTTGACTTGCGGCTGGGTTGTGAAATCGAGAACCGGCTTGCTGGTGGCGGCTGGATCCGCCTGGATTGTGATGATTCTCGAGGCTGTTCCCATCCTGGTCTTCTTGGTTTGAAATCGGGCGGCCAGTGGATAGGTTCCCGCCTTCACACACATGGTCGACAGGCTGCCCGCACAGGTCGCTCCATTGGCTGCACCTGTGGTGGGCGGACACAGCAGATCGTAGCCATGCGCAAGCGTCGCAACTGGGGAAGCCTGTGTGCCGGGACTGGCATCGCTGCCATCCGACGCCACCCAAACGTCGCAGCCGCCGGAACTGGTCGTGCCGCCGGCTGAGGATCCCCCTGTTGCCGTGCTTCCGCCTGTCTTGCCTGTGCCACCGGTTGCGGTCGATCCACCGGCGGTGGAAGTTCCGCCTGCCGAGGTCGTCGATCCGCCCGTCACGCTGCTGGTGCCGCCGGTCCGCATGCTACCGCCGGTCGCGTTCGTCGACCTACCTGCCGGGCTGCTGCCGCCGGTTGCGCCGCCGCCTGAGGAAGACGTTGCGCTGGAGGGCTGTGTGGTTCCGCCCGCCGACGTCGTGCCGCCCGATGGCGTTGTCGTGCTCCCGGACGCGGATGTGGTTCCGCCTGCTGACGTCGATCCGCCGGCCGCAGCCGTGGTGCCGCCCAGCGACGTGCCGCCGGCCGCAGCCGTGGTCCCGCCCGGGACCGACGTCGTGCCGCCTGCCGCAACTGCTGTCCCGCCCGAAGGAGTGCCGCCCGTCTGCGCTGACCCACCGTAGGCCGTGGTGCCGGCATTGCCCGTGGCGCCGCCGGCTTTGCCATTTGAGTCGCTGCTGCAGCCCTCGGTCAACAGACCGAGCGCGAGCACGGCGGCAAATCCAAGTTCCAGAACAAGCCTGCGCTTCATCGTCATTACTCCTGTGCCGATGTTGAGTGCCCGCTCGCCCGGACTTCTTCGGCCGAAACCGGCATGCGCGGTCCGCATGAGGTTGGTGGCCGAAAGAAAGGCTCACCGCGGGCACCAACTGAAACGTCACGTACACTTGATGAGTGACGAGAAGCCCTGGAGTGCCCATGCCCAAGATCCTCAGAGTCCTCCCCTGTTTCTGCCTTCTTGTCTGTGCCTGCGGCGGCTCAGGCTCTTCTGTGAAGACTCCCGACGCATCTCTCGGCGGGACTGCGGGCACGTCTGCGCTGGGCAGCGGAGCAAGCACGCAAACTGGCGGTGTCGCGAGTGCAGGCGACACGACTGACGGGAGCAAGCCGGTCGGCGGGACGGTGGCAAGTGGGGGCACGGCCGGCGCATCGACCGCCACCGGCGGCGCGACTTCAGCAGCAGGCACTACGTCGCCTGGTGGAACGCAAGCGACAGGCGGCACGAGCAACGCGGGCGGCACAACGACCATAGGCGGCACCGCCATGACCGGCGGGATCCAGGCTACCGGTGGCAGCACCAGCATGGGCGGCACGACGGGAATGGGCGGAACCAAGGCACCAGGGGGCACGACGGCAGCGGGCGGGACCAGGACGGCGGGTTCCACCACGACGGCGGGCGGCAGTACCGCGACCAGCGG
The DNA here is from genome assembly GCA_003158735.1 of Myxococcales bacterium. Taxonomy (GTDB): domain Bacteria; phylum Myxococcota_A; class Polyangia; order Fen-1088; family Fen-1088; genus Fen-1137. Next base: position 8,051 of record PMLB01000388.1, on the reverse strand, counting down.
GGCTGGCGGAAGTGCTGCCGGCAGCGGGGGCACGACCACTGCCGGCGCCAGCGGCTCGGGCACCCGTGCTGGTGGTTCGGGTGGCGGCGGAGCAGGCGCGGCTGGCTCCTCGGCAAGTACCGGCGCCCCCGAAACCAGCCCGCTTGGCTATGGCAAGGGCACGACCGGCGGTGGCAGTGCCGCTGCGGTTAGTGTCGCCGACATGGCGGCCATGCAGGCCGCCATCGATGCCTACTCGGGATCGGGCGGTCTGGTGCTCAAGTACACGGGCAAGTTCAATTTCGCGAGCATCCCTGATCCCTGCGTGCAACACACCTTGGCGGCACAGACCATTGAAATCAAGAAGAAGAGCAACATCACGATTCTGGGTGCGGATGGCTCTGCCGCCAATTTCGGCATCCACATCGCGTCCTCATCGAGCAACATCATCGTTCGCAACATGACCATCGGTCTGACTCCGGGCGGGGGTGATTCCGACATGATTTCATTGGAAGGAATGAGCGGCGGCATTCCTACAGATATCTGGATTGACCACAACGAACTGTTCAGTTCGATGCTTGATTGCGCCGGGGCGGGCGACACCGCTTTCGACGGTATGATCGACATCAAGAAAGGAGCCGACAGCGTCACCATTTCCTACAACTACATGCACGACCATCACAAGGTGTCGATGAACGGCTACAGTGACGACGATTCTCCGGTTCGCCACGTCACCTTTCACCACAACCTTTTTGAGAACGTCGGCTCGCGAACCCCTTTGCAGCGTTTCGGCTATTCACATATGCTCAACAACTACCTGTACAAGGTCTTGGTTTCCGGCATCAATGTCCGCATGGGTGGGCACTCGCTGGTCGAGGCCAACTACTTCGAGACAGTGCTCAATCCAGTCACTGCGCGCGACAGTACGGCAATCGGCTACTGGGATCTACGCAACAACAACCTGGCGAGCAAAGCCGACGTGTCTGCCGGCAATGCCTTTGGCATCACTTGGGACGCGGGCAGTTCGGGTACAGTCAACGCAACTGATTGGACCACGACTGCGGCCTTCCCGGAAGCGCTGGGCTACACCTATGCGGCAGACCCTTTCCAGTGCGTGCACGATGGCCTGCGGGCGGTGGCCGGCGCCGGCAAGGGTTTGGCGACGCTGAAGTGCAAGTAGACTTCGAGGATTCCACGAACCGCTTGGCCACGCGGCGAAGACGTCGCCCGCTGGGCCGAAAGGGCGCGAATCGCCAGACTGGCGACGCACGGGCTGCGCCGTCCGGATCCAGTCGGAGGCGTTGCTGGTCGTCCCTGGTGTCGTGGTTGACGTCCGAGTGATTATCGGACATCCTCGCGTGCGATGACCCAAAAGGGAGGGTCGGCTACCCTATATGTGCATGACGAAAAGCATCGCGAAGTACTCCATGGGGATTGGGGACCGCTTTGGCCTGGAAGGGGCGGCGCAGTTGCGGGCCTTTCAGGCGGCCAAGGATCGCGGCGTCGGGATCGCGCCGGTGTGGAACAAGTCGAACCGCGAACACTCCCTGATCGGGACCCGCCCTGAAGACGTGCGCGCCGAGGCAGAAGCCGCGGTCAAGTCGTGCCAGTGGACGGACGCCTATTTCGTCGACGCCGATCATATCGGCCTCGCCACGGTCGACAAGTTCCTTGGGACAAGCGATTTTTTCACCATCGACGTCGCGGACTCCATCGGCAAGGCATCGTCGGACGCGTCGATCGCCAAGTACGTGGCCGAAATGCAGCGCTTCGCAGGTGCGCTGCGCATTCCGGGTGTGGCCGAGCCGGTGACCGTCACCGCGGCGTCCCTGCAGGCGATCGCCGCCAAGTATCTTTTCGCGGTCGAAGAGGCGGGCCGCATCTACCGCCACATCGCGCAGGCGAAAGGCGAGGGAACCTTCGTCACCGAGGTGTCCTTCGACGAGGCCAACACCCCGCAGACGCCCGCCGAGTTGTTCTTCATTCTGGCCGCTGCCGCGCGCGAGGGCATCCCGGTGGCGACGGTCGCGCCCAAGTTCACCGGCGAGTTTCTCAAAGGGATCGACTACGTGGGCGACATTGAACGATTTGCGCGCGAGTTCGAGGAAGATCTCGCGGTCTTGGCATTTGCCCGGAAGACCTTCGGACTGCCCGCGTCGCTCAAGCTGAGCATTCATTCGGGCAGCGACAAGTTCTCGCTTTACCCGATCATCCACCGGGCCATCAGGAAGGCCGACGCCGGTCTGCACCTGAAAACCGCAGGCACCACCTGGCTGGAGGAAGTCATCGGGCTTGCCGCAGCAGGGGGCGAAGGGTTGGCCTTTGTCAAGGCCCTCTATCGCGATGCCTATGGCCGCTACGACGAAATGGCCAAGCCCTATCTCACAGTCATTTCCATCCACCGCACGACACTCCCGACGCCAGCCGAGGTGGATTCGTTCAGCGCCCAGGAGTATGTCGAGACGCTAGAGCACAACCAGGCCTGCAAGCGCTTCAACATCCACTTCCGCCAGATGGTGCACATCAGCTTCCGCCTGGCGGCCGAGAAGCAGCCCCAGTACCTGGCTCTGCTCAAATCCAATCGCGCCAGCATCGAATCCCATGTGACCGACAACATCCTCAAGCGCCATATCGAGCCGTTGTTTCTGGGAACCGGCGGGTAGCGTTTGAAACCTTTCGCCCTTCAATTAGGAGCAACCATGGACGTTAAGAATTTCGTCAGTGCCTATGATTTTACCGGAAAGACAATTGCCATTACGGGCGGCGGGGGTGTTTTGTGCGGTGAGATGGCCAGGGCATTGGCGGGCTGTCACGCCAACGTGGTCATCCTAGACCGCGATGTGGCGCTGGCAGAGAAGGTACTCGCCACACTGAAGGGCAGCAAGGGTGCCCACCAGGCCGCCTTTATCGATGTGCTCGACAAGGCGGCGGTTCAGCAAGCAGCCGAGAAGGTCATCAAGGAGTACGGCAAGATTGACGGACTGATCAATGGCGCCGGTGGCAACAATCCGAAGGCCACCACCAACCCCGAGCAATCCTTTTTCGACATCCCCCCTGAAGCCATCCAGTTCGTGTCGAGCCTGAACTTGCAGGGGACCATCCTGCCCAGTCAGGCCTTCGGCCGGTGCATGGTCAAGCAGAAGGAAGGCGTGATCCTGAATGTCTCGTCGATGAATGCCTTCCGGCCGCTCACCAGAATTCCCGCCTATTCTGCGGCCAAGGCCGCTGTGAGCAATTTCACCCAGTGGTTGGCGGTGCACCTGGCGCAAGAGTACTCGACCAACATCCGGGTGAACGCTATCGCGCCGGGATTCTTCCTCACCGAGCAGAATCGCTTTTTGCTCACCGACAAGGGCACTGGGGGGCTTACCGCTCGCGGTCACAAGATCATCGACCACACGCCCATGGCCAGATTCGGAACGCCCGAGGACTTGGTGGGCGCCGTTCTCTGGCTGCTGTCGCCCGCGTCGAACTTCGTGACCGGAATTGTACTGCCCATCGACGGGGGCTTCTCGGCCTACAGTGGTGTGTAGACCGCCGCTGGTGCCCTGATTGAAACGGAATTGACTGAAGGAACCATCATGGCAAAACAGAGTTTTGGAATGGTCGGGCTGGGCGTAATGGGAGAGAATCTGGCTCTCAACATCGAGAGCCATGGATTTTCTGTGGTAGGCTTCGATCTCGACGGCAAGAAGGTCGACAATTTCGCGGCCCGAACCAAGGGCAAGCAGGTGGTGGCCGCACGCACAGTGGCCGAGTTCGTTGCCAACCTGGACACGCCGCGACGGGTGCTGATGATGGTTCCCGCGGGCAAGGCTGTCGACGCCGTGATCGCCGACCTGCGCCCTTATCTCAAATCCGGCGATCTCCTGATCGACGGCGGCAACACGTTGTTCGTCGACACCGATCGGCGCATCAAGGAGTTGCAGGGCACGGGAATCTATTACATCGGCACCGGGGTCAGCGGCGGCGAAGAGGGCGCCCTGCACGGACCGGCCATCATGCCGGGCGGCAACCCGGAGGCGTGGCCGTTGGTGAAGCCGATTCTGCAGGCCATCGCAGCCAAGGCCGAGGATGGCGCTCCTTGTTGCGAGTGGATCGGAAGTGGCGGAGCAGGTCACTTCGTCAAGATGGTGCACAACGGAATCGAATACGGCGACATGCAGATGATCTGTGAAGCATACTTCATCATGGAGAGGTTGCTGGGCATGTCCGCCGACGAGATGAGTCGCGTGTTTGCCGAATGGAACAAGGGAGAGCTGAGTAGCTACCTGGTGGGCATCACGGCCGAGATTCTCGCCAAGAAGGACCCCGAGACCGGCAAGCCCATGGTGCAAATCATTCTCGACACCGCCGAGCAGAAGGGCACCGGCAAGTGGACCAGCCAGGTGTCGCTCGACTTGGGCGTCCCGGCGCCCACCATTGCCGACGCGGTATTTGCCCGCACCCTCAGCGCCCTGAAAAAGGAGCGGGTGGCTGCTTCGGGCGTGCTGGCAGGACCGACAGCGAAGTTCAGTGGAGACAAGGCCGCCTTCATCGAAATGATTCGCAAGGCCTTGTTCAGCTCGAAGATCTGTTCCTATGCACAGGGTTTCCAGCTCCTGCGCGCGGCGGACCACGAATACCACTGGGATCTGCAATTCGGCGTCATCTCGTCGCTGTGGCGCGCCGGGTGCATCATCCGGGCGCAGTTCCTGGGTCGGATCAAGGACGCCTACGCGCGCAGCTCTGCACTGGCCAATCTCCTTCTCGATCCCTTTTTCGCGGGCGTGCTGGCGTCCTACCAGCAGGACTGGCGCAAGGTGGTGGCCGTGGCCGCCGAGAATGGTATCGCCATCCCTGCCTTCATGAGCGCCTTGGCCTACTACGATGGCTACCGCTCAGGCGTGCTTCCTGCCAATCTGCTGCAAGCACAGCGCGACTACTTTGGCGCGCACACTTACCAGCGCGTCGACAAGGAGGGCAAGTTTCACACGCAATGGACGGCGTAGGAACTGTGTCTCACGAGGAGAGCCGACACATGAGCACGCTTTTCGGTCATGGATCCATGGAGCAACGGCTCACCCCGAAGGATGTGAAGGACATCTGTGCGGCGACGTTGGCCGATCTTCCTCTTGACGGAAAACGCGTGCTCGTGCTCATCCCGGATCACACCCGGCACGCGCCCATCGATCTCTTCTTCCATGTGTTGAGCGATCTGCTGCAATCTCGCGTCAGCGTGCTCGACTATATGGTGGCCACTGGCACGCACGCGGCCATGGATCCAGAACGGCTGTACCGGCACATCGGACTGACGCCGTCGGAACATGCGCAAAAGTATCCGAAAGTCCGCCTCTTCAACCACGAACATCACAAACGCGACCAGCTGATCTCGCTGGGCACGCTTGCCGGTGAAGAAGTGGCGCAGCTCACCAATGGGCTCTTCTCTCGCGACATCCCTGTTACCATCAATCGCAGAGCCACCGAGTACGACCACATTCTCATCGTCTCACCCGTGGTCCCCCATGAGGCCATGGGATTTGCCGGCGGCAACAAGTACTTCTTCCCGGGCATTGCGGGACTTGACGTGGTGGAGAAGTTCCACTGGCTGGCCGCCGTCATCACCAACCCGGTAGTCAACGGCGTCAAGGACACGCCCACCCGCCGGGTGATCAATCGCGCGGTGCAGTTTCTGGCCACGCCACGCACCTGCTTCGCCTTTGCCGTCGACGATCATCATCAGCTGGCCTGCCTCTTCGGCGGCGACCCCGCTGAATCCTGGTCACGCGCGGCCGACTATTCGGCGCAACTACACATCAAATACCTGGACAAGCCGGTTCGTCGCGTGCTGGGCTTGACCCCTTCCATCTACGAAGAGCTGTGGGTCGCAGGCAAGGCGATGTACAAGCTGGAGCCCATCGTGGCCGACGGGGGCGAATTGGTCATCTACGGCGCGCATGTGAAGGTGGTTTCGTTCATGCACGGCAAAGACATCGAGCGCGTAGGGTACCACGTGCGCGACTACTTCGTGAAGCAGTGGGAGCGTTTCGCCGAAGAATCGAAACTGATCCTGGCGCATTCGACCAACGTCAAGGGCATCGGCCGATTCGAGAACGGCATCGAATACCCGCGAATCACCGTGACCTTGGCCACCAGCATTCCCGAGGCGAAGTGCGAAGCCATCAACCTCGCCTATCGCGACGTGAATTCGATCGATATTGAACGTTGGAAACAGGATGAAGACACCCTGGTCGTGGAAGAGGCCGGACAGGTGCTCTATCGTCTGAAGGACAATCGCGCCGAAAGCGCACAGTGACAGGAGTAGAGAATCAACATGAGCGACAGTCTGAACATTCGCCCCGCAGGTGGTCTGGATTTCGTATCGGTCGGCGCCCTGGTGCACCGATTGGATCCCGGTTTGTTCCCCTGGCGCAAGGCCTCCAGTTGCCAGATCCATGTGAGCGGAGGCGAGTTCAACGTGGCCGCCAATTTGGCCGACTGTTTCCGTATGAACACCGGGATCGCGACCGCCATGGTGGACTACCCCATCGGCGACCTGATCCACGAGCGCGTCAGGGCCATGGGCGTGACGCCATTTTACAAGCGCTTCAAGCACAACGGCGTGAACGGGCCCAACATGGCCACCGTGTACAGCGACCGCGGGCACGGAGTGCGCGCGCCTGTCGTGTTCTACAATCGCAGCAATGAAGCCGGCGCACAGCTCAAGCCCGGCGACTTCGATTGGGGCGCCATTTTCAAGAACGGCGTGCGCTGGTTCCACAGTGGCGGCATCTTCGCAGCGCTGTCCGAGACCACCGGCGAGGTCATCATCGAGGGCATGAAGGCCGCCAAAGCAGCGGGCGCCATTTGCAGCTTCGATCTCAATTTCCGCGAGAAGCTGTGGAACATCTGGGGTGGCGCACACAAAGCCGCCGAGGTGGTGGGGCGCATCGTGGCCAATGCCGACGTTCTGGTGGGCAACGAGGAAGATCTGCAGAAGGGGCTGAACATTACCGGCCAGGATGTGGAGAAGCGCTCCAAGCTCGACCCCGGCGCGTTCTTCGCCATGATTGGCCAGGTGACGGCCAAGTTCCCGCAGGTGAAGATCGTGGTCACCACCTTGCGCGAGGTCGCCTCGACCAATCGCCACACCTGGGGAGCGGTGGCCTGGGTCAACGGGAAGACGCATGTCTCACCGACCTGCGAGCTCGACGTGCTCGATCGCGTGGGTGGCGGCGACGGCTTTGCCAGCGGCTTCATCTACGGGCTGCTCTCTGGCGAATCAGCCGAGGAAGCCCTCAAGCTCGGCTGGGCCCACGGGGCGTTGCTCACCACCACGCCCGGCGACACCACCATGATGACGCTGGAACAGGTCAAGGCCTTCGCCAAGGGCGGTTCGGCGAGAATTCAGCGATAGTCTCTATGAGGTCGTTCCCGGCGGCCCGTCGAGCAGGAATTGCTGCCAGGTAATGGCCGGCACGTCCGCGCGCTCGGCGGTCGCGCGCCCGCTGGCGCTGCAGATGATCAGCGGCTGGAAGTCCGGGCGACGGCGCGTGAACTCCAGCAAACCGGTGAGCTCGTTCATCTGGAATCTGCCGGTCTTCACCTCGATGGCCCACTTGCCCCAACTCCCCTCCAGGATGCCATCGACTTCCAACGGCTCCTCCCGCCAATAGGAGAGGCCAACGTCCGTCTTTGGGCCAACATCTTTCACGACACGCTCTCGGGAGTCTCTCTAGCGCCCGTCATGGACGGACCGGTGTATTGCCTGCGCAACCAGATCTACCTGGCGGGCGCCGAGCCCAGCCAAGCTGGGTACACCGCGGTGCCGTGAGATCTGTGGTCACGCTACCGAGGCGATGCAGAGGCTGTACTCCACGGTGGCGTCTGGTGAGGTCAGGGAGGCGGTGGCCAAGATCATCTCGATCGCTGGGTACAAGGGACTGCTCGAAGGACACAACGCGCCGTGGGCTGTATAGTGGGCTGCATAGCCTTTGGGACACTCTGAGATGCACGAGGACAGAAACGAAAGAAGCACCCAACCCCTTGACCGAAAGGAGGTTTCCGCATAAACCAAGTCCCCTCTGCGGGCG
>PMLB01000363.1 GCA_003158735.1 Myxococcales bacterium | reverse complement strand
CCGGTGCTCGCGCCGGCTTCGCCATCGGGCCGGCTTGTCGGCCGGCTCCCGAGGCGAATGTATTGCCGTAGGATTCTGTCGCGCGAGCGGACGCCCAGGTCGCTGTGGCCGTGGCCGGAATGTGACGGGGCTGGCCGACCGTAGATCCAATCTCCTCATTCGAAAAACGAACGCTCCCCGCCGCCATTCAAAGGTAGTATCCGCGTCATGGGGATCATCCTGGTAGTAGCTCTCAGCCACATCGTGGGTTGGGTTCCAAGCGAGGCTGTTGCGCTGGAAAACGCACGAGGAGCAGCGGTGGCCAAGCCGAAGCCGCCGGCGCTCGCAGAAGTGCAAGCCCGGAAGTCCTCTCCCAAACAGCCTGCCGTGAAGCCGCCCTCAGAGCCAGCCTGGAAGGCCATCGAGCGCCGCTGCGACGCAAAGGACATCCATGCGTGCTTCGATCTCGCGCACTTGTACTGGGACGGGAAAGTCACGGGGTGGTGGGAAGACACGAAGGCGATGGAGGCCTTCAGAAGGGCACTGGCGATCAACAAGGAGCAGGCGCGCGTTTCCCAGGAGAACGCCTGCGATGCCGGGAAGGCCTTGGGCTGCGACAGCCTGGGGCTAATGTATGATATCGGCGAGGGGGTGGTGCAGGATTGGGCCAAGGCCGTAGTCCTCTATCAGAAGGCCTGCGATGCTGGGCTCGCCGATGGCTGCAACGACTTCGGGCGGATGTACGTCAAGGGCAAGGGCGTGGCGCAGGATGGGGCCAAGGCCGCTGCGCTCTATCAGAAGGCCTGCGACGCGGGGAGTGCGAACGGCTGCAACAACCTGGGGTTCATGTACGAACGTGGAGAAAGCGTGGCGCAGGATGGGGCCAAGGCTGTCGGGCTCTACAAGAAAGCCTGCGAGGCCAGTCTCGCGGATGGCTGCAACAACATCGGGCGGATGTACTACAACGGCACGGGTGTGGCGCAGGACAAGGTGACGGCCGCTGCGTTTTATCAGAAGGCATGCGACGCCGGCGGCGCATGGGGCTGCAACAACCTCGGCGGAATGCTCGAGCACGGCGAAAGTATGGCACCCGACCAGGCCAAGGCCCTCCAACTCTACCAGAAGGCCTGCGATGCAAGCCTCGCGGATGGCTGCAACAAACTCGGGCTGATGTATGACAACGGCACGGGGGTCGAGCAGAACAAGGCCAAGGCCGTGGTGCTCTATCAGAAGGCCTGCGACGCCGGAAACGAGTGGGGCTGCAACAACCTCGGGACGATGTACGACAAAGGCACGGGCGTGGCGCAGGACAAGGCCAAGGCCGCAGCGCTCTTTCAGAAGGCCTGCAATGACGGGATCGCCTTGGGCTGCAACAACCTCGCGGCGATGCACGACAAAGGCACGGATGTGGCGCAGGACCAGACCAAAGCCACGCCGCCAAAACAGAAGGCCTGTGATCCGGGTGAGACATCCGGCTGCGAGGCCGTGGCGCGGGTGCCGCCTGCCGAGAAGGACGACGCCAAGACCGCACCACGGATGCCCGACAACAGCGAACCGGTTAACATGGTGGTGTTGTTCGGTATCCTCGGGCTCGGAGGGGGCGGCGGCGAACGCTGCAGCGGTGGTGGAGCCAATCTGGATTCTGGCGGAGGCTTTCGGACTTGGGTCGGACCGTGGCACAGCGAGTCCGGGAGAAACCTGGTCGTGAGTTCCTCTTTCGCCTACCTCTTGAGATACTGCGGTTCAGGGGACTCCTCTCACGAAGTCCCAAGCTTCTGGAACGGCGATCTGCTCCTGACCATTCCTCTTTGGTCTTCCAGCGTGGTCGCCGAGGACCGCGCCGTCGCCAGTGACACGCTACTCTCCCAACACACTTCTTCAATGGGAGGTGTCACGTTCCGCCATGAAACCCATCGTGTCACTTACCACGCGGTCGATCTTCCTCGTCAGAAGACGTTCGGAATCGTAGGGGGAGGCTCGCTGATAACTGATTTCTCTCACGCACATCCTGCTCTGTCACTTGGAGTTGCTGGCGGTGCTCGAACATTGGCCCGCTCACAAAGCTACCTCCACTACAATGAGTGGTGGTGGATCGTTCGTGGAACTGCGTACGGGTCCACGAAGCTCGGAGCGGAGGCGGAACTAGGATTTTCGGGAAACTATATGGCCTTCTTTGGGGGCGGTACATTGTTCTTTCAGTATGTACCCGAGCTGCGCGGCTCAGTGCCGGGCGCCTCAACCTTCTGGGCTGGCTTTCGTCTGCTCGCAGGAGGCGCCATCGAGTGACTGGCGCGCGAACGAACGCTCGCCGGACCTGGCGCTGCTCCGGGGCTTCCGTCGGGGAGCCACGCACGGCGGCCGCATGTCAGTCCCAGGTTTCGAGCTGATCGCTACTCCAGCCGCGTCCGTCCCACGCGTGCCGCTCACGCCCGATTCGGCCCAAACAACAGCGATACTGCGGTCGCTAGGGCGAGCAGGCCGGCCACCACCGCCAGTGAAATAGCCACGGGTATTGCGAAGAAGGGCTGAACCACGATCTTGATGCCAATGAAGGCCAAAATGGCCGAGATGGCGTACTTCAAGTAGACCAGCCTCTGCGCCAGACCCGCAACCAGGAAGTAGAGCGAGCGCAGGCCCAGCACGGCAAAGATGTTCGATGTGAAGACGATGAAGACATCGGTGGTCACGCCGAAGATGGCCGGAATGGAATCCACGGCGAACATCACGTCCGCCGCCTCCACCACGACCACCACCGCCAGAAGCGGCGTGGCCATCAGGCGGCCTTGGTGTCGCGCAAAGAAGCGCGCACCCGAGTAGTCTGGGGTGATGGGCACCAGGCGGCGAAACAGGCGCAAGACCAGGTTGCGCGAAGGATCGACCGGCTTTTCGTCCTGGGCCAGAATCTTGATCGCCGTGAAGACCAGGAAAGCGCCCAGCAGATACAGAACCCAATGAAACGCGTGAATGGTTGCAGCCCCCGCGCCGATGAAAGCCCCGCGGGAAATGACCGCGCCCACAATGCCCCAGAACAGTACCCTGTGCTGTACCTCCCGACCAACCTTGAAATACGACAAGATGACTAGGAACACGAACACGTTGTCCGCCGACAGCGCCAGCTCCAACAGCCAGCCTTGCAAAAACTCCAGCCCCTTTTGCACACCAAAGCGTCGCAGAACGAAGAGGTTGAAGGCCAGGCCCAGGCTGCACCAGACCACCACCCAGATGGCGGCATCGCGCGTGCGCACGGGATGTGCCTCGCGGTTGAACACACCCAAGTCAATGGCCAGTGCCACTACCACGATCAGGGCGAAAAGGCCCCAAACCAAGGGTGAACCAACCGAGGTCATCGCGTGGCTGCTTCCGGAACCTGCACTCGCACGTGGATGGGACCGCGCGCGGAGGCGTCGCCCCGGGGCGCGCCCACGGTGCGTGACTGCGGCGCCATGAAAGACTGGCTCATGCAGCCGGCGATGGCGCCGGCCTTGCGCTGAAGAATCACGACCACAGCCAGAAGCGCGAGCAGCAGCAAGACCCGCGTGACAGTCCCGCGCGGCAGGGTTGCCCAGAAACCCGCCCGTGGTTCTTCGCCGTGCTCATGGTTGTGTGGCTCGCTCACGATGTCCTCCGCAAGAGTTGCTTTACCCGCACGCGCGGCCGCCGGTTGCCCCGAAACGTGTCGACCTCGGCCGTGCCGATGACGTCGAGATGCGCCCCCTGGCCCGGATCGCGGTCCGCCATGGCAAAGGCTATCGCTTGGCTGACGGCCGCGCCATGCGACAACGTGATCTGCAGGTGCGAGCCACCCACCACGCGGGTCGAACGCGCCACCACGTCGGGCAGAACCAACAGCGGCTCGTTGTTGCCCATACCAAACGGCGCCAGCCGCTCCAACTCCTCGGCCTGCACCAGATCGAGATCAGCAAGGTCCGCGACCGCGTCCACTTCCAGCACCGGGTCCTGCATCTGGCCGTCGAAATGACTGCGGGCCTGGGCCACGAACGAGGCCCGAAAAGCCTCCATCTGCGCCGCCGACAATCCCAGGCCGGCCGCCGCTGCATGCCCGCCGAACACGGTGAGATGTTGCTGGCACGCGGCCAGCGATTGGTAGAGATCGAGCCCGCCGGTAGTGCGCGCGGAGCCACGGCCGGTGCCGTCCTTGAAACCGACCACCACCACCGGCTTCTTGAACTTGTCGACCAACTTGGCCGCCACGATGCCAACCACGCCCTGATGCCAACCCTCGGCGCCCAGAACCAGGGCCGCGTCGTTGGGGAATTCCTCTGCGGCGCGCAGCGCCTCGCCCCACATCTGTTCCTGAATTTTCTGCCGGTGGCGATTCATGTCGTCGAGTTCGCCCGCCAGTCGAGAAGCCTCGGCCGCATCCGAGGCCAGCAAGAGATCCAGGGCCACCTGCGCATCGCCGAGCCGGCCGGCCGCATTCAGTCGTGGAGCCAGGCGGAAGCTCACATCGGAGGTGATCACGGATCCGGTGTCGACACCCGCAATCTCGGCGAGGGCGCGCAGACCAGGACGCCGGAAGGCCGCTAGATCGCGCAACCCGAGCGACGCCAGAATGCGGTTCTCCTCGCGCAACGGGACCATGTCCGCGACCGTGCCCAGTGCCACCAGGTCAAGCACATCGCGTGGATCAAAGCGATCGGCCGCCGGGTGACCTTGGCCGCGCAGGCGGGTGCGCAGGGCCGCCGCCAGATAGAATGCCACTCCGCACGAGGCGAGGCCCTTGAAGGGGAACTGGTCGTCGCTGCGATGAGGGTTGAGCAGCGCCGATGCGGCTGAAGGCCCCGAGGGTACGTGGTGGTGATCGATGACGATGACGTCTACGCCGCGCGCGCGACAGAGCACGATGGCCTCACCGTCGCTGGTACCGCAATCGCCGGTCACCACCAGGGTGCAACCTTCATCGAGAAACTGCGTGGCATCGGCCGGCGACAAGCCGTAGCCCGACGAACGGTGAGCTACCCGCGCCACGACCTGCGCCCCGAAAGCACGCAGCATAGTGGTGAGGATGGCCGCGGTGGTCACCCCGTCCACGTCGTAGTCGCCAAACACTCCGATGCGTTCGCCCGCGGTCACCGCCAGCACCAACCGGTCCAGCGCGCGATCCAGATCCGCGATCCCATCAGGCGGCCGCAGATCCGCCAGCTTGGGCTGCAGGAAACGGGCCGCCGCCGCGGGATCGTCCAGGCCACGCGCCGCCAGCACCGTGGCCGTCAAGCGACGCACGTGCAGCTCGTCGCGCAGACGAGCCACGCATGCATCATCGGTGGGACGAACTCGCCAGGTGAGGGTCAAGATTGCGACCTGCCGGCGGGCATGGCCCGGTCCTATTAGGTCTCGACCGCTTCTTCTTCTTCGCGCCGGACTGGCCGGCGAGTCGGCCGCGCCGCCTGTCGCTTCTGCACCGCCACGTACTTCTCGTTGAGCCAGATCAGGATGGGGCTGGCAATGAAGATCGACGAATAGGTACCCACGATCACGCCCACATTCATGGCAAAGGCGAAATCGCGGATCCCCCCGCTGCCGAAGATGTTCATGGCCAGGGTCACGAAGAACACCGTGCAGCTGGTCAGGATGGTCCGCGACAAGGTTTCGTTGATGGCGTGATTGACCACGCGGTCAAAGGCGCGATCGCGATAGCGGCTGGCGTTCTCGCGGATACGGTCGAACACCACGATGGTGTCGCTCATCGAGTAGCCGATGATGGTCAAGATCGCTGCCAGGGTGGTGAGCGAGAATTCCTTGTAGGTAACCGCGAAGGCTCCCACCGTGAGGATGGCATCGTGCAAGAGGGCCACGATAGTTCCGGGGCCGTAGCGGAAATCGAAGCGGAAGGCGACGTAGACCACGATGAGCAGGATGGCCCCCATCAGGGCCCGGATTCCGTCGAGCTGAAGCTCCTTGCCGGCTTTGGCGCCCACCGACGACACCTGCGGAATGCTGGTCACCGCGCCTGCCCCCAGCTTGGCATCCAGCGCCGCGCGCACCTCGGACTCCATGCCGACCAGGGTGGCTTCGTAGGTGTGGTCCTGAGGCGGGCCGAACTGCTGCACGCCCTTGTCCGTGGTGGACGTGCCGGCGGCCTTGAGCGCAGCAGCCAGATCCGCCGGATCCAGAGCCCGGTCGAAACGGATGTAGACCTTGTCGCCGCCCTCGGAGAACTCGAACTTCTTCAGGATGGCCTCGCCCACCCGCGCCAGCGCCACCTCCACCTTCTTCGACTGCTCGGTCGACATGACGGACACAGCCCCCATGCGGATCATGTAGGCATTGCTCGATCCGCGCTCCATCGCGCTGCCGTACTTGACCACGTCAGGGTTCTCGAACCCCTTGGCCTCCAGCGCTGCGCGTATCGCGCCTGCGTCAACGGGCTTGGAGAAGTCGACCACGATCTCCGTGCCGCCGCGGAAGTCAACGCCCCAGTTCAACGCGTGGCCACGACTCTTGATGACGTAGGCGTTGATGGGGAGCATGAGGCAGGTGACAAGCAGCAGGGTGATGGACGCCCCGATCCAGTACTTCTGGTTGCCAATGAATTCGAGATTGATGCCGGGCTTGATGATCTCGAAGAACTTTTGATTCGCCGCCATCGGTAATTCTCCTGCCTGCTAGATGGAAAGGGTCGCGGGAACCGAGCCGCGGCGGCCCACGATGAGATCGAACATCCAGCGCGATATCCACACCGAGGTGAGCAGGTTGGACACGATGCCCACCAACAAGGTGACTGCGAAACCGCGGATGGGGCCGGAGCCGTAGGAATAGAGCACGATGCCGGCCACGAAGTTGGTCACGTGCGCGTCGAACACGGTCCAGAATGCGCGCTGGAAACCGGCGTCAACCGCCGTGCGCGGCGACTTGCCCTGGCGTAACTCCTCGCGTATGCGCTCGTAGATGATGATGTTGGAGTCCACCGCCATACCGATGGTGAGCACCAACCCCGCGATGCCGGGCAAGGTTAGCGAGGCCTCGAAGGCAGCCAAGATGGCCACCATGAACAGCATGTTGAGCACCATGGCCAGATTCGCGATGAACCCGGCCACCCGGTAGTAGATGAGCATGAACAGCACCACCGCCACGGCCCCGATGAGCATGGAGAACTTGGCCTTGTCGATGGAATCCTGGCCCATGGTGGCGCCGATTTGGTTTTCAAACGACTTCTTGAGCGGCGCGGGCAGAGCGCCCGAGCGCAGCACCGCCACCAGATCCTTCACCTCTTGCTGCAGCTTGAAGGGATCGCCGTACCCGCCCATGGTGATGCGGCCGCGCTCGCCGATCTTGGACTCGATGACCGGCGCGCTGGTGATCTTCTCGTCGAGCACGATGGCCATCTTGCGGCCCACGTTCTCGCCGGTCAGCTTCCCCATCATGTCCGAGCCCTGCCGGTTCATGGTGAATGACACTTCGGGCCGGCCCATCTCGTCCCAGGTTGCGTCGGCCATGGCCAGATACTCGCCGGTCACGCCCGCGCGCTTCTTGAGCAAGTAGGTGCGATAGAACTTCTCCGGCGCGGCTTCACCGCTCTCGCGCGGACTGATCTCCTCGAGAACCAGCTCGCGATCAGGGGGCACGGCCAAGTCACCCGACAAAGCGGCGATGAACTTCTCCAGCCCGGGACGATCTTTGCTGCGCAGGAACACGTCTTCATGTTGCTGGCCCGAATGCTTCTCGGTCCAACTTTCGGGCTCGGCCTTGATGGGGCCATCCTTGGGCAGGCTGGCACCCAGCTTCTTCATGTACTCCGTGCCATCGTCGACGATCTTGAACTCGAGCTGGGCGGTGCGACCGATGATGCTCTTGATGCGCTCGAAATCGGACTGTTTGAGACCGGGCAACTCGACCACGATGTCCGTGCCCTTCTTGATGATGGTGGGCTCGGCCACACCGAACTTGTCCACACGGCCGCGGATGGTCTCGATGGCCTGGCGCAACGCCAACTCCTCGACCTCGGCCACGCGGTCAGGGTCGTAGCGCAGCCGCAGCGTGCCCGCGGTGGCGTCACGGTTGACCTCGTCCAGTTCGCGGCGGTAGGGCTTGAGTAGTTCCACGTCCACGCCGGCCAGACCCGCGGGATTCTTGAAAGAAACAGTGATGTCGTCGCGCCCTTCGCGCCCCACGGTGACATCCGGCGACTTCTTCTTGATGGCGTCCTCGATGTCATTCGAGAGACGGTCCACCTTGCTCGACACAGCCTTGTCGATGTTCACCTCGTAGACGAGGCGCAAGCCGCCCTGCAAGTCCAGACCAAGCTGGATGCGCTTGGTGAAGTGGTCTTTGAAGAAAGCGGGACGCCTCTCTTCGGGCACCACTGTGGGCACCAGGTAAAGACCGGCGAGAACAATGGCACATCCATAAAGGACGGCCTTCCACCACCACGATCGTTCCATGAAATGATCCTTGCTGCGCTAAGAGGCTTTGTCGTCCGACTTGGGGGTTTCGTTGAACTTGTGGCGACCCGTGACTGCACTGCGCAGGACGCGGAGACGGACGCCCTCCTGGACCTGCAACGTGACCACGTCGTCCTTGATCCCCGTGATACGCCCGATGAGGCCACCGGTAGTTGCGACATCGTCGCCCTTTTGCAACTCGGACAGCATCTTCTGGTGTTCTTTCGCCTTCTTGGACTGCGGGCGAATGACCAGGAGATACATGACGCCGAAGATCAGCAGCATGGGAATGAGCATGCCGCCAAGCGCACCGCCCGGAGACGATGAACCCGAAGACGATGCCTGGGCCAATGAGACGAAGTATTGAGTCACGAAGGGAGACGTTTAGCAGAGGGGTGATCCGGGGTCAATCTAAGCCGGCAGAGGGAGGCGCGATAGCCGCAAGCGGTCGTAGCCACAGAGGCGGCCGGCTCGCGGGTCGCGTATGCGTGAGGGTGAGCGTGTTCGTGGGCGGCACGCGAGAGACGAAGAGCGTGTCGCGATCCGCTCACTCAAGTCGCAGGTCGCGTTACGCCGGTCGCTCACCCTACCGCTCACGCTCACGCGGGCCGCCCTACGCTGGCCGGCATCTTCCCCGACAAGCCCGTCTATCTGACCGCCGGGACCGTCTTCGCCGGAACCTCTCTACCAAGCACCGCATCGGACCTGAACTTGCCCGGCAGATACCGGTCGAGATGACCCAACCACCAAAGCACGGCCAGTCCCAGAAGCACGAGTAGTGTCAGGTACAAGCCCCAAGGGGATCGCTTCTGGGCAAACGGGTCGCGCAGCTGGCGACGCGCCCCCGGCGGCAACGCTGCCACCTTGGTCAGGGCGGAGCCAAAGGGAATGTTGATCTTGGCCAACGCGTTCACCGACCAGCCGTTGGCGTCCAGTATGGGGCCCACGTTGCGCTGGCGCAGCTTGAGCCAGGCGATGAGCATGGACGGGCCCGAGATGGCCAGCAGCAGGCCCAACGCGCCCACCGGCATCCACATGCCCAATCCCAGGAAGGTGGCCAGGATGCTGGACAGGAAGGTCGCCATGCCAGCCACGGCCACGCCGATAGCGGCCACTGTGCCCACGTCGATCTTCTTGGGCTCGGGCTTCTTCTCGGCCGTCTCGTCGACTCTTGTCTTGTCAATGTGCGCGGCTTGCGTGGCTGCCGCTTGGGTCTTCTGGCGCGCCTCCTCGTCGGCGGCCGAGGCGCGTTTGGCCACCTGCTCTTCGATCATGCGCACGAATCGCTTGTAGGGCGCCCAGGCGGCCTGCCGGATGTTGATGGGATTCTCGATGATGCGCGTGACGGTGGCATCCCAGTCGTTGCCCTTGTGGTCGTAGAACACGCCGTTGCGCCCCACCATGAGATTGTCAGTGCCACCGCCCGTGACAACCGCGACGATGCTGCGTTTCTCGCCCGCCGGGCGGGTGCAGTCGCAGTAGACCAGAAAGGCCCGGGCCAGACCGGCCACAGTAGCGTGCTTGGCGGCATCTTCGACGGGCAAGCACAGACTGCAGCTTCGCCCATCAAGGTAGAGAGTACCCGCCTGGAAGATGGCGCGGCGCTGACCGTAGAACTCGGAGAAGTTCACGAAGTTGCGCACCAGGCGGACCAGGTCGCGGCGGAACAGGATCATCTTCTCCACCATGGCGATCTGACTGCTCTGGTCCTCCAGGGCCACGTCTTTGACCACCAGCGCGCTCAACTCCTGCCGGAGAGTCCCGGCATGGAACTCGCGCACCCGGGCGTCACTCAGCCCTGCCAGAGCCGCGGACGGCCGCGCAGCCTGCCAGGCAGCAAAGGGCGCCAGTCTCTCCTTGATAGTGGTCCAGTCCGATTCGCTCAGCGCGGTCCTGTCAGCGCCCAGCATCGGTCGAACCGCGGCCGAAGCCATGGCCGCCACTTTGGTCGCCCAAGCTGGATTCAGCCCGTCCGACAGCGACAAGGGACGCTCGGCTCCGATGGCAGACAGCGGGAGCTGCGCGATCTCAGCGGCCTCGTTGGTCAGGCTCTTGCCCGCCAGCGCAACCAGGTCGCTCTCGGCAGGACTGAGCGCTGCGACGGCGCGATTGTCAAAGGCTGCCAGGCGACAGCGGGCGAAGTAGTCGTCGACTTTCGGGCGGACTGCGGCCACGGCCTCTGCCGCTTCGGGCGTGGCGCTCCCCAGCGTCCGAATCGTGGCATCCCGCTCGGCCTGGTCAAGCCAGGCGACAGTGGCAGCAGCCTGTTCAAAAAACTTGTCGATGGTGGGTTGATCCACGCCCGGCTTGCCGCCTCGGTCAGGCTTCCCATCCATGGCTTTGATGATGTCCTCGATGGCCAGACGGGTGGCTTCGTCTTCGGCGGAGTCAGCTGGCACAATTCCGTCGCCATTGAATCGGCTGCCAGCCAGGATCTCGACCGCGTCAGCCACATCCTCCAGCGCGAGTGTGCCGGCATCGGGACGGCCCAACTTGGCGAGCAAGCGCCGGGACGCCGCCAGCAGATCGCGGCCGAGTTGGGTTTTCTCATTGATGGATGCGAGCGAAACACAACTTCCCTCAGTGAAGAGGTCGTCCAAATTCCCAAAGACCTGCTTGGCCCATTCCACCGCGGCCAAGATCTCGGGCGACCGGATGCGCCCGTCGTGATCGGTATCGACGCAATCCAAGGTGCGGCTGTCGAACTCCAGCCCCCGCGTGGGACAGGATAGCGCCATCCACAGCTTCTGATCGAGCTGGCCCAGGTGTTCGAGCTCAGCCCCCTCGGCCAGCACGACCTGGTCCACGTCGCCCGCGCGAAAAAACCTCCACCGGTGCGATTCTTTGTTTTTTTCGCCCATGAAAGCGTACCTCCGGCAGGTGCAGCTCGGACACCTCTAGAAGAATGAATATAGGAGATTGACCTCGGTGAGCGTGTCGACCTTGTCGGCAGACTCCCAGGAGAAGTAGGCCGGCGGAGCGGGGAAGCTGATAGGCGTGCCGGCGGGCGCTCCCACGACCACCGAAGGAACGGGCCGGGGCGCGGGGTTCTGGTCGTACTTGACCGTGAAGGTGAGGCCGAGGGCGAGTTTCTTGAAGAGATTCGTGCTGATCCCCAGCTTGCCATTGATGCGCGTGTCGTGAAAAGCATCCACGCCGGTAAAGCCCGTCTTGGCGTTTATTGCCTTGGTCTCGTGATTGAGATTGAGTAAGGCCTCCACGCTGGCCGTCAGACCGGTCGCAGGCGTGAGCGAAAGCGTCTCACCCACCAACAGGCGCGCTGAGTGAATGGTGACGGGATCGATGGTCTTGTTCGACTGCTGTACGTAGCGTTCATACGAGAAGTCGTAGCCAAGCTCGGCCAGTACCAGGTTCCACTTGTCCTTGCGCACTTGGCGGCTGTAGCCCGCCTGCCCGCCGCCGAAGAGCGTCTTGCCGGCGATCTTGTCCCCAGCCCACTGGGTGCTGGCATAGGCGATGTTGTTCTCGGACAGGAAGCGATCGTAGCGACCCTTGGTAGCCCAGTTGTTGGTGCTAACCACCGATTGCCGGTCGAGCGACTGAATGACGCCTGCGGCGTCCGTCGTGGCGACCAGATTCTTGGTGCGGCCGTAGGCCACGCCCGCTAGCAGTTCCAACTTGTTGTTGCCCTCTTTGCGCGAGCCATTCACCCCAAAGTTGACGTTGGTGGCCTGCGAGTTTCCCGAGGTCATGATGAAACCACCCTTGCTCTGTGCTTTCCATTCGACAGTTGGGCCCGGAGGCGGGGCCGGCGGGGCCGGGGGAGCGACTTCCGGGCAGGGCGCCGGGGGCGCCGGGGGCGCCGCCTCAACCTTGGTCGCCTCCTCAGGCGCTGCTGGTTTGGCCTCTGATGCCTCGGCCGGCGCTGCTGGCGGAGGCGCCTCGGCCGGAGCCGCCGCCGGTCCAGACGGCGTGTCTTGGGCAAAGGCGCGGCCGCCCGCCAGGGTCAGAACAAACACCGCAAGCGCGGCCGCAACAGCGCGATTCACTCTCGACAATGGCAAAAAGGCAGGCTTCCTCAAATCGAACATGCAGCACCTCCGGCCGAATTTGATGCGATTGTTGGGTAAAGGTCACGCCGCCACCAGACTTTTTTTCCAACGGCGCCGCCCGCCGCCAGTCCACCGCCGGTGGCTACGCTTCGTCGTCGGCAAAGGCCATGACGTCACGGATGCTGTCGGCTCCGGTGACCAGCATGACCAGGCGGTCGAAGCCCATGGCCACGCCGCAGGTTGGTGGCATGTCGGCCAAGGCAGCCAGCAACTTCTCGTCGATGGGATAGACCACCCTGCCCTGCTGGCGGCGCAGCTCGGCCTCGGCGACAAAACGCGCGCGCTGCTCGACCGGATCGCAAAGCTCGCCAAAGGCGTTGGCCAGTTCCAGACCACCGGCATAGAGCTCAAAACGCTCGACCGTCAGAGCATCGCCCGGCTTGCGTCGCGCCAGTGCTGCCAGGGGCAACGGCCAATCGAGAACAAAGGTCGGCCGGTCGCGACCTAGACGCGGTTCCACGCGATCGAGGAAGATCTGAAAGAAGATATCGTCCCAAGTTGCAGCCGTTCCCAGTTTGCAACCCGCGCGCGTCGCCAGCACGCGCAGCTCAGCCACACTCTCGTCGCCGCGCAGGCCAATTCCAGCGAAGCGTGCAAGCGCCTCGCGCACCGTGAGTCGCTCGCAGGGCGCCTCGACCGCCAGCCTCTCGGGTTTCCCTTCCCGGCCCCGGCCGGCCGGCACGTCGACCACTGGCCACCGACCGACCGCGCGCGCAGCCACTTCCACGAGCCTCTCACAGTCGCGCGCGATCTCCTCCAGGCTCGCGCCGGCCCGGTACCATTCGATCATGGTGAACTCGGGTTGGTGGTGGCTGCCCCGTTCGCCCGCGCGCCAGCAGCGACAGATCTGCACGATGCGCGGTAGGCCGGCCGCCACCAGCCGCTTCATGTGGTACTCGGGCGATGTGATGAGAAAGCGCTGGTCACCTGCCGGAATGGCCTCCAGGTGAACCTCCTGTCCGGGCGAGGGAACCCGCGCCGGCGTCTCGACTTCGAGAAACCCCTGCCCCTCAAACCACGAACGCACCGCGCGCCGTATTTCCGCGCGCGCCTCGATCCCCGCTTTTCTGCTAGCGGGGTTCACCACACAGCACCAACGGCCGGTCCGCGGCTCGCGGGTCGCGTGTGCGAGGGCGTGAGCGAGTTCGTGGGCGGTACGCGAAAGGCGAAAAGCGCGAGCGCGAGTCGCTCACGCGAGCCGCCCATGCAAGCCGCGTTCCGCGCGCCGCCCACGCTACCGCTGCCGCTCACGCTGGCCGAGCTGCGCCAGCCCGAAATTTCCAGAGAAGCCGTGGCTAGCCTCCGGCTGCCCTACGCCCGACCGACCCGTTCCAGGTACTCGCCCGTGCGCGTGTCGATCTTGATGGTATCGCCTTCGTTGATGAAAAGCGGCACCGCGATGGAGGCCCCGGTCGAGATTCTGGCCGGCTTGGTCACGCCGGTGGCCGTGTCGCCCCGGAATCCAGGCTCGGTCGCCATGACCTTCTGTTCAATGAAATTGGGCAAGGTCACCCCCACGGCACGCTCATTGAAGAAGAGCACTTCCACCACGATCTGCTCGGGCATCAAGAGAGCGTCCTCGCCGATGGTCTCGGACGGGATCTGCACCTGGTCGTAGGTGCTGGTGTCCATGAACACGAAGCTGTCAGCTTCCTTGTATAGGTACTGCATGGTCTTGGTCTCGACGTTGGCCGATTCCAGCTTTTCGCCGGATCGAACGTTGCGTTCGATGACCGCGCCCGAGAGCAAGTTCTTGAACTTGGTGCGCGTGAAAGCCGCGCCTTTGCCCGGCTTGATGAACTGGAACTCGACCACGGTGTAGGGCACGCCGTCCATCATGACCTTGAGCCCCTTGCGGATGTCGGATGTGTCGTAGGTGGACATTGGATTGGCGGATTTAGCTTGGCCGCCCTGCCCCGTCAACACCAGACTACATTTCCGGGATCGGGCACTGCGCGTTGCGGGTGTGCAAAGCACGCAGTAGGGCGCGGTTGGGCGAAGCGGGCCGCTCTTGCGCCTGCAACGCGGACAGATAGAGAAGCGCTGCACGGCAGGCATCGCCATGGCCCGCCAGGGCCTTTTCCAGCCACTTGGCCGCCTGCTTGTGGTCATTCTCGCGCGCGGCCAAAAGCCCGAGGACGAAAGCCGCGACCGGGCTGCCGCGCTCGGCCCGTCGGTCCAGCGTGGCCAGGTCATTCGCGGACACGCCGCCCTCGTGGCCCAGTTCCATGAACGTGCGCAGATCAGCATCGATCTCGCTGGGACCGGCCGGCACATTCTTGATAGCCGCGGCCAGCGCCGCACCCCCGCCCTTCAGGTAGGCAGCCCGCAAGGCCACCAGGTGACGCTCGGGCTGGGCAGGCCGCTCAGCCGGGAGCACCGCCCCATCCGCCTGGCCGCGCCCGAGACGAATGGCCAGATTGGCCCAAGCCAGCGGCACGGCTTTCTCGTCGGCCAGTTTGCGCGCACGCGCCAGAACTTCGTCCGCAGCATCAATATCTCCTAGCGAGGCCAACACCAGCGCGGAGTCGGCCAACACGCGCGGATCCTCGGAAGTCTGACCCGCGGCCCGTGCCTTGCGCGTGGCCGTCGCCCGTTCACCGTCAAGCCGTGCCTCCTGCGCCGATTCGAGCAAGCAGGCCGCGCGCAAAGCGCGCGAAACCCGGTTGTCGCTATGGCACGCCGACTCGACGTGCTTGCTCCAACCATTTTCTCCCAGGGCGCGCTCCGCGTCGGCGACCACCAACTGCACACGCGACGCCGCCTTGTTCTTGGCAAGGAACTCGCGCCCCACACGGCGGGCGGCGCTGGCATCTCCGCTGTCGAGCCGCTGTGTCGCCCAATCGGCGACAACGGGAGCGAAATCCGGGGCCAATTGCAGAGCCAGATCCAAGTCTTTCCCGGCTCCGACCGTGTCGCCGGCCAGAGCACGAACCCGCGCCGAGACAAACAGCAAGGCGGGCGGTGGCTTCTTGGCAGCCCAGGCCAGCCCAACCTCCAAGTGCGGCTTGGCCGTGTCACGATCTCCAGCAGCCAGCGCCAGCAGCGCACGCACGGCCTCGACCAGCGCGAGCCGCTGCGGGTTGGGGCGATCGCCGGACGGCAGGCGCCGCAGCTCCTCCTCCACGCTCTTCGCCCCTAGCACCCCATGGTCCAACGCCAAGAGCGCCTCGGCCAGGGCCAGCCGCACCAGGGCGTCGGCGTCGGGCTCTGCGCCGGCAAGAGCCGCCCGCGCCCGATCGCGAACGCGCATGAGACGATCGAACGATCCCGACGACAGGGCACTATCCAGCTCCTCTCGTGGCGAGAAACCACGGCGATGTCCCGGCTTGTAGGCGCGATAGCCCATGATTCCGAGCCCCGCCAACAATACCAGCGCCGCAGCCGATGCCGCATACTTCCCGAACTTCGCAGCCGGCTTGGCCGAAGCCGCGGCGACAGATCCCGGCCCGCCAGCCACAACTACCGGCTGCCTGGGCGACGCCATGCTAGGCGCCCTGGCTGGCACAGCCGGCGGCGTGACCGGAGTGGAGCGTGGATTGACGGCATCAGCCTGCGGCGTGGCGGCATCAGCCTGTGGCGTGAAGGGATCGACCAGGGGCGTGACGAACTCGCTTCGCGGCGCGATCAGGGGCGGCTTCCGCGCTGGCGCCGGCACGGCCGGCCCCTCTACACCGCCGGCCTCGACTGGCCGAGCCTCGGGCAAAGGCGTCGGTCTCGGCGTCTTGGGTTCGGGCGCGCGCAGGTCCGCGGAGTACTCAGTGATGATCCGCGCGCGTGCTTCGTCGCCCTTGCGATGCAACACATCGCCCAGTCCGCGAAACGCATCTGCGTTGTCAGGGTGCTGCTGACAGAGCTTCACTAGCACGCGCTGGGCCGTGCTCAGGTGGCCCTGCTCGAGCAGCGTGCGCCCAAGCAGAATATCTTCGCTGATGTCAGGAACGTCAGGCGGCAATGGATGGCATACTACCGCAATTGGCCCGAGCTAGCCTGCGGCGGCTGCACACGCGCGTAGAGGCGACCTGCGGTCGCCCCCGAATTGGAGCAGGACATGCACGCTCCCCGGGGCGACCGCAGGTCGCCCCTACACGAGACGCGAGATCTCGCCGCGCGGGACTAGGTCCTGCCGCCCAACTCGAAGGCGTCATGCAAAGCGCGCACGGCCAACTCGCTGTACTTGCCGTCGATGACGCACGAGATCTTAATCTCCGACGTCGAAATCAGGTGGATGTAGATGTTCTCCTTGGCCAACGCCTCGAACATCTTGAGCGCCACGCCCGCGTGCGAGCGCATGCCCACGCCCACGATCGACACCTTGGACAAGTTCTCTACCGTGCGGATGTGGTCCGGCGGACAGAAATCGCTGCAGTGCTTGACCAGAAGGTCGCGCGCCCGCTTGCTGTCGCCCTTGGATATCGTGAACGTCAGATCGGTGCGCCCTTCGGCGGAAAGCGCTTGCACGATGGTGTCCACGCCCACGCCCGCATCGGCCAGGGGCCTGAACACCTTGGAGTGAATGCCGGTCGCATCGGAGATGCCAACCATGGTGATCTTGGTTTCGTCCCGCGTGGCGGTCACGCCGGACACCAGG
>PMLB01000412.1 GCA_003158735.1 Myxococcales bacterium | reverse complement strand
GTTGTAGGCCGACACGCAGGACAGACCAGCAATGACGAGAAATACCGCCACCCCGAGCAGGACAATCGTGTTGCGCTTCATGACCGCACAGAAAAGCTGGAGTTGCAGGTCGCGACGGGCGGTGGTGATTGCGTCATGGGAGCCTCATGGGGTGTCCAATTTGCAATCGCGAGGCCATCCGTCAGGTCGCCAAAAGTCCCGAGCCCGCAAGGCTGAGTGACTTGCCGGCCCCCATGCTCCACCAGATTGACCGAGGTCGCACATCATGTTGATTGAGTTGCTTTGCAGGGGCCCGTCGGTCATGCACGCGTCGGTCATGCCGTTGATCTACCCGGTGGTAAGTTGCCATCCTCGATGTCGCCGCGCTGTCCTCGGTCAGTTCGCGTTGAGATCTTCCCCAGGGGCCGACCAGCCATAGCTATGTCCCGGCCTTCCCCTTCTTCATCGACAGCGCGAGCTTCACGCCCTCGGCAACGCCCTTCTCCGCAGCGGTCTGCTTCACCTTTGCTCTGTCCGCGCCTGTGAGCGATTTCAAGGCACCCAAGCACTGCCCTTGTAGTTTCCGCGCACGCGCAACTTTCGGCGTGGCCTTCTTTACCTTCTTTGACGTCGCTGGCTTGGCTCCTGTCGCCTGGGTGACCGAAGATGCGGATGCCATTCTCGGTCTCGGTTGGGACTGTGACCTGCTGTCTCAGCAAGGTGTTCTCGGCCACGAGCGCGGCGCGCGAGCGGAGCGTGTCGCGTAGCGTGGCGAGAACGGCTTTTGTGACTTCCCGAAGCATCGGGCAAGAGTACCCTGCCGTTTGCTCCCGTCCTGGTTCCTTGCGGCACGAGCACAGACAAGATCCCCGCCATTTCCAGGTCCGCTCGGAGTATTTGCGGCGTACAGGGGTTTCGATTTAACTGCGACGCCCCATTGCCCCGTCGAGGCATCGCGCTTCTTGGCCTGTATTCGCGGGCAGCTGCGCGAGTCGGCTGGGCCGGTGCCCACGGTGGTGGCTTTCGTAGAGATCACTGTCCCTGGCGCGAGAGCGGCTGATCTGGGCTCCGCGTGCTCTCTGCGGGGTCCACTGGGGAGAGAGCAGCAGAGAGCGTTTAACAGCCAGAGAGCGCGTTTAATAGGTCAGGCCGGTCTTGGGCCGCTTTTCTATTAAATCGGGTTCGACTCCGTGGTGCTACCCCATTCCACCTACTGCCGACCCGCTGGTTAATGGTTAATAGCCACCAGAGAGCAGGCGCGTAGAAGAGGCCGGCACGACATCGACATCAGCTTCGTATGTCCTTTGCGCTTCATCCGCCCCGATTCCAACCCTGGCCACGCGATGAGCATCCTGAAGCAGGCTCGCGTTCCGCGTCGGCCCTCATTCAAACTGAATGGGTCGCGCCTCCATCTTGATTGAATGCGCCGCTCGCGGGAAAGGGCAGACGGCCGCAAGCGCTCGAACTCACTGTGATCGCGTTGTTGGCCCGGAACGTGCTGTAGGTGGACGCGGTCGCGGACGATGACTGCGCGCTCGTCGAGGGACGCGCCAACAGGGTTTTGTCGCCCCTTGAGGAGCGGCAAACGAAAGGACACCATGACGAATTGGAAATTGGGACTGGCAGGGTTGGCGCTTTCGAGCCTGGGAATTTCGGCGCTGGCGGCTCCAACGGCGCAGGCAGCAGTGCTGATCATTCACGCCGGGCGCGACGAGCCGCCGGCCGCGCGCGAAGAGCGCGTGGTGGAGCGTCGGGGCTACGTCTGGGACAGCGGCCACTACGGCTGGCGGCACCACCGTTACGTCTGGACGCGCGGGCGCTACCTGCACGCGCGCCGCGGCCACGAGTGGGTCCCCGGCCGCTGGGAGCGGCACGAGGATCACCACGATTGGCACCGCGGCGAATGGCGCCCGCATCGCTGACGCGGTCGGGGGCCTGGAGAACAGCTCCGAGGTGCTCATTTGCCGTGCAGGTCTTTGTCGGGTCGGCAGCGCATGGATCGACTACACCTTCGACGTCCAGGAAGAGCTTGAGTAGCATCACCTGTCCTTCGAGGAACCCGACGATTGCTTCTTCGTGAACCACGGCATTGCCGTTGAGGAGGCCCGTGGCCACGATGTCCACGGTGCCCGTGTTGTCGGTGGTTTCGATCAGGGCTGTGCGAACGGGCAAGGTGTAGCGCGCAGGCACAGGTCGCGAGGCGCGCGGCCAGCTCCTGGCTCTCCCGCCGAAGAAAGGTGCTCCTGGGTTGTGACTTTCGTATACGATTCTCCGCCTCATGTTTACCAGCCGACGACTTGAACTCGCCTTTTTCTCGATATTCTGCTCTTCCGCTTGCGGACACTCAGGACCGCAACCGGCATCCCCATCGACATCCGTTCCTTCCGCGGAGGGCGCGACGGCTCGGGGCGGTGTTGGCGGCGCGCCGTTGCCGGATGGACAATACGCAATCCGGCTGGCTAGCCGCCCCCACGGCGTGGCAACCCTGGAGATCACCAACGGCAGCCCATCCCTTGTCATGCAGAACCTCGAGGAACGGAATACAGTAGCCCTCAAATTCGCTGGAACAGGACCGCTGTGGCACTTGGCCAACCGAGAGCCGCGAGAGAGAGACTTCGAGGCCCAGCTTCTGGTCCTGGACGAAGGCCGAGGCTGGATTTTTCCCGATGACGAGAAGCAGGGGTCTGAGATTGTCAGGCTGCGGGATGTGCCCTCCAGCTTGCAGGGGCAGTGGACGTGTGTGCCCGGCATTTCCAAGCTGTCGAAGAACGTGGAAGCCTTGCAAGTCTCCTCAGGAAGTGTGTCCATCTCTTCCACTTGGGACCCGAAGAAGACGTTCTCCGCGGCATGGTTGCAGAATCGCGGGGATGCATTGCCGCGTATGCGCATCTCCGACAAGGGAGAGGGCACGCATCTGACCCTGGTGGCGCAAAACGGGCTGCTGGGTCTTTCGGTTCCCGGGGAAGGATTGGTTCTGTTCGTCGACAGCCACGCATCGGGCACCAAGGCGCTGAGCCTTGAACAGTTGCAGAGGCAATCACTCATCTACTTTGCAGGTCGCGAAGCCTACGACCTGAAATGCGTCGCTGCTGGCTGTGATTTGGTGGAGCTGGGCGCCACATCCCGCACGATTCACTTGAAGAAGGTGAATGCCGAGCCCAGTTTTGCCCTGCGACTGCGCCAAGGTGATTCCGAGGCCAGGGATGTGGTGCTCGTACCAATGAACAACCGCGTGTTGGCTCTGGGAAACAAGAGCAACGCCGTTGCTCTAACGCCCTTGGTTGTTTCCGCGATTCCGCCCAGCCTGATTGGCTCCTGGAAAGCCTCAGTCGTATTCCCCGTGAACGGATTCGATATCGCCGAAGTTCACATAGGCAGAGGTGGGATCGAGACGAAGCGGCAGCAGGACAAGCCCAGCCCGGCGTACCTGGTCCAGTCGGCGTATGACGACGGCCTTCTGCTGCTCGCATCCAGTCCAGGCAGCCGCCAGTGGGAACTCTGGCGTCTTACGCAGGCGCGCGAGGGCTGGTATCTGTCGGGGTGGACGGATGAGGCGGGTCCCGTGGCCCTGTGGCAGGGCGCGGAGCCTCCTTGGCTGGCCGACATCGCGGCGAGAGCACAGAAGGGAAACTCACGGCCGAGCGATCACAATCAGGCGGGCGCAGGTGAGGGCGACGAGAAGGCGGAGCATTCGGCTGACTGGAGGCAACTCGACAGCGATACGCAGACGACGGCGATCGGGGCTCTCAACAAGATGTGGGCCGGAGCCCTGACCTTCTACGAGACTGACAGGGTGGATGGCATGGGGGCACGTTTGCCCCCTAGGTTCCCAGGCAAACCCGCCTTCAGTTTCACCCCCGACTGCTGCAAGGCACAGGGCGCTTGCCCGCCAGAGTCTGGCTGGCAAGGTGAACCGTGGCGGTCTTTGAATTTCACGCCGCCAGATGACTCCGCAGGGATGCGCTTTGATTTCATCTCGGACGGAGAGCGTGACAAGGCGCGCTTCCTAGCCATTGTGGCAATAGACCGCGATTGTTCGGGCAGGCCAGTCTATGTCTGGCGGCGAGGTCACATCAATGCCGATGGCGATGTCACCGGCACCTACGAACCGGGAGCTGGCGACAAACTGCCCAAGCTGAGCGCGCCCGGCAAGGACAAGTAGGTGCGATGCACGTCAGGTCGATGACTGCGGCTGCTATCTCCCCCCATAGTGACTCTGCTCACTCCTGGCGCTCGAAGGATGTACGGGTCTACTTCCTGCGCGGCAGAAGCCGGGGCTCTTCGTTCCCATGGTCGACCGCGCCAAGTGCGAGGGCGGGTAGGCGCCGCAACCGTCGCCGCTCAGCTACACCCTCGGATTCCGCTGTGCAAGCGCGGCGAAGCTGTAGCCTGGCTTGTGAGGGCCGCTGGCGGCGTGAGAGATTGCGGCCATGCCAGTCTTGCCTCGGTCACCATGCTTGCCCGTCTTGATCGGTCTTGCGCTGGTCGGCCAGCCACTGGTTTTCCAGTCCGGATGCGCGTCGTCGCGCCCCAAAGAGCCAAAAGCAGAGGCTGTCTCCGCAGCTACGCGTCCGCCCGCTCAGTCGGCCTGTGCGCTGAACCAGGTGCTCATCCCCGGCGGGACCTTCCTAATGGGCGCCGACGATGGGGACGCCGACGAGAGGCCCGTGCACCAGGTGACGCTGTTACCCTACTGCATCGACAAGACCGAGGTGACCGTCGCCGCCTACCGTGCCTGCGTGCAGGCAGGCGAATGCCGAACCCGCGAGGACGAATGCAATCAGTATTGCACCTGGGGAAGAGAGGGCTTCGACCAGCATCCTATCAACTTCGTGGATTGGTACGACGCCAATGCGTATTGCAAATGGACCGGCGGCCGCTTGCCTTCCGAGGCCGAATGGGAGTATGCGGCCCGCGGCAACGATGGTCGCAGGTACCCATGGGGCAACCAGGCGCTGACCCCAGACAGGGCGAACACGTTCGGGGACGAGGACGGCTGGGAATGCACAGCACCCGTGGGCAGCTATCCGCAGGGCGCCAGCCCCTTCGGTCTTCTGGACATGGCCGGGAACGTGGCGGAATGGACCGCTGATAGTTATGAAGAGTACGGCCCCGACCCAGTCACCAACCCGCAACACCCCGGAACCGACAAATCACGCCGCGTGCTCCGCGGCGAGAGTTGGAGCGACTACGGTCGGGTTAGGGCTCGCGCGGCCGAGCGCTTCCGCACCAGCCCCGGGAACCTCAGTAGCTTCTTCGGTTTCCGGTGTGCAAGCGCAGCGAAGATGTGACTTGTGTTGTGAGGGCCGCTGGCAACGTGAGACAGTTCCGCCATGGCAATTCCTTCTCGGTCACTGTTCTTGTTTGCTCCGATCGGTCTTGCCAGGGTTGGGACTCATGCGCTGTCCGCCACGCAGGCGTTTTGGTCTGCCAGCATGACCCCAAAATCCTGCACCAAGCCCGCGCCTCCTTCCTTCTCGCCCAGGGCGAGGGCGCCCCACTGCTGCTGCCGCCACCCGGCTCGCCCGCGACAGCAGGACTCTCAAAGCAAGCTTGAAATCCATGCAGCTGGCCGGTCTTACCAAGCCAGCCAAAAACGAGAAAGGGCCTTCGACATGTCAACCAAATCAGCTTTCCGAGACTTGACGGCGCGCTGGCAGACCTTCTGCGTCGTTTCCTTGCTTTGCTTTTTGGTTCCGGGATGGAGCCTGCCCGCCGGAGCCGCGGACGCATCCCAAGGCCAGGCACCAGCCAATCCCTGGCGGCCTGCCTGGGACAGTGAGTATCGCGAGTTCGTCGAGGCGATTCTCATCCATCAGGGTTCTTGCTTCGTGGCCGGCGGCGGCAAAGTTCTGCAATTGGATCTGCGCGACGGCCGACAGCAATACGCACTCGCTGTCCCGGGCACAATTCTCCATTTGCAGGCGCTCGATCGCATCCTTCTGGTCTTCTATCGCAGCAACCAGGGTGGCGCGACCGACGAGAGGCGAGGCGATCTGCAAGCCGTGGCAGCTGCAGCGGCAAAATACACAGCCTTTCAAGCCACCAATGGGCCAGGCGTGATGCTTGCCCTCGATCTATCGTCGCACAAGAAGCTATGGGAAAGTCGCGGGTGGTCGGCCGAGGGCGCTCCCGCCGTTTGGAACAATACAGTCATCCTGAACCGGTCCCCCGGTGGGGTCAGTGCCTTGGACCTCGCGACCGGGAAACGGCTTTGGCAGAGCGGCCTTCTTTATCAGGTCGGGCCCGGCAGCAGTGAGATGGGCATCGAACTCGACAGCCTCGGTACGGATCTGACGGCGGTCGAGTTTGGGGGCGGGAAATCCGTTTGGCACACGAGCATACCGAAATTCAAGGCTCGCACCATTGACGTTGTATTGCGACAGGCGACTGGCAAAGATAACTACTATTTGCTGATGCAGCTTCCGGAGGACAAGCCGGTCTACGAGGCACGCAAGATCGACACAGTTCTCTTTGCCGGGAAGAAGGCAGACGGCCGGCCATTGTGGAAAGTCAGATACCCCGATCGGAAGCCAGTTTGCCCGCCGATGGTTCTGAATGGGAAAGTGATTTGGATTGCCTGCGGGGTGCCGCCGAGTGGCTCGGGTGGCGTCTACGCCTTGTCGGAGAGCGACGGACATCCAGTTTGGAGCCGAACCTTGAAGGTCGATCCCACGGAAGCTCCCGCTTTCATTAGTGAGGAGAATGAAGTCGTTCTCGTCTCCCCGGAACAAGACGGCGTCGCAGCCATCTTGGGGTTGGACGCCCAAAACGGGAACGTCAAGTGGAGATTCCTGGGTGAAGCCAATGCAAGGTTTCCGGGGACATTTTCGGGTTTTCCTAACCTTGCTTGCTCGGCGAGCCACTTGATCTACTTCGAGGATCTGAAGATTCGTGCGCTGAAGCGCAGGTGACTTTTCCGTTCGACCATCGGCGCAAGGGTCCGAGTCGGCACGGCTATTGCTGCGTAACCGTCCGACCCGGGACGCACCAACTCGCGAGCACCGTGGCGGCCGGGATTGGGCCGGGGTGAAATTCTTCCAGTTGCCAAACTCATGATCTGTCAACTACAGCGCACTGCTGACTGCCGGCGTCCTGCGGTTCGAGCTTCAACCGGCGCAGGTAGTGTTCGAATATGTCGGTATGTTTGCGCTCCTCCGGGAGCCCCATCCATCGAATCATTCTGGGCGGCGCAATACCGCGTCGACGTATTCGCACTTGCGCCCTCGTCACTCCGCCGATAGAAGGCGCGGAACCATGAGCAAGCTTCGTCCCATCTTGGCCACGTTCTCGATCTTCACCCTCGGCTGTGGCCACGCCTCCAGCTCCACGCCAACAGCAGCCCCACTGGCGTCGTCGCCCATGAACGGGCAGTTCCTGGTCGATTCGCTTCCATCCATCAGCGGTTGCGCGGTCCTGCAGATCCAGGGGACCAGCGCAGTCATTCGCCCGGCCATCGGCGGCAGCGAGCGGACGGTGCGCTTGGTGGGCAACTACCCGGCCTTCCGATTGGAAGCGGCGGGAGCGGTGGAAAAACCGTCCGCGCAGCTCCGGCTCTTGTTTACAACGCCGGACACGGGATGGATCTGGCGTTCTCAGGAAGACCCCAGCCGAATCGACCGCATCATCGCATTGCCAGAGGCGGCGCGCGGGGAATGGGCAGCGCTGAATCCGGTCGAACCGGTCGCCATCCTAGGCCAGGCGAACCTGCAACCGGACGCCATCAGCTTGGCCCCTCCGGCCGATCGCCATGCGGTCAGCTATTTCGTGACGACCGAGGGTGGTATCGGGTTCCGTGAGCTGTCCGGCAATCGAGAGTCGAGGTTCTCCGGGCAGCTCTTCTTGGCCGAGGGCTTTGCCGTTCTCGAAATAGAGCGCAACGCGATTCTACTGCACCGTCCCGGTCAGGCGCCGGGTTGGCTTCCGGCTGTCGCCGCCAAGGGCTCGACCCAGCCGCCGCGTCCCCGGACATTCTTCCCCTTCAGCAACGGCTTCCTCGACCAGGACTTGATACGTGTCGGCGGCAAAGACGTAGGTCCGGGAAAGGATGCAAACAATGGCGTCTTGGACTTGCCCGTGCCCACGCAGGCAGGTCCCATGATGCGTTTCGCACTGGACACGAAGCGCCCGTCGCCGGCCCTACTTGTCGACAAGCAGCGCGCGTGGCTTTGGATCCTTCCCAGCAAGGAACCCGGCACGCCGGCGCTGGCGGAAGCAGTAGCGCCGACTGGCGCCATGGGAGAGTGGACTGCAACCGCCGTGAATGCCAAGTGGGGCAGTCTGGCGCGCGTTCAGTTCATGAGCCAGGGCGCAACGTTCTTTCGCAACGATGGAAAGAAGAGCACCTGGCGATGGGCTGAACGCGGATTTCTGTTTTCGCAAGACGACCACGAAGTCTACCAAGTCTTCCCGACGGGCACTGGCTGGCTGATGGAAGGATCCGACGGTGACTTGACTGTCTTGCACCAAGGTTTGCCCCCATCATGGGCGCAGTCGCGCCAGAAAATGATCGAGCAGCTCGGCAAGCTCTGTCAGGCCGCCCAGCGGGTGTCGGCAGGCAAGCAAGAGAAACGCGTCGAGGATGCCATCGCCATTGTTAGCGCTCAGGAAGATCTCCTGGAGTTGCTCGAGAAGACCGTCCGAGATGCCGCTCACGGATTTGGCCGCGGCGGTTTCATGTCGTTTCTCCCCCACATCGGCGTGCCCTTTCCCGCCGATTGTTTCCGCGCGCCTTGACCAGTTGTCCGCCGCAATAGTGCCGAACGGTGACCGAGCACGCCCCAAATGGCTGCGAGGAGTGCTTGCTGTTCGGCACGGTCCGCTACATGGTGTTCTGTCCCAATATACGGCCGGGGCCGGTCGCATCGTTCGTCGCGAACGGCTGGGCGGACTGCTCAGTTTCTATCACCGGAAGACCGCCGTCTGGGAGCGGATCGAATAATGGGACAGGACGGGAAGTGGGAGTGACGCACGGCGTGCTGGTCCAGATCCGATCGTCCCTGTGGTCGCCATCGGCTGTCTAGGACGCGATGGGCCTATCTTCAAGATTGTGCGTGGCGGGACTTTCCGCAATCGGCGGGCGAAGCATGGTCCGCACAGAGTTCTTGCGGCGCACAGGCGGCCCAGCACATGGGCGCCAGCTCCCTTTCCGTACAGCACGGGTACCAGCCGCCGGCAGAATGGGTAGATCCTCGCGCGGTCCAATGATGCCCGCCTGCCTGCGCGTTGTGGTCTTGGCAAGCGCCCTGCCGACGTGAGACAGTGCGGACGTGACAATTCACGCTCCCTCACTGTTCTTTCGCACCTTGATCGGTCTTGCGTCTGTGATGCTGGTCGGCCAGTCACTAATTCTGCATTCCGGCTGCGCATCGTCGCGAAGCCGCCCCAAACAGACAGTGCCGGTGGCTGCGGCCCTGCCTCCGCCATCACGTCTGGACGCCCCACCGGCGCCCAGCCAGATGGAAACCCAAATGCCGTCTCCGGCGGTGACCTCCTCCACGGGCTCCGAAGATGAACAGGCCCCAGCGGCTGCGGATTCTGGTGCACCAGCGTCTGAAGCGAAGGGGCGGTCGATGCGAGATCCAGAGGTCATTCCCGGCCCGGTGCTTGTGCGGGGCTCGCTCGACAAGCTAGTTGTCCGTCGCACCCTTCGTGGCCACCTCGACGAGTTGCGGGCCTGCTACCTACCCGCGCTGAAGAAGAAGCCAGAGCTTTCTGGTCGGGTCACGGTTCAGTTCACCCTTTCAGCCGCTGGAAAGGTCGTCGATTCGGTATTGCAGTCTTCTAGACTGCAGGACGCCCGCGTAGAGAAATGCGTCGTCAAAGCATTTCGCGGCTGGGAGTTTCCCAAGCCGCCGGGAGGCGATTCGGTCGTGGTTACCCATGAGTTCAACTTCGAGGCCGGTTGGTCAGGCGAGCGCCACCTCGGAAGGTGATCCGTGGAAGGGGAGCCGCCCACTTTGCGTCAGCTCCTGTGCCAGACATTCCCGCCGGTCTTGCAACACTCAATACATGCGCCCTGCGCGAGGAGTGGACAGAAACCGGTTTTGACTTGGGGGCCGTTGGCAGCATGATCGCGGCCGTGCCTATCGGACGCATCGCTCTGTTCTTCATTTGCCTCAGCATCGTGCCACCGCCACGAGTTGCGTTGGCGGCGGCAGAATCCGCTGCAGCCCGCTGCCCGGAAGACGACCGCGCGCTGCTGAAGTGGGCTGGCGAGAACCTAGGCGACTTCGGCGACAAGAAGGAAGCCGTCAGAACGCTTCTGACAGCGCGTGCGACAGAAGCGATCGCTTGCGCCGAGGCTGACCCCAGCCTGCGCGTGCGCGCGATCCGTGCGCTGCTCACCTTTGACGGAGACATGGATCCCCACATTCCCCGGAACTGGGTTGCCGCTGTCGAACGGTGGGCGCGCGGGGCCAAGCCCAGTCTCTTCATGGCTCACTTTCTGGCTGTGGTCGGAGCGCCTCGCGCATTGCCGTTGCTCGCGCGCCTGTCAAAGAAATCCCCGGAGCTCTACCTCTCGATAGGGCGGGTGCCCGGCCAGGCGGCACGAGCGACGCTTGAAACCGGGCTTCGAGCCAGGGATGCCAAAGTTCGTGCCTACGCCGCGGTCGCGCTGCGCGGACATGGCGGCGCCGCGTGCCCGATCCTGCTTCGTCGTGCCGCACAGGAGAAGGAGCCCCGGGCGCTTGCACTCCTGCTCTTCTCGCTCGGCCATCTGCGCTGCGCCGGCGCGCCTGCCCCGGCGCTCGATCGCGTTGCTCACAACGAGCCCTTGGTGCGCGAGGGTGCGGCCGCGGTTCTCGCGCGTTTCCCCGATCCCTCGCATATCGCGGTGCTGGTCAAGCTTGTCCGTGATACGAACCACTCGGTGGCTGACGAAGCTGCGACCGCGCTCTTTTGTCAACCCGCCGCAGCTCCCTGGGTCAAAGAAATCATCGAGGCTGCCACGCAGGTGCACCGCTCTCGCTTGATCGCGGCTGCCATCGATCGCGCCGCTGCCGTAGGAGATCGCGAGCTGTTCCCGCTCGCGCAAGCCTTGCTTGCCAGCAGGGCCGCGCGCGACGACGCAGAAGCCCTGATGGCTGCTCTGGCGAATGCGCGACCTGACTTCCAGTTGCTGTCGCTCGCGCGTATGCGGCAGTTGGCCCTGCACGGGAACCGAGCCAACCTGAAGGAGTGCGAGCCAGATATCGACTGCGAAACCGTTGCCATCGAGGCGGCTCTGGCTCTGACCAGGCTCCACGACCGCGCGACGGCCGACGCGTTCGCCACGACGCTCGCGGATGCCTCTCAGGCTGACCTCAAAGCCGCGGCCCTGGCAGGGCTGTGGGCGCTGAGCGACCCTCGGGCCGCCGATTTCCTGCGAAAAAACCAGGCTGACCCGACCTTCGGACGCTACGCCGCTGCTGCCGAGGCCTATCGAGCGAATCCAGTCCCGGCTGGCGAGGACGGCGTGCTGCCCGTGCAGCAGCGTGTACTTGATGCAGGCACGCCGAATGCGCGGGCAGAGATTGACGTCACCCTGCCCCCTGGGGCGCCCATCCCGGCCGCGGTCTCGATAGCCGTCTTCGTCAGGTTGGGCGACGTCGAGTTTCCCATCGACTATGCAACCCAAGAGATGACCTCGCGGCACGCGACCATCGTGCACAAGCTGGCCGATTTGCGGGAATTCGAGCGTGAGTACCCGCTTGTCATTCGCGTGAGCCACGACGGTGTGGCCGCCGCGCTGGCCGTGCCCGCGCTGGGTAGCCGTATCTCGTTCAGGGTCACGGGTGGGGAGACGGCAGGCTCGCTCGTGCGCCTCCACTCGCGCAAGGAAATGATGATGTCGTTCACCGACATCGCCGGCAATGTCCTGCTCAACGGAATTACCCCTGGCCCGATTGGAATAGAGTTCCCAGACGAAGTCCCCGAAGCCGACGACTACCGCCCCGGCGAGTCAGATTCGTCGGACGAGACGCGCCCTGCGCCCGATCCCTGATCCGGACGGGTGCGCGTCGCCATCCCCCACTGCGATTGGCAGTAGGATGAAGCGAGGTCCCGACCCAGGTCGATCAAGTGGTGCTCCGTCGCTTGCAATCGATCCGGCTCTGCGGCGCTTGCGCGTGCGCTTCGGCCAGGGCAAATGGGACGACGGCGGCTGGCGTGGGCAGCACGCTCGGTATTCACGCTGCTTCCTCACCTCGGCGTTTCTCGCCCACGCCGCGCAACCCACGCGGCCAGTTCCGACGGAAATTCGACTGTGACACGCCCATTGCGCAGGCGGTGCCAGGTGCAGGTATCGGTGGGCTCTTTGCCGGCCAAAAAGAACTCGGATTTGGTGGCACAGTGCGGGCCGGGGCGCATGCCGGACAGTCGGCACACTTCACGCGTGACAATGCCGTCAGGTCGCGGCGGCAGGGTCAACGGGCGGCGACTGGCCATGGCGAGCAGGCCGGCGCGCACCAGGGGCGCCGCGCTCCACATAGCCAGCGAGCCGCGCGTGCCACTGCCATCGAAGCTGCCAGCCCAGGCCGCCACAATGACCTCGCGGGTGGCGCCCACTGCCACAGTATCGGCAAAGCCGCCGGAGGTTCCGGTCTTGATGGCCACAGGGAACGGCAAGTCCACCGGCAACTCGGCTCCGAATACCTGTCGCCGCGCGTCCGCATCGGCCAGCATGTCCATCACCAGCCAGCTCACTCTCTCGTCGAAAAGCCGCACCGGCTCGGCCGGCGAGCCCACGCCGCGGGCGCGCTCCACCATTCCGCGATTCACCAGAAAGCCATAGGCCGCGGCCAGATCCACAAGGCGCACCTTGGCCGAACCCAGGGCCAGGCCCAGCCGATAATCGGCAGCCGTTCCGGCCAGCGGGCCCAGCCCGGCCGTGCGCAAGCGGTCGAGTAGGTTCTCCACGCCCACGCGCTCCAGCACGTGAACCGCGGCCAGGTTGTACGAGCCGGCGAGTGCCTCGCGATAGCGGGCCGGGCCGTGCTCCCGCACCTCGCGCCCTGGATGCCACTCTGACTTGACGTCGGCGACGTCAAAGACCACTGTCGCGGGCGTGTCGCCGCTCTCGATGGCCAGAGCATAGAGGAAGGGCTTGAGCGCCGAGCCGGGATGGCGGGGCGTGGTGGTGATGTTGAGCTGACCTGCGAGCCCGCCGTATTCGGGCGAGCCCACCATGGCCAGCACCGCGCCCGTTGCAGGTTCCAGCATGACGGCGCCTGCCTCGCGCAGGCCCAGAGCGTGCCGTTCGTCGACATGGGTTTGCACCGCGCGTTCCAGATCCCGCTGCAGATCCAAATCTAGCGTGGTCCGCAGCGGCCCGCCATGCGCCCGCTGCGCAGGAGTGAGCCCGGCCAGCACCCAGTCGCAAAAGTGTGGCGCCAGTCCCGGGTCAGGCGCGCTGAAGGTGAAGGCAAGGGCCGTGACCTCGGCCTGCTGCCGATCCTCACGCGTGACCAGCCCGCGCTCCGCCAGCAAATCCAACACATGTGCCCGCCGGGCCAGCGCCGCTAGCAGGTGGCGTTTTGGATCGTAGGCAGTTGGCGCACGCGGCAGGATCGCCAGCAGAGCGCCCTCGGCCAGTCCCAGCGCGGAGGCCGGCTTGCCGAAATAGTGGCGCGCGGCCTGCTCGATGCCAAAGGCGCCGTTGCCGTAGTAGGCGCGGTTCAAGTACTGCTCGAGGATCTGCTGCTTGTCGAGCGCGCGTTCCAGGCGCAACGCCAGCACCGCCTCGCGCATCTTATTGGCTAGGCCGCGCGGCTGCGGCTCGACCATGCGCACCAATTGCATGGTCAAGGTGGAGGCGCCCGAGCGCGCTCGGCCCGCGCGCAGGTCCAGCCACAGCGCCCGCAGCACCGCGCGCGCATCCACGCCGCGATGCTCGAAGAAGCGGCGATCCTCGGAGGCCAGGGTGGCCAGGATCACCGACGGTGCCACCTGGCCCAGCCCGATCCAGGTGGCCCGCCCGCCACCGCGCACCGGCAGGGACCGCAGCAGGTTGCCGTTATGATCGAGAAGTTCCAGCGAAGCCGCGGCCTGTGGCGCCAGCCGACTCACTGGATAGTCGACCAGAGACACCGCCGCCAGGAACGCGAGGCCAGCCGCAACTGCGACAGCGCCCGGCGGGATTACGAACCTAGCGAACCACCTGAAGCGTGTCACCGGCGCTGCGGCCATTCACGGTCGGCTTGTACATCATCTCGGCCAGCGTGCCGGGCGCGGTGAAGCTGCCGGCGCTCATGGCACGGGTCAGGTACTCATGCGTGGTTTCACCGGCCACCAGCACGTCGGCAAAAAGTTCCACGCGATCGTCGTGGAGCTGCTGGTTCTGCCAGCGCGTCTCCTGGGCCATCCACCACCAATGAATGCGCCCCTCGTCGTCCTCTTCCTGGTCCTTGGGCTTGAACCGATCCAGCACCGGCTCCAGTCCGGCAGGCAAGCGATCCACCACTGCCACGTGCGAGCGCGACGACTGCGACTGGATCTTGAGCCGCACCTTCACCAGTTGGCCGACCTTGGCCTGGCTGAGCCGGCGTTCGCTCTCGCCGTCGAGATACTCGCGCACCACCGTCATCCCCGCCTGCCGGGCCGTGGGATCCAGGACGCGCACGCTGTGCAGGCGCGCCAGGTAGTACACCGGAGCCCCGTCGGTCTCGATGACCAGACTGCCCGCGCCCTGCCCATCATTGGGAACCGCCAGGCGCCTCACCTCGGCGCCCTTGAGCGCGCCCGCATACAGCGACTTGCCCCCGGCCGTGACCGTGATCTTGGCGCCGCCGCTGGCAGCGCGCACCCGCGCCAGATCGGCCAGCGCGACCAGCGAATACAAATTCTCCTGCGTGTTCTCCCAGCGCCCCTGGGTGCGCGTGGCCAGCAGGCCGTCGGCCAGTCGTTCCACCGCCGGGTGCTTGGGATCGAGTGCGATGAGCGCGCCCAGCACGATGGCCGAGGTGCGCGTGTCCGAGCTCCAGTACCACGACAGATCGGTGTCGTGGCCTTCGCCTATCACCAGCGGGCCCTTGCCCGCGCCCGCCTCGGCCAGGATCTCGTCGAGCACCATCTTGGCCATATCCTTGTTGTCCGTGCGCGCCAGCGCACGGGCCAAGAAAGCGCGCCCGTAGCGCGGCAGCTTGCCGCGCTCACGGAGCAGCTTGTCCCGCAGGGCCGCGTCGAGGCCCGGCCCGATCTTGTCGGCCGCCAGCTCGGCCAGCACGTATAGGGCAAAGGCCTGCGCGCCCGCTACACCCATATAATGATAGCCGTCCTGGTCTTTCGATTGCGCCAGTGACTTGCGCAGCCAGCGCGCGCCCTTGTCCAGCGCGGCCCGGTCCACGTCCCAGCCCGAACGCCGGGCCACTGCCAGCCCCCACAGCCCAAAGGCCGTGTAGTGCTCCTCGGTGGGCGCGCCGATCCACAGGCCGAACCCGCCGTCCTCGTGCTGGTGGCGCAGGATTTTGGCGATCCCGGTGGTCACGAAGCGCTTGAGCGTGGCCTGGTTCACTTCCGGCAGATCCACCGACGCCGCCAGATCCCCGACCGCCACCATGGGCACCACCTTGGACGTGGTCTGTTCCAGGCAGCCGTACGGGTACCCGACCAGATAGGACAGCCCCTCGTCGAGACGCGACAGTCCGGTGGTATCCAACACCACCTCCAGACGACCGCGACCAGGCAACACGCCCGCAACCTTGGGCAAGGCGTGCTCGGCGCGCTTAGCAGTCGAGCCCTCGCCCACCAGCGTGGTTTCCGTTGTGCTGGGCCGCTCGACCGGCAGCTTGGTAAGCACGGCGTCCGCTTCGCCGCCGCCGCGCGCCTGGAAGGTGAAGCTGGCCTCGCCCTCCGACTCGGCCACTGCGGGGAACACCGCGGGCGCCGCTCCGTTGGCGGGAACGTTGATGACCTGTGAGCTTTCGCCCGAAAGGTGCACGCCGCCCGCGACCACAGCGCTGACCGTGACCTTGGCCGGCTCCTTGGTGTTGTTGTGCACGACCACTGTGGCATTGAGCGCATCGCCCATGGTGAGGAAGCGCGGCAGCGCGGGCATGGCCTGCAACAGCTTGTTGACCGCGAAGCGCTTCTCGCCCGAGCCGAAACGCTCGCCGCTGTCGGCCGCCACGGCCATCACGCGGAAGGCGGTCAGGTTGTCGGGCGCCGTGAAGGTCACGTGCGCGGTGCCGTCGGCCGCGGTGACCAGGGCCGGGTTCCAGTAGGCCGTGGCCATGAAGCGCGAGCGGATGCGCCCGGCCTCTTCCCCGCCGGCGTCGCCGCCCTCGCCTTCTTCTTCCTCGTCGTTGCTGCGCGACGGATCGTGCATGGTTGCGATGCGGTTCCAGGTGGTGGACGAGCTCACGCCCAGGCCCCAGGCTCGATAGAACGTCGGCAAGGGATCAGGTGTCTTGTAGCCCGCGATCTGCAGCACGCCCTCGTCGGCTGCCGCCAGCGCCAGCTCGGCCTTCACCGGCGCGCCCTGGGCATTGCGAACCTTGACCGTGGCACTGACCGTGTCGCCCGGTCGGTAACTCGGCCGGTCGGTTTCCACCGTGACTGCCAGCCGGCGGTCGCTGCTGTCGACCTGCAGGTTCACCATTCCCATCTTGAACTGCGGCTTGCCCTTCTCGCCCTCGCCGGTGCGGCCGCGCACCAGCGTGACCGCCGCGTACACGTTGGGGGCGAAGCGCGCCTCCACCGGGATCTCGATGGCCTCGCCGCTGGTTTCCATCCGCTTGACCTGGTATCTCATCACCCCGTCGCGCTCCAGGGTGATGAGAGCCAGCGCGCCCGGCAGGTTGGCTTGGGCCACCAGCTTGGCGGTATCGCCGCTCTTGTATTTGGGCCGCGACGCAACCAGGGTCATGCGCGTGCCCTCGTCGCCGCTCCAGAAGGCCTCGCCCTTGCCCACCACGTAGATGGTGTCGGACGCGATGGCCTGTCCGCCGCGGCCGTCGCCCGCCTGCAGCTTCACCTCGTACG
This sequence comes from Myxococcales bacterium, assembly GCA_003158735.1. Lineage (GTDB taxonomy): Bacteria > Myxococcota_A > Polyangia > Fen-1088 > Fen-1088 > Fen-1137. The sequence continues at coordinate 28,381 of PMLB01000412.1, read as the reverse complement.
AGCCGGGCTGGTGCAGTTCCACGCGCTCGACCGCGACACCGGTCTCGGGAACGTCGATGGTGCGGGTCACCACCGGGGCTTCGACCTTGCGCTCGCAGCGACCGGAGCCCGAGCAGTCCCAGCGCGAGCGCGGCGAGTGCGTGATAGTGAGCTTCACCCCCTGGGCCGCGCGGCGTTTCCCCTCGGGCGTGAGGGCGATCGCCTGGATGGCAAAGGGCGCGTCCGCCTTCTGCACGAACTCCTCGGTGTGCAGGCCCAGGTAAAGTGACGATCGGTGCATGACCAGGGCCTGGCGCGCGCCCACCGCCTCACCGCGGCTGTCGGTCACGGTGGCCTCGATCAGGTAGTCCTGCGGGCCAGCCAGATCCTTGTCGTCGTCGCGAGCCGAGACGCGCGCCTGGCCCTTGTCGTCGAGATCGATGGAGCCATCCTGCACGAACGAGGAGAACGAGCGCTCCTCGTTGCGCGACCAGTACGCGCCCTCGTCCCACAGGGTGACCAGATCCTGGAACGAGTACTGTTCGAATTCAGGGAAGCTGGGCGTGTGAGCCCGGCGGCGGATGTCCCACTTCAGCTTGCCGCCGCGCAAGGGCGCCCCGTAGAGATAATCAGCCTCCACCTTGAAGGAGATCTTCTGGCCGAAGAAGAGGTTCTTCTTGCCCGCGGCCAGCTTGACCTCGAAAGTGCGCGGCCGGTATTCCTCGACGGAGAACTTGTCGGTGAAGGACTGCCCGAGCACGTCGCCCTGCACCCGGTAATCCCCCAGGCGCGCCTCGGGGTCCAGGGTCAGATCGCGATGGAAGCCGCCGAATCCACTTAGCGCCACGTCTTCGTCGACCAGGGTGGTGCCGCGCGGATCCTTGATCAGCAAATGCACCTTTTTCGCCTTGGCGGGCACGCGCATCTTGCCGGCCAAATCGATGGCGCGCACCAGGCCGCGCAGGTGAACCGTGTCGCCCGGCCGATACAGGCCGCGATCCGATTGCAAGAAGCCACGCACGCGCACGGTGCCGCCGCCGTGTTCCTCGTTGACGCCGAAGTTCCACACCTGCAGGCCGCTCGACCAGTTGGTGTCGAGCACCGCCAGATCGTCTCCGGTCTGCGCGGTCACGATCATGCGCCGCTCGCCGCGACTGTCCCATTCCTCGTACGCCTCGTTGTGGTCGTCGCCGTCGCCCTGCGGTGCCTTGGGCGCCGCCTGCACCAGCGTGGCCGCGCCCGGCGCCACCACCGTGCCTTCGGCCGAACTGCTGGCGGAAAAGCGCACCCTGCCCTTGATGTCGCGGATGCGCACCGTCGCGCCCGCCACCGGCTGGCCGTCGGAAAGGCGCACCACCCAGAGCAGCGACGAGGCATCGCCCACCTTGGCGAGCAGGCCCAGGTCGGTGACGTTGGCCAGAACCCGGCGCGTCCGCTCGCGCGCCTCGGGCTTCAGTTCGCGTGAATCGAGCTCCAGCAGGTACACGCCACCCGGCGCCGGCCCGGCCTGCGGTGCCGCGGCCGGGGCTTCGCTCTCGGGAGGCACAGTCTCCGCCGCCGGCTTGCCCTGCCCCGCAGGTGCGGATGGCGACGGCGATTCCCCGCACACCGAGGCCAGCGCCAGGCTGTCGTCGTGCCACTTGTTCTTCACCGCTCCAGTGGTCTTGATGTGCCGGTAGGCCGGCCGCACGCCCAGGGCACGGTAGTCGACCGGCTTGTCCTCGCTGCCATACCAGGAATCGAAGTTCACCGGGCCGGCCAGCAGGGCTGCCAACTTGGCCTCGGGTATGCGCGAGCAGGTCACGCTGAACCCGTGCAGATTGCGCGTCCATACCGAGTACTTGCCGCTGCTGCGCTCGACCGCATAGATGCCGCGTTCCACGTTCAGGCGCGGCCCTCCATCGCCGGCCCGGAAGTCGTGCCCTTCGTCAGCCCCCAGCTTCTGTCCGAAGATGTCCTTGATCTCGCCCGCGACCACCAGGTGGTACCAGGCCGAGGGTTCGAGATTGCCCTTCCATGAATACAGCGTGCGCAGGCCGTTGGCTTCGAAGCTGGGCGGCGCCTTGCCCTTGTCGCGGTCCACGTCCAGTTTGACGTGCTGGCGCACCTGCTCGGGATCGACCGGCGTGGAGAACTCGACCTTCACCACCGCGTCGTCGGGAATCACGTCGTGGCCGTCGGGACTGACCTTGACCACGCGCAGAGGGCCGTAGGTTTGAAACGCCGACTCCATGTCCTCGGCCAGGCCCTCGCTGCCCGTCGTGGGCAGCAGGCCGGCCCGGCAAAGCAACTTGTAGCCAGTGCCCGGCTCCAGCTTCCCCACCGGCGCCAGGCGCACTCGCATGGTCTTGTCCGGCTGGGATTCCTGCACGTCGCCATCCGATTCTTCGGCGCCAGCGGCAGCAGGCGCGCCCACGCGGGCCTCGATGGTCTTGCCCCGCTCGGCGACGAAGCGACAGGCCTTGGCCACCTGGGCCGGATCGACTGGCTCGCTGAAGTCGACCCGGACCACCGGCGCCTGACCCTGGAACTGCGGCCCGGGCGCCGGGAAGGTGACGTGCCGCACGCGCAGGCGTTCGAATACGAATGAGTCGCCGGTCCACGAGGCCACAAGAGCCAGCGTCTGGCCCAAAGCCGCCGGTGCCAGCGCGACCCGGTAGCGAGTGGAGGGTTGCAGCTTCTGCGCGGGTGTGAAGACTAGGGTCTGCTGGTCCAGCCATACCGTGGTGCCGGGCACGCCCGGGGTCAGCACCACCGGGGGCGGCAAGAGCTGCGCCCCGAGCGCGGAAGCGGGCACCACCGGGCGATCGAAACTGATGCGTACGCCGGCGCGCAGATCCTCCGGTTTGGCCTCACCGTGCGGGGTCACCTGCACGACGTGGGCGGCGTTCGGGTTGCGGCAGGCGGCGCCGGCCAGCGTGACCGAGGCCAAAGCGCAAAGAGCAAATTTCCGAGAGCATGTGAGCACGATTCTTCCTCCCTCCGACTGACCAGGCAACATCGTGCGGGCGCGCGGCCCCGGCGTCAATAGCAGGGAACGCGCAACACCTCGCTGCTTCCCTTTCGGTTTCCTTGCGGCATGCTCGCTGCGTGCGACCGATCACCCTTCCCCTTTCTTTCATTTCCCTGCTTCTTCGCGGAACCGCAGCTACTTGCCCTTTCCGGACGCGCTCAGTTTCGGCAGCTTTTCGCCAGCTCCAGGTTCGTAGGTGCCGCTGACGTCGCTGCTGATCGGCGTGTGTTCTTGCGTGATAAGGCCCGTGAGGCGGAAGCGGGCGCCGAGCAGCCGACATTGCTGGCGGCTGAGGTGGCCCGCGTGAAGCGCTAGCGGCTCTCATCTGCCTTGCCAGTCATGGGCACGAAGCGTACGGGGATCACGTTTCGTTCGGAGAAGCCCACCGCGGTCCGCGTGATCACCTCCAGCTCCTGGTCGACCTTGCCAACAGGCAGGACCAGTCGACCGCCGACCTTGAGCTGTTGCTTGAGTGGCTCCGGCACGCGGGCAGGTGCGGCGGTGACGATGATGGCGTCGAAGGGAGCGGCCTCGGGCCAGACCAGATAACCATCACTCACGCGGGTCTTCACCTGCCCGTACCCGAGTCGCGCCAGGATCTCGACCGCGCGTTCTCTCAGTGGAGCCAGGATCTCATGGAGTACACATCGGCGCCCAGCTCGGCGAGCACGGCGGCCTGGTAGCCTGAGCCGGTGCCGATCTCAAGCACGCGGCTACCGCGCCCCACCGCTGCCAGCTCGGTCATCAGGGCCACGATGTAGGGTTGGCTGATGGTTTGACCGAGGCCGATGGGCACCGGCCGATCGTAGTAGGCGAGGGGGCGCACGTTCTCGGGCATGAATTCGTGTTCCAGGTCGGGCATCACCAGCGGCCAGGCGAGGTACTCGTGGTAGCGCTGGTTGTTGTAGGATTTCAGGCAACGGTAGCAGGCTGTCTCACAGTCCTTGTGGTCCAGGTGTTCGATTGCCCGCTTCGCCACCAGGTGCATCTCGGCGGCGGTTCGTTCCAGAGAGCCGCTGCCGCCAATCGAGGTGTCCATGAAGGTCAAAGCGCCGCACTTGTGCTTCCTCGCCCCTTCGGTTCGCTCCCAGGGTGATTCCAGGCTGAAGTCGATCTCAGGGCCGTCCAGCATGTAGAGCTGACGCATTCCCGTCCGCAGCGCGTAGCCGAGCGTGTAGCCCCACCGCCGGTAGTCATCGTCGGACCACTCTGGCGGCAGGTCGAGAGGGCGACTAGCGAAGCTTTGTGCCAATGACAACTGCGCGAAGAAAGCCAGGATTCACCGTTATCGACAGGGGCCCCAGTGCCGAAAGAGACTCGAAGGAGACCCTCAATGAGTCATCCAGTAGCCGTCGTATCCCAAACCCAGCCTGCGGCTCAGCCCGCAGACGTGCGCCCAAAGGCGCCCGCACCCCAGCCGCAGTCCGTTCCCACGGACACCGTTCAGTTGAGCAGTGCTGCCCAGGCGGCCTTGCAGGAGGCGCTGGAGACGCCCGCTCAGACCGCCAAAGAAGCAGGCACCGGTGACGCTCAAGCCGAAAGGCTGCTCGCCAAGGAGACCGCTGCCAAGGCAGAAGCGAAGCCGCCGGAAACAGCGCACACCACCCACGTCGTGGCCTAAGGTCAATGAAGACGTCGTGATCTGGGATTTTCTCGACCGCTTCGGCCACCTGGCGCCCGCATATGCCCAGACGCATGCTCGTCCCAAGACGGCCGACGACAACCTCCATGCGATCTTCAAACACTATCTGCACGTTCTGCTCGGTATCACGCGCGGCCGAGCCCAGCCCGTGCAGGTTGCGCTGCCTCGGGCCGTCAAGGGCCCCCTCTGATTCCTGCAGGTTCCAGGCAAATCGCGAACAGCTCCCGAGTCGTTCACCCGATGGATCTTGTGCTAGCACGATGGCCACGCAGGCTGGGCGGCGCACCGGCTCTGGTAGCAGCGCTTGGCGCGAGCGCCTTGTAACTGGCGCCCGCCGTCGGGGCTATTCGTATAGCTCTGCACTTGCCAGAACCCCAGTGTCGCACAATCCACCGGCGATGAGCACCTTCCCGTTGAGCAGTAACGTCGCCGTGTGGCCTCCCCTTCCCGCGGTCATACTGTCGGTGGCCGTGAATTTTCCACTCGCGGGGTTGTACAATTCCGCGCTCGAGGCAAAGTCGCCGTTGCCATCAATGTTTCCTCCGGCGACGAGCACCTCCCCGTTGGGCAACAACGTCGCCGTGTAGCACCACCTTGCCAAGGTCATAGTCGACAGCCGTCGAGATCCGCAGCCCGCGGGCTTCGCACGAACACGCCATCAGAAGGCCCAGGAGCACACTACGGAACCTGGCAACCATGAGGACCATGGTCTTCCAATTCTGACTTCGCTGCAAACGGCTCCAAGGTGGTGTCGCGACCCCTTTGGCTTGGTGGCTCTGGCTGAACGCGGCCGGTGGACGCCTCCATTGTAGGCCGCCTCGTCGCGGCGACGGTCGCGTGTGCAGTCGCGGCGTCGGAATTCGACCCATTTCCGGTCGCATTCGCCTTGATGTGCTCGCGACGTCACGCCTGTATGTGGTCATCGATCGCAACGAACCCGATCGCAAACCCGGAGGCGAAAGATGGCGAAGATTCTCGGCAGCACGACCACCTACCACGGAGACGAGCACCCCTACTTGCGCGGCCTGAAGGTCCGCATCGTGGCCGTGATGAAGCGGGCGGCGACACCCGACTATGACCCTGACCGCGACGGTTCGTACCTGCGCGACGGGGACGCGATCGCTCGCGCTGGTGGCGTGACCGCCGAGGACCGCATCGAGGTGCAGCCCTGGCTCGAAGGTGAGAGGCGCTGGAGCTTCGTGACCAGCGACCCGCGCGCGTTGGACCTCGGCTGCTTCAAGAAACTCGCAAAGGCGGCCAGCGCGAAGTGACTACGGAACCCCGCCGCCGCGGATGGTTCGCGCCGGCCCAACCCCGAAGGAGAGAACCATGAGCAAGACGACGAAGAAGGACATCGCGAATCTGCACAAGATGAAGCTGAACGAGCTGCAGGCGAAGTTCGCCGAGGTCACCGGCGAGACCAGCCGCAGTCCGAACAAGACCTTCCTGATCCGCCGCATCAGCGTGGCGCTCCAGACCGCCGACGCTGGCGCGAAGGCCGAGAAGGCACCCGAGGCTGCCGCACCCGGTGCCGAGACCGAAGCCACCGCGCAGCCGGAGCCCGCTGCCGCCGGCGGGAAGCTCACCAGGCTCGAAGTGCCCGAGCTGCAAGCCCGCTACTTGGAAGTGGTCGGCCGGCCCACCGGCTCGACCAACAAGGCCTACATGATCTGGAAGATCCGCGAGGCGCAGAAGGGTCGCTCAATGCGACTATCTGGATTGAACTTTGATCGACTTGCGGGGCCTTCAAAGAATCGTCTCCACTCTTGTCTTTGTTCATGGCCTCGGATTTGTTCTGTCTGGCCCTGAGTCAGGCACCACGGGCTTGAGGAGCATCTGCTGGACCCAGCCGGCGTTCTCATCGACGAGAATAGACTCGACCGTAGCGACCAACTTGTCCGCGTCGTCCTGAGTCTTGGGCGAGATGTTCCACGCCGCCCTGGCGAACCGGAGTTTCACAGCAGTCGTCGAGTAGCTTTCGACGAGAAAACGATGACGTGCCCGGGTCATCTGTGTCGTCACCATCGTGCTCGCGACTCCAAGGGCAGGAACCCAAATCTCGCGCCACTCCTGGGCAATGAACGCGCCTAGCGCACCAAAAACGGCAACTCCCAGGGAGATCAAGCGCCCAATACTGGTGATGCGGCCTTCGATCTTCCTCTCACGCTCCGCTTCTCGCTCATAGTAGGCAAGCTGGTCGTCGAGGCGCCTCTCAACGTATTCAGCCGGGGACATTGGCGCTGGCGGAATCTTCTCTGCCCGCTCTTTCTCGTCCACCCGGTCCGCTGCTACGCCAGTCTTGGTGACTAATTCGGCTGCTCTCTCAAGGGCGATCCTGGGCGAGCTCGCACCGTCGTAAGGGGGAATGCCTCCGAGGAACCTGAAGGCGAGCGATTTCAGGCCCTCCCCGGTTTGTCGAGCTCGGACCCAAGGTTGCTGGGAGTCATCACCCAGAACCTCCTTGTTGAGCCATGCGAGTAGCGCAAAGATCAGCGTAGCGATGATGACCAGGACTTTTGCGGCCCCAGCAAGTCCATTAGCCTCAAGTGTCTTAGAAAATGGTGTCGCGAGTAGCGCCACGACGGTGCCAACCAGTAGTATCCGTTGCCACCGGCCCTGCTCGGCCTTCAATCTTCTAGACGTCTTCGCTTGTGCGCGGTACTGCTCCCAAATCGACTTGAGAGTTTCGAGTTGTACGGCAGGTGATTCCGGGTTCGCCATGACAGATATTCTCCCTAAAAAACGACGTGAGGTCGACAATGTGGTTAGCTTCATGATGAGGGTACCTTGGCCCGCGATTTTGACGAGACCTGCGCCATCGTCCGCGAAGAGAGCGCGCGGCCTCCGGCTACGCTTCCGCTTGTCGGTACTCATGGCCGAATCTCAAGCGAGGCGCGGCAGTCAAGGCCCGTCCGACGCCGGGGTGCCGCCTACTTCTTCTTCAACCTTGCTGTAATCGCCGCCGAAGACGTCTTGCGCACGCGGTGGTCGTAGCAGCGTTTGGTCACCACCGGTGACGAGTGGCCGATGGCCGTGCTCACTTCATGCAACGATACGCCGGCTTCCAAGTTGAAAACCTGGCCCGGCCCTATACCCGGAAAGAATCTCTGTGTGTGGCGCAAGAACTATTGGTGGCGCGCCGGAAATGGGCCGTGGGGTTTCCCGCACGCCTTCAATCAGGCGGCGGTGATCGATATCACATCGAGGCAGAACAGCGCCTGCGATTCTCCGTTCGGGTCGCGCCGGTGGCTGATGAAGATGCTCTTGCTGTTGCGGGCTCATGGCGTGAGCGCGTTTCCGAAATGCTCCAGAGCGGCTTCCGCGTCTTCGAGTTCTTCCTTCCGGCGCAGGTAGCCGTGTTTGAAGATCAGGCGACGAGCCTCGGCGAGATCGTCCTGCGGGGATTGCCACGGGTATGCTTTCTCGCGAAAGAAGAGCCGCGCGCGATATAGATGGATGTCGGCCCTGTGGAGCGGCATGGGCCCGCGCTCGGCGATTTCCCAGGCCTCGTCGAGATCACTCTGCGCGCTCGCTGCGCCGGTGCGCGGGCCGGTGAGACTGCGCAGCCAGGCGCGGGTGAGGAGACCGCGCGGGAGGTGCTGTTGCACGCCGGCGGCGCGGAGGCCAGAGACGGCGGAGTCAAGTTCCTCAGCCGCGAATGTGAGTCCGTACTGGCTCTCTTCGGACGGGGCCGGCAAGGAGGAAGTTTGCGCCGACCCACGTCGGCGGCCACAAGACTCGACCGCGTAAAGCGCAGCGCGGCCCCGGGTAAGGTGGTCGAGGGCGACATGGAAGGCCCCACTGTAATCTGGATTCCAACTCGGAGTTTTGCGCCATTCAAAAATCCTCATCACGCGCTTCAGGACGACGCGACATTGGGCGAGCAATTCTTCCTTCTTGATTTCTCCTTCTGCCTTCCCCGCCTCCCGCTCCGCCTCTGCCAAGAGCAGGTCGCAATACTGGAATCCATAAGTCGAGTACATCATCGGATAGGCAGGCTGGCCGGTGGCCTGCCTCTGCTCGGCGTCCTCAAAAAGCGCCTGCGCCTTGGCCCGATGGCCCGCCTGGTGCAGGGCGTGGGCAAGGGTCGCGCGACCGACCATCCGCCGAAACGCATCGTCGGTTCTCTCGGCGTAGGTCATGCAGGCTTGAGCGTGCTCCACCGCCGCGGCCACCTCGCCCAGCGCCAGCTTCAGCCCGCTCAGGTTCTCGGCGCCCAAGCTAGCGTTTAGCCATTCCTTCTGCTCGACGCACATCTCTAGATTAGCCCGCATCGGTTCGACGGCCTCTGCCACCCGGCCCAAGGCGCGCAGGCTGTAGCCAGCTGCGGCCAGCAGCAAGCCCCGGGCGTGTTCCGTGAGCGCGGGCGAGACGCGGTTCCACGGGCTCTCGAAGAAGCAGGCGACGGCTCCCAAGTCGGGAGCGTACGCGCCGAGTTTCGACGTGCCCCAGAATTCCCCCGATCGCCTGATGCGGGCAAAGTAGACCTTTTCCCACGCCTTCTGTTGCAGCCCCGCCTGGCAGCCGTGGGCCACGGCTTGGTAGAGCGGTTGGAGATCTCCGAGGGTGGGCTGGTTGCCTTCCTTTGTAGTCGCGCAGAGGTGTTGGTAGAGCCGTCGGTGCGCCGCCCGCCAGGCCTCGGGCTGCGTAGCGCGCAGCCGCTGGCCGAAGTACTCCCGCAGGAGAGGATGCGCGTCGAGGGAGCCATCGGTCCGCACGGTGAGCAGATTGATCTCCTCCAAGCGACGCGAGACACTTGTCCAGTCGCGGGGATCGAGCCCGATCAGCGGCTCGGTCAGCCCGGCGATGACTGGCTCCTTTCGCAGGGCTTCGAGGCAGCCCTTGGATGCCGGCCGGTCGAAGAGGCCGAGCAGCCGCAGAACGGCGAGCTGGCGAAGGCCTTTGTCGCCCTCGCGCATGAACCATTTTTGGTAGGCTTCCATGGCCTTGAAGGCGTGGCCGCAGGGACGGGAGGCGTCGTTCTGGTATTCGCGATCGGCATCCGCGAGGCGTACGGTGCTGCGCTTGAGAATGTCGCCGTCGCCACTTTCTTCGATAAGCCGCAGATACTGCCCGAGCAATTGCAGGGTGAGGCCGTGGCCGCGCACTTCGCGGCTGGCGGCTTGCAGTTCCGGGTCGTCGGGTTTGATTTCATGGGCCCCGGCGCGCTTGGCTCCGTGATGGTGTAGCAGCGCCGCGCCGGCGAGGTCGGTGAGCGCGGTCAGGGCGATGTCGTCGGCAGTGCCGCCATAGTATTGCTGGATGTCGGGGACCTTTTCCCGCGTGGTGACCACGCAAAGCCCGGCATTGTGGGCGCAAAGGCCCTTGAGCAAGGCTTCAATGCCTTGGTCCTTGAGCTTTCCCTCCATCGTCCCATGCGGGTATTGCAGCGGCTCCAGGCCATCAAGCACCATGAGACAGCGGGCTTTCCCAACGAGACCGGCGAGGCGCGCGCCGCGCTCCCATGCGGAACCCTGTGTGGGATCGGGATCGCCAAAGGCCTGCAGGGCAGCGGCGATGAACGAGTCGGCCGAGGCGGTGCGCTGGTCGCTCGTGCCCTGGCTGTAGAAGGTCCAATCGAAGACGCGCTCGGCGCCGCACCAGTTCTTCGTGGCCAGCTCGGCCATCCAGGTGGCGACAAGCGAGGTTTTTCCCATGCCGCCAAAGGCGCGGATGATGACCACGTTCTTCCCGCCGTTCCAGGCGGCGTCGAGTCGGGCGAGATCTTCGTCGCGCCCGATGAGCCGCTCGGCACTGTGGCGGAGCCTGGTGGGGGAGACGTCGATAGTCGTCTCCAGCCGTGGCAGAATCTCGACCAGGTCGCGGAGCACGGCAGAGCTGAGGCGCTCTTCGTTGCGGAACTGCCCGCGGTCGTGCCCGAGGTCGCAGATGCGCCGATAGTGTTCCCTTTGCGCCTGCACTTCCAAGGCGTTGAAGACGAAGCAGTCTTGGCGGGGGACAGGGGGGGTATCGGAATCAAAGTCCTCCGGAAGGTAAACAAAGAGCGGACGCCCGTGATAGCGCGCGAGATACGCCTCCCACTGCGTGTACGAAAAACCGGGTTGCGGCTTGCTCAGCAAGGGCGCGAGCGGGGGCAATTCGGCGGCGAAGTTGGGATACTTCTTGAGCAACCCGGCGACCGCGATCTCTTCCGGCATGGCTCCGGTGGCTTTGCCGATGAGGTGGATGATGCCGTCGCAAGCGCAAATGTAGCCATCGAGTTTCGCGAGCGTGCTGCCGCCGCTGACCATGAAATCTTCCTGCTCGGCCACATCGAGCGCGGGCCGCTTGAGGTAGCTCTTCAGCAGTTCGCGGTAGCTGAGGAATTCGCTGCTGACCGCCGAGAGAAAAAGCTTCTTATTGCCCGACATGTTTCGTCCCCCTGGTGTGGATCTGCGTAAAACCTGCCAAGTGATCGTGGATGCCGTGCATCCGCCCGCAGGCTGCTAGCGTACCAGTGCGGCGGGAAAAATGAACAGCGCGGGGGGCAGTTGCGTCCGTGACACACGAAATGTCCGGGTCATATGTCGGAGATTTTCTGCGGATGCGATTTGGTGAAAGCAAAATGGCTCTGTGGTATCTGAGCGAAAACAACTCGGGAAGTCGGCAACCAGGGGTGGCTATGTCGACGAGTGAGGAATCTTGATCTACACCACCCAGCCCAACCCCCATATGCCTCCCGGAAATGCGATGATGCCCCTGCACCGCCTTGCTGATAATCTGGTAGCCATGATCTGGGAGTGCTGCTGGCTAGCATGGGCCAAAATTCAAGCCGCCTGCGCAGCTTGAACCCGAAGGCCAAGGACCAAGCAGCCAGGGCCAGGCAGGCCGAAGAGGCGAACGCACAAGATCAAGACCACGGCAGGATAGAGCCACGCCTGTCGACGCTGGCAAGCCGGCAAAGATGGAGCTGGCACATCCGTCACCCCCTGATCCCGCGCCAAGGCGCGGGATCAGGGCGTACCCAGCCGTGGCGTTTGGCTTTTGGTGCGACGAAGCCGTCACCCGCTGGGTGAAGACGGAGGTCGTGGCCGTGGCCGTGCAACTTTTCCGCTCTGTTGCCGAAACTCATGCATGTTCGGCTTTCAGAAACTCGATGTGTATCCGAGATGGTGGAGGATTTGGTGCTGCTGCTCGGAGCCGGCGGCGAATGCCTTGACGACCTGACGATTCTCGCGGCCGACCAGGGCCTTTGAATGGCAGACTACTCGTTCGAACTGAAAGATCACCATGACTACTTGAAGAAGCTCGAGGTGGAGTTCGCAGACCTAATGCAAGAACCTCTCTCCTCTCGGCACGCCATGAACTTTGCGATGAACGCACATCACATGCGCGAGTGGGTCTGGGAGCACGAGCCTCGGATCAAGGGCGAATTCCGTGACTTCACGGACTTCTATGCTGCCGTAAATCGCGAATGCCCTGCGATGAAGGTGATGCGTGATCTTTCCAACGGATCAAAACACACCCACATCAGACTCACACGGAAACCAGCGGTGACGAGCACTGATGTCCACGACGGTGCCTTTTAAGAGGCTGCATTCCAATCCTCGGCCTTTGACGTAAGTGCCCTGTTGGTGAACATGGTTGACGGCACAGCCCATGCGTTCGTCGACGATGCTGTATCGGTGATGGACTTCTGGGCGCGAGTATTTCGTGACGGTCTCAAGATATGAGGCCGATACGTTGGACCGTGGCGCTGCCCAACAAACAACAGCGCGAACGTGTGTGACATTGGAGGCAATTGCGCCGTGGACTCGGATTGCGGCCCAGGCGGATATTGCTCTCCCTCAATGGAGACCTGCTACTCTACAAATCCCGAAGCCGTGGTCGAGGGCAGGAACTATGGCGGTCCGAACCCCTACTATTGCCATACGGCATCGGACCTCTGCATCAACGATTCGGACTGCGCTCCGCTCGATGCGGGGACGGTCACGAACCCCATGACATACACGCCCTGCGCTTACAACGTGCAAAACAGTCGCTGGGAGTGCACCCAGTTCACTTGCGGTCTTCCGTGACCCTCTTCGTTTGGCGGCGGCACGGGTCCGAACAGTTCACCTTCGAGAAGGCGCCGTCGCCTTGCCAGAAGCACTGGACCAGACTCGGCCTTGGCCTCGAACTTGCTGATAACCTGCTCACTTGATCTGGAGGCAGCCATGACTCGATGGATTCGACCTGGGACCGGTTGTTGTGTTCCCTCTGGTGGCAGGGCTGACCAACCAGCAGGTTCTTCTTACGCTTCCCCGTTTCAAAATCGAGACCGCGACGAGTTTGAAGGTACTCCTCCAGGCCCTGGGCATGACATCGGCCTTCATCTATGGCACCGCCGACTTCTCGGGCATGGATGGTACGCACAACCTGTTTATCTCGGACGTCATCCACAAGGCATTTATCGACGTCGCGGAAAAGGGCACCGAAGCGGCAGCCGCCACTGCCGGGGTTGTGGGAGCCGGCAGTGCCGCCCCGATGGGGCTAGTGGTCGACGCAACCCGTCCCTTCATCTATTTCCTGTATGACCAGCCCACCGGTGCCATTCTGTTCATGGGCCGGGTTCAAGATCCTAACCAGCACCTCCAAGCGAGGGGCAAGGTCCGGTGTGGTGTAGCGATATTGCTGACGTAGATGCCCATGCCGGTTGCCAATCGACATTGAGGCGTGAGCGCGGGCTGACCGTGGACGACGTTGGGGTTACTTGTTCCTTCTATGAACGAGTGCTGGGGATCTGGGGATGAAGACAGTCTCCTACTGCTGTGGGCGAAGATCTCTCGCCTTCGGCTCCCAAAGGATCAACCTTCCGAGCTTATCGGCGGCGGCTCCTGTGCCGAAAGAGGCACAAAGGAGATCCTCAAGATGAGTGATCCAGTGGCCGCCGTATCCCAAACCCAGCCTTGCGTACGCCTTTGTGCGGAATGTCTGCGCACACAGCTGGGCTAAGGATTGCCGGCAAAGCGCCCGAAGTATCTATATGAAGGTTTCCGTGCGCCTTGCTTCTTTTGGGTAGCTTGGAATGAACTTGGCTCGCTTCTTCACATCGGCCTTGCCAGCGATTGCGGCAAGCCTGTGGCTTGTAGCCTGTGTGGATCTTACGCAGCCTCGGGTGAGCCAGGGCGGCCAGGTGTCCACCGACGCGGCAACAGGGGGCAGCGGTGGCTCAGTCATCGCTGGCCCGGACGCCGCGAATGGTGGTTCGGGCGGTGGTGTCTCGGTCGGTGGCGTTCCGACGGGCGGAACAGCGGTGGGCGGAGCTGGCGGAGCCACGACGATGGGTGGAACCAGCGGGACAGCGGCGGGTGGCGCGGGAAACGTGGCCGTAGATGCCGCGGCTGGCGCAACGGCGACGGGCAGTGCGGGTTTCGATGCCCCTGCACCGTCGGACGTCGGAGGCGGTGGGTCTGCCGGAATCGGCGGGACGAGCGCTAGCGGCGGAAAGAGCGCGACCGGCGGGACGAGTGCAAGTAGCGGAAAGAGCGCGACCGGCGGGCCGAGCGCAAGTGGCGGAAAGAGCGCGACGGGTGGGGCGAGTGGCGGGACGAGCGCAGGCGGTGGCGTGACTCCTAGTGGCGGGACGAGCGCGGCTGGCGGGACGAGTGCCGCTGGCGGGACGAGCGCGGCTGGCGGGACGAGTGTGGCTGGCGGGACGAGTGTGGCTGGCGGGACGAGTGTGTCTGGCGGAACGAGTGCCGCTGGCGGAACGGGCGCGGCTGGCGGAGCGAGCGTGACCGGTGGAACCGGCGGCGCGACCGCAACCGGGGGAACCGTAGTCGACGCTAGGGTGGCCCCCATGATCATCAGCATTGACTTCGTGGGTGGCGTGCTATCCGGCGATGCTGGCACAACCGCGACGGCCGTGATGGCCGCCACCGAGTCCGCCGGGGTGAAGCCGGCGACGAACTGGAACGGTGCCGCGGGCAGCGCGGGCACGCTGTCATCGCTGAAGTTGGCAGATGGCACTACGAGTTCCGCATCCGTCACCTGGAACGCGGCAGGCACATGGAGCCTCTACCTGACTGACGCCCCAGGTGACACGCGCATGATGAATGGCTACCTCGATCCGACGGCGCCTGCCTCGCCAGCGACGGTCACAGTGAGCGGCCTGGCCAGTCCGATGAGCAGCGGATACGACGTCTACGTTTATTGCTACGGGGATATCTATTTGGTGGAGACGCGCACCTTCCGATACACAATCGGCTCGACGACGCACGCCGTGTCAGAGACGGGAATATCCGTCCATGACCTCGCAGGGTTCACACCGGTGACGTCCGAAGGAGGCACAGGCAACTATGTCGTCTTCCACGACGTGACCGGAACCAGCTTCACGTTGACGGCGACGCCGGGAACGTCGACGGGTTTGCAGCGCGCGCCGGTCAACGGTATTCAGATCGTGTACCCATCCGGATCCTAGGCGCCGCCGCCTTTTGGTGGAAACGGTGACAGGTGTGCCACAGTTGGCGATGTGCCGCTCTTGCTCAGAACAACAGAGTCGACCGTAGCGCTGGTACCGCTGCAGGTCGACGTCGCATCCGTGCAAATACACGTGCAAATACGCCACTTATGCACTTACGATTTTGGGGTTACCCTGATCCTCGCCTCCGCGGTGCATAGGGCAATCGATAGGGGTATTTCTGGTCAGAGAACCCCTTCCTCTCCACGCGGCCACACCTCGGTGCGCGCCGGGAGGGCCCGATAGGGCGGGTTTGACCGCCTGATGGGCGCTGAAAAGTCTGTCTGGACCACAAGGTGCAGTCTACCCCATTGCGTCCCCGCCAAGGTCGCCTTCCGCCCGCCGCCGCCCCCTGGCTCGCCGCTTGGCGCGAGCGTCTTGTAGCTGGCGCTCGGCCGTCGGGCTGCTGGTACAGCTCCGCGCACGCGAGAGCAGCTCGTCCCTGATTGGTTCTGCTAGGCTCGGCAGACAGTGGCGGTGATGGCTGTCCTTCCACATCCCACATCCGAGGAGTTCCATGTCAAAGCACGCCTATCTCCTTCTGTTTGCGGTCCCATTATGGGGCTGCGCCAACGGCTCCGGCACCACCCACGCCGGTGAAGGCGGAAGATCCGCCACTGGCGGGGCGAGCGCAACCGGCGGAGCGCCAGGCCACGGCGGTTCGGGAGGGAGTGGAAACGGCACCGGCGGGTCTGGCGCCGGTGGCAGCGCAACCGGTGCCGGCGGCGGCAGCAGCGGGGCGAGCGCAACCGGCGGCGTCGCGGGAATGGGCGGGGTCACGGCAGGCTCAACCGGCACCGGCGGTGGTACGGCTGGAACGTCTGGAGCCGCCGGCGCGCCGGGGACTGGCGGCAGGGCCGGCACTGGCGGTGCGACGGGTGGAACGCCGGGGACGGGCGGTGCAACCGGCACCAGCGGCAGCGCCGGCGCGCCGGGGACGGGCGGTATAACCGGCACCGGCGGCAACGCCGGCGCGATGGGGACGGGCGGTACAACCGGGACGGGAGGCAACGCCGGCACGCGTGGGACGGGCGGAACGACGGGGACCGGTGGCTCGGGGACGAGCACGCTGCCGCGCTACTTCTTCGGTGCCGACGTCACCGACCAAGAGCCGGCACCCACCGCGGCCATCAACAACCTCCTGTCGCAGATGAAGTCCAACGGCTTCAACTTCGTGCGCCTGCGAACCTTCGTCAATCCCAAGGCCTCCGACGGATACGACCAGACCAACGGCTATGACGACATCACCCATACCGTCGCGTTCGGCGCGCTGGTCAAGGCCGCAGGGATGGGCCTCCTTATCGACTTTCACATGAGCGACAATTGGGCCGATCCGGGCAAGCAGTGCGTCCCGGTCGACTGGCAGGGCTACACCAACATCACCGATCTCTCGACGGCCCTCCACGACTACGTGAAGAGCTCGATCACCTCACTGATCGCCGGCGGCGCCCGCCCGGACATGGTCCAGATCGGCAACGAGACGACGCCCGGTATGTTGCTTCACATCTGCGACTCAGGCGGCCAGCCGACCAGCACCGCGCCAAAGGTCACGGGCGCGGCAACGACCGCCGGCTGGCCCAACCTCGGCATGTTGCTCAAAGCCGGCGTCCAGGGCGTGAAGGATGTCGACACCGGCATCCTGATCTCGTTCCACATTGATCGTGGCAACGCATACTCCACCACCAAGAACTGGATCGACAATGCCATCAAACAGGGCGCCACAATGGATGCATTCGGCGAGTCCTGTTATCAGCAGTACGAGGGCGACGCGAACAGCCAGACCAACACGCAAAACGGATGGCAGACTACGTTCTCCCAGCTGGTGACGAACTACCCCAACATCCGTTTCTTCGCGGCCGAGTACGGCCCCATGGAGCGGCAGATCAACGACGTCGTCTTCGGCCTCCCCAACAACCAGGGGCTCGGGACGTTCGACTGGGAGCCTACTTCGCAGGGGAGCTGGAATGCGGCTCAGCCGTCCGACCCGTCGGGGACCACCACCCACGCGCTCTGGCAGCGGTCGGGGAATACGTACACTGCCCTGCCGGATCTCGCGCTCTATCCGCCGATGAAGACGGCCTACGCCAGCCGGCTTTGATGACCATTCCTAGCAGGGGAGCTCGCTGACCGCGCGGACCAAGTCTTCGTCGGCGGGGTGGGAGTAGACCCGAGCCGACCACCCGCGGCTCGCCGCGACCACCTAAGGCGCGCTCGCCTCGCGATGCCCCTCTGAATGCTGGATCTGGGTGAGGATACGTCCTGACTTGAACACCGTGACGGTCCTTGTGGACTGCGAAATCGCGAACGCGACGGAGCTCGTCGAGCCCGTGATGGCCGCGGCGGCCGCGTGGCGCGTGCCGAGCCCGGCGGGAAGGTCGAGTAGCTTACTCGGCTTCGCTTGCAATTGAACTCCTGCCGCGAGCACGACACCGTCGCCGCGAACGATGAATGCTCCATCAATGGTCGCAAATTCCTTGATGGTCTCCTCTAGTTCCAAAGAAAGAACGTTTCGCCCGGACTCTGGATGTCCCTGCAATGGGTTCAGGACCAGCTGACGGGTCTGGGCGAGCACCTCAAGAGCGTCACCGAGGACGAAGATAGTGCCAATCGGACGGCCTTCACGGCCTTCGGCCGCGATGCGGGAAGCTATCCACAAGACGCGCTCGAAAACCTCCGCGGAAAAGTCGCCGCCGAGATCTAGGTCGCCCAAGGAGGGAAAAAGTTCAGACTCAGTACCGAGATCGAGCACCATAGCGGTGTCGATTCGGTTCGATCCATCGGGTCCAGTTAGGCACACAACGCGGTCACCGCGACGAAGCACTCCCCGTGCGGCACAAATGAGCAAGGCAAGACGTGCCTGTCCCGTACGCGTAGTATGGACGCCTTCGACCCGAATCCATGTCGGCCCACCAGTTTGGGATGGCGCTGGTGCCTCACGGACGCGCGAAAACAGGATGGTTGGGAATTTGACGGTCGAGAGCGCTTCCCGCAGGTCGCTTTCCCCCTCCAGCGCGTCGGCATAGATCACAACCGCCTTCGCGTCGATCTCCTGGGCGAGCGCATTGGCATGTTCGAGAAGCCGAAGCGAAAGCGTCTTCACCGACAGAGCCTACCACGTGCCGACGAGCGATCCCCTCGGGCTAGAAACTAAGGCTCAGGCTAGCGCTCACGACCCCCGCATCCACAGCGCTCTGGTCCTCAATCATGGTCGCGGTCAATGTGCCGTGCACGATGTAGTCGCTGGTGCCAGTCTCAGAATTCTGATGGTTGACGGACTCCATGGCCGTGTTTTCACCCGCCACTTGTGTCCGTCTCCCCGTAGTTGATGTTCGAGCGGGTACGCACCAAGCACCGACCCCTGCGGCTGTCCCATCTGCGCTCCGGTGGACGCTGGGATCGCGAAGGACACCAGCCAGGACAGCCTTGTCTGTTCCGGCCCCATGCCCCCCTGCGCTCCACCCCCCAAGACCTGTCCCGCTGGGTCCCAGCTGGTCTCTCCGCCCTGCGGCTGCACCGGATGCATGCCGGTGGACGGTGGAACCAGCGACGCTGGGAAGCCAGACACGCCGGTGATCTGTAACGTGATGTGCCCAATGATAGCCTGCACCTATGGATACCTGCCGAATCCCGAGCCCTGCGGTTGTCCCATCTGCGCCCCGCTCCCTGACGCCGGCGTGGCGAAGGATGCTCAGGGTGCGGGCACGCGCACGCCGCTGCTCCATCGTTCCGTCGGCGCCACCTGTCCAGCACAACGCGCCCCCGGTCCCGGTCCGTTCACATTTGGCTGCAATTCTGTGACCTGTCCGGCTTACTCCTGCGTCCAGGACTCGAATTGCACGGCTGGCACCAACGGTCGCTGTCTGACTAGCAATCCGGGTGGACTCGCGCTGTGTTCCTACGACGAGTGCTTCAGCGACGCGGACTGTCCGGCGAATATTCCCTGCGAATGCCGTGACTCGGCTTCCAGCTCGGCGCCGAACCGCTGTTGGAGCGGGAGCGATTGCCGCGTCGACTCGGATTGTAGTCTGGCCGGCTTCTGCTCGCCAAGCCCCTCATGGGTCGATGCGCCCTATCACTGCCACACCTCAAGCGACACCTGCATGGACGACAGCGATTGCATGCCTCTCAAGAGCTGTGCCTTCGACGGACAGAATGGCTACTGGTCATGCGTGGTACTACCTCCTCCTCCAACATAGAAGCCCGCGGGAATCCACTCACTTTCGCCTTCGACACCGGTAGACGGCCACATACCACGAGAAGCATCATGAATACCGACCAACTCAATTATCTCAGGCCGTGCACAATCGCAGTCTTTGGACTCTGCCCAGCAATGCTGGGCAGCGGCTGTACCTCGAACGCCAAGACCGGTCTCCATAGCTCCGGCGGGACCACGGCTATTGGTGGAACCACAGCGCAAGATGGCAGTACCGTCAGTGGTGGCAGCGCGGACCAGGGTGGAAACGGCGGAACAGCCGGGGTCGGAGGTGCTTCGTCGAGTAGCACCGGCATCTCCTGCTACGATTCCAGCGGCGCCATCGCGACCACGGCCAAGACCTGCACCCTGGCGAGCGATTGCAGGCAGGTAGTCGAGCCAACCTGTTGTGGCCCTCTCATGGAGGTGGGCCTGGCCAAGTCGTCCTCGTGCACTTTTCCCACGCCGTCCTGCGAAAACACTGCCTGCCCCGCCTACACCAACCAGCCGGAGCAGGCCGAGGATGGCAAGAATACGGTTCAGGGGGGCATCGTCGGACTGGAGTGCGTGAGCGGTCAGTGCATGACCTTCGTCATGGCTGGTGGCCCGGATGCCGGAGCGGATGCGGGACCGTGCCCAGCGGGACAGATCTGGTGCCCAGGGTGCACGCATGGAACGGGTGGCTGTTCGACCGGAGGGTGTCCTGGTTTCGCCTGTCCCCTACCGGACGCTGGAACGAGCGACGCTTCTTCGGGAAGCTGCGGCCAGGTGACGACCCAGGCGGAATGTGACAGCCGCAGCGATTGCCACTCGGTCTTCATGGATTCTGGCATTTGCGATTGTGCCTTTGCTGGCTGCTGCACGCACTTCATCGGCTGCGGCGATGGCGGTCACGCCAATTGCAGTGGCAATGTCTTTTGCAATATGGCGGCGCCCTCATGTGAAGCGCCCTATGTCCCGTCAGGCAGCATCTGCTGGGAAGGGTGCGTCCTGCAGAGCGAGTGCGCCGGTGCCGATGCTGCGGTCGGGGCGACGGGAACCGACGGCGGAGCTGCGAAAGACGGGTCGGCAGCGGCATGCCCAACCATTGGTCTCACCGCAACCGCAACCAGCATCGGGACTTCTAGCGGCGTCGCATTGCTCGGCTGGACCGATGTGAGCGCACCAAGGTACGACGTGTTGTACTTCACTTCCACGTCAACGCTCGGGACGATAGCCACGACGACCGCCACCACCTACACCACGACATACGGACGTGGCATGGGTGAGACCTTCTTCATCGGAGCCACAATCGGCACCTGCAGCGTTAGCTCCAATGACGTGCGTTTCCCGTAGGTCCCGTGCTGACGCGACGGCGCCAGCTGGTGGGAGATACTGGTGGCCGAGAAGAACCGCGCCCACCAGGCACAGGGGGCCGTTCGTCGGGACATAGAGCGGCACTGCGAGGTCGGGCGCTCCATCGCCATTGAAGTCGCTGACGGAAATGGCATCAGGGCAGGAGTCTGTGGGGTACTGCACTTCGGGTGCAAAGGTGGGCCTCCTGGCGCCCACCGCGGTGGCTTTCGCAGCGACCGCAGTGTGGGTGCCAGCGAGGCTGATCGGGGCTGTGCGTGCTCTCCTCGCCTACTGTTGCTGAATCACCAGCTTGCACTTGTCCGTGCACAGCTCGCCACCATTCGCAGTGCCCAGGTCACACTCCTCGCCCTGGGCGGTGTCCACCACGCCGTCGCCGCAAGTATGGGCCTTGGTGCACCCCAGGGTGCATCCGCTGCCGCCATACTGAGTGCCGTTCTTCGGGCCGTTGTCGCACTCCTCCAATCCGTTCACGACGTTGTCGCCGCAGAATCCGCCCCACTTGCACTTGGTCGTGCAGCCGCCGTNNCCCGCACTTCGGCGTGCAATCACTATGAGCCGCATTGAATCCACTGAGCGTCAGCTTGTAGGACGAGCAAGTGGTCTGGCGCTCGGTTTGGAAAACCGCGATCTGGTATACGTTGCCCGACTGCATTCCGAGCTTGCTGGCGGTGGCGGCGTTCAGCGTGACAGAGCCTTCCACCGGGGTGTGAATGCCGCCCAGGTCGACGGCCAACTTGTTGTTGATGAAAACCCAGACATCGTCGTCGCCCACGAAATCCAGGGTGTAGCTCTTGGTGGAATCGTACTTGAACCAGTAGCGGAATTCGCCCGTGAAACTGAAGTTGTGCATAACATTCTTGCCGTTGGCATCGACGTCCCAGGGCCAGGTGCCGCTGTTGTCGTAGAGGCCGAGGGGGACCGACGGAATCTGAGCAGCCTCCAATTCGGACGCGGAGAACGGATCGTTGTCGATGGGGAAGAAAAGCGGGTTGCCGTCGACCTTGGCCACAATGTATTCCGCGACGTAGGTGCCGCTGCCGTTGTTCTTGCAGCTGCCGGGGACTTGCGTGTAGCCCTTCGCCTCCTCCTTCTGGCAATCGGTCTGCCCCCCGGTCGGATTGGTCGCTGATTGCTGATACTGGAAGGTGCAAGGAATGGCCTTGCCATTCGCGTCCAGGAGTTCTTGCCCCACGCTGCCGCACCAGTTGGCCGGTTCGGTGACGTTCCATTGCTCCCCGTTCGGTCCGTAGCGGTTAACGTAGTTCCCATCGGCATTCTTCCACAGGGCCAGCTTCGAGGCGGTGGCATGGTTCACGCCTGCAGTCGTGCGATACCACTCGGCAAAGGTGGTCGTGCTCGCGATGTGAGCAGTCGCCAGACCCGAAAAGACCGGCTTTCCGTCCTGGTCGAGGTCAGAGTTGACTTCGCCAAGGGTGGCGACGCTCTGGCCAATCACTCCTGCCTGGAAGTCACTCGGGTTGCGGTACTTGAAGTCCCGGTAGATGACCGGAACCATCATCGTGTCGCCCAGGGTCGGCTGGGTGCAGGTCCAGCCGGGCTCGACCTGGCAGGTCTTGGAGCAACCATCGCCATTAGCCTGATTGCCGTCGTCACAGGCCTCGTTGAGCACTATGCCGTCGCCGCATTTCGAGGTGCACGGGGGATTGCTGCAGTTCGGCTCGATCTGGCAATCCTCGGAACAGCCATCGAACGGCATGGTGTTGCCGTCGTCGCAGCCCTCGGCCCCTTCGACTTTTCCATCGCCGCAGACGGTCGGGGTACAGACGCTTTTTTGACCCGAGCTGCCGGTGCACTTGTAGCCGATTTCTAGTTTGCAGGTGGCTGAGCATCCGTCGCCGCTGACCGTGTTGCCATCGTCGCATATCTCGCCCGCGGTGACCGCGCCGTCACCACAGGCCGGACTGCAAGGCTTGCCAGGGACCCGACACTGCCAACCAGGCTCGACGGTCTTGCAGTCGGCCGAGCATCCGTCGCCGCTGACGGTGTTGCCGTCGTCACAGGTTTCGTCGGAGGTCAGGATGCTGTTCCCGCACTTGGCAAGGTTCTCGCACTTCTGTCCGGGGGTGGGACAGTTCCAGTTCGCCTCGGTCTGGCATATACTATTGCAGCCGTCGCCGCTCGCGGTGTTTCCGTCGTCGCAGTTCTCGCCCTGGCTGGTGTCGATCGCCCCGTTGCCGCACAACTTGCCAGTCACCGGCGGCCCCGCGTCGCGGGGCCCGGGTGGCTGGGTGTTGATGATGCTTGGTCCGGAACCGCCCGCGCCGTTTGAACCGCCGCCTCCCCCTCCGGCTCCATTTCCGCCCCCTCCCGGAGGGACGGCGCCGCTAACGCTGGCAGGTGAACAGGCCGGTGCGGTCAGCACCGCCATCGCTCCTAGGAAGAGGAAGACCCACTTCGTCGTGCAACGAATGCGACTTGAAACTGTGATACTCGGCATGGGGACGCACCTCATCGGGGGCCAGACAGCCGGCTAGGCTTGGTTAGAGTCTAGCAACACGGCTAGGACTTGGAGCCGAAAAACTCTGCCGTGAAGCCTGCCCATTCAGGCATGCCGATTCAAGCTGCGCATCTTCGCGAATCATGCCAGAGTCCCTGCGACGACTTGTCGCACACTACGGGGGCATCGGTTGCCTGCCACTCCCGCCTCGGGGGATTCCTGACCCACCACGACCGTGCTGTCGCATGAGGGTGGCGATGAATTTCTGCACACCACGGGTGTGCCAGGCCGAGCAAGCAAGAACGAAGACTGGCGCGAACGCGACATAGACTTCTTCCAGTTGGGGTCATGGAGTCAGCCTTCCCGTCAAAGAATTATGCGGCGTACATCTCCATGCGCTAGTCGCTTGTCAGTTGCCCTGCCAAAGCTCTTGCCAGCGATGCGACAGCGAATCAGAATCGGTTCGACTTACCCTATTGTCAAACACCTGACAATAGAGGATCGACCTGGTTATGGCGGAGTCGAACCGCGTGGCAAATCGACAGGAAAGGATCGGGCATGATCTCCAATCGGCCGACCTGGTTGTCCAGGCGGATTTCGAGACTCATTTTGGGCTCAGCCATCTTGGCTGGCGCGTGTCGAAATGACCTTGTCGAAGGCAGTATTGGGTCGGCCGGAGGCAGTGCCGGGTCGGTCGGAGGCGGAGGAGGAGGACTTGCCGCGGGCGGCAGTTCGTCGGCATCGCCTGTTATTCTGACTGGCCTTGGTGGCGCTAGTGGTTCGAGTGGGGGTGGCGGCGCTGCGGGCGCGAATGGGTGTGCCGACAACGCGAGTTGCCCAAGTGGAATCTGCATTCCGCTCAGCAGCGGGACGAATGTGTGCACCACTACCTGTGGCAGCACATCGGATTGCCTCGCGGGTTGGAACTGTGGAACGATGAACGGCCAGAGTAGCAGCGTCTGCCAATGCACGCCGTCGCCCGAGATCTGCGACGGCCTGGACAACGATTGCAATGGGATCGTGGACGATCTCGACGTCAACAATGATGGCATCTGTGACTGCATCAAGATTGCGACCGTGGGCAATCCTGGGACGCATGGCACGCTCGACGTGTTTGGTACTTGGATCGCGGGCCGAGCCAGCAGCGGAGCGGTGGTCTCGCTGGGCAGCCAGGTGCTGACTGCTGATCTCATCACCCCCTTCAACATTATTGTCATTGAGGACATCTATCTGTACGGAAAAGGGCGAGCCTATACGGCCGCCGAGGCGCAGGTTCTTTCCGACTGGGTCAACAAGGGCGGCGGTCTCATAACCATGACGGGATACTCCAGTCCCCCGAACGACAATGCCAACGTGAACATTCTCCTTGCTCCCTTCGGGCTAAGCTACGGCGAGGTGCAGATTCTGAAAAAGGGTGCGAGTGCAACTACGGTCCCTATCACGGAATTCGTAGCCCACCCCATCACTACTGGCGTCACCGCGGTGGGTGTAGACAACGGATATGAAGTGAGCGGCCCGGCAAGCCCAGACCCGCAGTCCAACTTCACCGTCTATGCAACCGGAGGCGGATACCGGGTCGGCGAGGCCATCCAAATTGGCAAAGGCCACGTGGACGTTTGGGGCGATGAGTGGATCACCTACAACAGCGAGTGGGTCAACCACCCAGACTATCAAGTTCCGCTATTTTGGACGAACACCATCAAGTGGTTGACGGTGGCCGGAACCTGCCAAGTTCCGATCCCGATATTCATTCCGTAGGCAGTAGACAGCGCAAACCCGGCTGCCGATCCTCGGGACTTCGCGGGGGCGCTACCCGAGTCGCGTATTCTCTTGCCGGTGGTTTCCCAGGCAGACTATTCCTTGGTGTCCGGGCCGTGGCCCGGGACCGGTTGGAAGCGATCTCGCAGGAGAAGCGTTTCGCGAAGGTCACGCAGGCGCCCGAGCACGCGCGCGGCCGCCGTCGGCAACAACTATCCCCTACACAGTGAGGGCGCCGCGCGTTGCTTCGCCCAGTCTTCCAGACGCACCACTTCCTGCAGGGCACTTTCGCTCATCGGCTCGACCGCATCCACCGACTCGGCGAAGAGGATCTGCTCCTGGCTATCCGGCGCCAATAACGTCAGGTCCAGCAGTTGACTGATCCTCGCCCTGGAGAGCCCGAGCCGCAATCGACGAGATAGACTCTATCGCCCCGTCGCGCTCTGCCGAGAGCGCCCAGCATCAGGTCTCGGTCGTCGCCCAGCTCTACCGCGACAGATGCTACCGCCGGCCGTGACTCCCCGCCCGCAACGGCGCTGCAGCGGCACGAACGGCCGCGACCGGAGGTCTGGACGCCGTTCTTGGCTCGGCCAGCCGCTGAGCCGGCACGGCTCGCCCGATGGGTGGAACCGTGGCCCAAGCACGGGCACGCAGCTGTGCCCGCGCTGGCGCAGCAGCCATGGGGACGCGTCCGACGGGCTCTGGCATCGATCGATATACCCTGCGCGACGCTACGGGCTCCTCGACTGTCGCGGCGGCTGTTCTCCGCCGTTCGCCCCTGCTGTCGTACACCGTCAGGGGCGTGGCGTTCGCCGACTGCACGAGGATCGTCATGTCGCGCGATACATCGGTCGGGAGATACGGCAGATCCCTGTCGGTCGGCATCCCGACGGGGTAGCCACTCTGTGGCATCGTCGGCGAGACTGCCGCCAGCTCGCCTATGCGCACAACGCGCACCGTCGACGACTGCTGCTGCAGCTCGTACGGGCTCCGCAGCTCGCCGCTGCTCGACGGCCAGAGCTGGTCGCCGTTCGGGCTGGCGGCCGGCACCGCGGCGGCAAGCGCTGGGGGCCGCGGTATCTCTCGCGGCGATATGGGTGTGACGCCGACGTTCGCCTTGACCAGGTCCATCCCACGCTCGCGCAGCGGATCGATGAGGTCGAGCTGGGTCTGCCCGCGCGCCGTGGCCGTGCTCAGCAGTCGGCCGTCATCGCACGCGTGCAGCTTCAGGACCACGACATACGTCCCTTCGATGCGGGCGATCTCGCCGGACAGCACATAATCGGCGCCGATGTTGCGGGCGGTCTCTACCTCGCAGTCTCCCTCGCTGCAATCGGGCTTGCCCATCTCCTTAAGCAGCGCGGCCATGTTTTCGCGAGTCATGACCAGTAGGTCGCGCCCCCTGGACGCGTCAAGCACGCCGCTGCGAACCGAATCAGAAAGTGTCATCCGTGCCTCGTCATCTATCGCGCGGCCCTGGAATTCCAGGACAGCGACCCGCCGCGCCGCCGGGCTTGCCGCGGCTGGCAGCCCGCAAACGAGGCTGAGCGCAAGCAGGAGCGGGCCAGGCCAACGGCATGCAGTTCTTCTCCACACGACCGGGAAGGGAAGCAAGCCGCGTGCCTTGCGCATGGCCCAGTACAGGGCAGTAGACACGACCATGATTTCGCACCCTTGACCGATCGGCAACTGGATCGGCCGGGTGCGCCTGTCGGATCTCTGTACGCCACGCCCCGGTTCTGCCGGACGATGCACCGTCGGCGGACTATCTCAGAAACGCATGGAATACTCGAAATCAGTTTTTTGTTTGCCTTCGGGTGGGGGAAACGCGATGCGCCTGCCGGTGCTGGTCAGGCAGTGCTCGACCCGGTGGTTGCCCAACTCGTTCTTCACGACCTGAATGTTGGAAACCGATCCGCTGGCCTCGACCACGAACCGTAGAACAATCTGGCCCGACAGATACCTGCGTGCGTCTCGGGCGCGATCAAAGCACTCAACCAAAGCGGGTACATGGGGCGCCATCGCCCTCTCCACCGCGCGCTGGTCGAGCACGCCGATGGACATCTGCAGGTCCATCGCCTTGTCGTCGCCAGTCACCGCCGCGTGGGCCAAAGTCACATGCTGGGCGCGCGACGTGTTCGATAGACCCATCTCTCTGGTCTCTGGCTCCGAAGCGCAGCTAGAAACCAGGGCGAGCAGGACACAAGCGACCAAAGGTGCCTGCCCGCGCATGCTGCGTGAGGCATCTAGCTCCATTGCGGCTCTCGTCCCTTTTGCACCACGCTTCGCAGAGAAGTCCATCTCAGAATGGTGAGACGTCGCGAGAATCTTCTGTTCATCTCTTTGATCGGTGTGAGCAAGCATGCACTTCGCATCATGAAAGACCTACCACCCATGGTAGTAGCACCGGAAAGACTTTCGGCTCAGAAATCGCCGTGAAACGCGGGGCGCGATCCCGGCCCGCGCGGCCGGCCACGAGGTCCTGTTCCACGACCTACAAGCCCAGGGATTCGATCCAGTGTTGCCGGCCGGAGAGCGCTGGAGGAGCCCGCGCGCTGGCAACCGTTCGGGACAGGTCGCATTGCCCCTGCGGGGGCGCTCGCCGACAAGGCCCTGCTCGGGCGGCTACAGACCTACAAGCGTGAGGTGACCGGAGCCTACACGACCGCGCGCTCAGCCCTGATCCGCTTGCGAGCTACCGCAGCAGCATTCTAGGCGAGCAGCGTTCGACTCGCTGCTGGCCCGCAAGACCGTGCCCGTCCCCGTGATGCCAATCGGCGTTGAGCACGCCGAGGAGGCGCTGCGAGTAGCCGACGCCACTAGGGTGCCCGTCCCCCTACTGTCCGCTAGCCAATGATGCGATTTCCGTGGTGGAGAGTGCGCGCTTGTAAACGCGCACGTCCTCAATGGTGCCCGGAAACGAGCGCAAGTCGCCAGGCACAGCCGACCCGCCGATCACCCAATCCGCCGAGACTGTGACGGCCCCGACCGTGGCTGGAACCGATGCGACCAAGACACCATTGCGGTAGAGGCGCCAGTTGGTTCCGTCGTACGTCCCGGCAAGGTGATTCCAAACCCCGACATCACCGTTCGGCACGGCAATACTGGCCCCATAGGTCGGTCCCGATCCGCCAGTCCACGTACCGATCCAGTACGCCCCAGCCTGAAAGTTGAGGGATACGTCGGCATTGGGCGAGCGCGTGTAGCCGTGGTCAACGATGTTGTGGAGGGCGCGGTCGAGCGTATCCAACTTGGTCCATGCCGCGATGGTGATCTGCCCGCTGAAATTGAGGGCAGTCGGATTCCCCAAAACCACCCGATCGTTGACTCCGTCAAAATGGAGCGCCTTTGGGTAGGGCGGATGCGGTCCGGGCTGAGTCGGCCCGTTCGTAGTCCAGGTTGGCGTGCCCACCAGCGTTCCCGTTGCACCCGTGCTCGACGAGTCGCTGGCAATTGTCCCCAGGCCGTCGTCCAACTTCCACCAGCCGACCAGGCTCGGATCAGAGGCGCCACCGGCTCCGCCCGCACCGCCCGTGTTGCTC
>PMLB01000226.1:64991-66076 GCA_003158735.1 Myxococcales bacterium | reverse complement strand
TTGCATCCCGCCTGCCTGCAGACCTTGAATCCCAATCAGGCCGTCGCAGCCCGCACCGTGATCGGCGGTCCCGCGCCCAGCCAGGTCATGCACGAAGTGGAACGCCTGGCGACGGAACTGCGCGCACTGGGCTTCGAGGTGTAGGGCCGCAGGGCGCACCGGAAGTGGTGGGATCCAACACGTCCTCAACCGCGGCGCCGGCGGCGTCCGAAGTCCACTCGACTGCTGAGGAAACGGGAAGAGAGTACCTCTCTTGTTCTCCTAGCCGGCAGCCGGGTTTTATCCGACAGTGATATTGGCCGCATCGTCGGAAGGGTCCACGGGGAAGTCCGCGAAATCACGTGCGTCGTCCAATTGATCTTGGTCGGCAAGGCATGCGACTATCGTTGGGATATTGAATATTTTTCGGAGGATAATGGTAGTTGGACAGACCGGTTACTCGTCAAACTTGAAGATTAGGGGGAAGACGACATCGATCGGTTGGTCAGTCTGAGGGGGAAACCGCATTATGGCGATCTCCGACGAAAGGCAGCCCAGGAAGCCGAACGGAACACCATTGGTATCATTGACCGAGCAAACATTTGCCACGGAACCGTCGCGGCTGATCGTCCACTGGACCTTCACTGTTACTTCGAGGTTACGGTCGTCCGAAAGGGCGTTCTCGTAGCATCTCTTTAGCCGCGGGACCTGTCCATGGAATACGCTTGCAATTGATTCTGCATTCTCACGTTCAGCGTCCGTGATTGCGGCTTTTGCTGGATCGGGAATGTGCTGGACTGAGGAGGAAATGCAACGGGGCATACCTACCTTCTCGAAACGTTGTGGCGCAGGCTGAACCACTGACTGGAAACGTTGTGGAGCAGGCTGAACCACCGATCGGGAGGTGGAACAGGCAACGCTCGCGCAGACAGATAGAACTGCCAAGAGTACTCGGCCCATGCCTCATTGTGTCGTGCGACGAGGCCGTCCATAGAGCCGTTGCAACAGACGGTGGCGCCGCACGGACATCGTGTAGAATCGAAGCGTCGGCTCAGCGGCGCCCCCGCTGCTTATCGGCAAGGCGTTAGCCCGGCCAACGCAGAAGA
>PMLB01000226.1:0-64977 GCA_003158735.1 Myxococcales bacterium | reverse complement strand
CGCCGTGTCCGTTCCGTTGGTCGTGGAGTATGAGTCCGCGTTGTTACGTCACCTCTCCCCGACGCGACGGGCGGCCGACGTTGCCTCATTCGTTGATTACCTGTGCCTCGTTGGGCACAAGCAGGAAATTTTCTTCCTGTGGCGTCCGCTGCTCCGGGATCCGAACGACGACATGGTGGTCGAGCTTGCAGTCGCGAGTCAGGCCGACGCGATTGTCACGCACAACCTGAGAGATTTCTCTGCCGCTGCCAGCCTTGGCATTCGAGTTCTTGCGCCCGGTCCCTTTCTGCTTCACCTTTCACGGAGATAGGTTCATGTCCACGCTCAGTCTCAGGCTTCCTGTATCGCTTCACCGCAAACTGTCCGATCTTGCCGAGAGCGAGGGGGTGTCGTTGAACCAGTTGATCAGCTCGGCTGCCGCCGAGAAGGCGGCCGCGTTGATGACTCAAGAATACCTGCTCGGTCGAGCGAGCCGCGCGTCGCGAGACAAGTTCGACGGCGTACTGGCGAGGATTCCGAAGGGTCCCCCGATTGCCGGTGATGAGATTCCCCCGGCGTACTTGAAGCGCATACACAAGAAGGGCGGGCTAACCCGGCGTTGAACCCGACGGGCCTTCGGCCCGCGGGTTAACGCCAGGCCGTCGGACAGACAGCCGTGACTTTTCGATGAAGACCACATTTCTGATTCTCGCTGCTGGAGTGATTCTCTTCGTCATCGTGAGAACCGGTTTTCGCGCCTCTACATCCCGACACCGTGGATGGCGCGTGGGACATGTCGGGCGGGACGGGATGTACTATGAAGAACTTGTCGACGGGAAGTGGCAGCGAATTCCAATCGACGGCGAGATGCTGGTGGGCCCCGCCCACCACATAATCTACTTTGCGTCCGAGGAAGCGCGGCAGGAGTATCCCGCCTGGGCGCGCGACCGTCGCCCAGAGATTGTTGCCCGCATCAAGACGGAAACGCTTCTTCTTGCATGGGGACCTCCAGGATTTAGGATCGGGTCGGGACATGCAGAGCCGCGCCCAGCGAAGGCAATATGGAGAGCCGGTGGAGCGGCTTTCCTGAGTATTCGTTACGGGCAAAGGCACACCCGCGAGCTCGAAGCCAGGTTCGTGAACATCACGTGTTCGCCGTTGCAGATTCGTAGCTCGCGGGTGCATGTCCCGCTTCGATCATCACCGGTTTGCCGGAGATGTTCAAAGTGGTACGGTCAACCCATACCGCGAGGCCATCGATCACTTGGTCGAAGGAACTGTGCTCGATGTCAGCGAGTTACCCACGAACCGCATAATCCTGCATTTCAACGCAGCACCTTCCTTCACCGGAGACGGAATGGCGGTGTTTGACTAGGCGCACCGCATAACATGCCGATGAAGCGGACGGGCTACGCCCGCCGCTTATCGGCAAAGCGTTCGGCAGACGCCGCGCTGGACGATGTTGTGAACATCGTTCATACTCACGTCATGACGAAGCGCTTGCAGGCCATCGGAAACAGTGCAGGGATTATCATCGATCGGCCCATTTTGGACCTGCTCGGGATCACGCAGGAGACCGACCTG
The DNA here is from genome assembly GCA_003158735.1 of Myxococcales bacterium. Taxonomy (GTDB): domain Bacteria; phylum Myxococcota_A; class Polyangia; order Fen-1088; family Fen-1088; genus Fen-1137. Next base: position 63,414 of record PMLB01000226.1, on the reverse strand, counting down.
GACCTCAAGACTGACGGAAAGCGCCTCATCATCACGCCGCTTGAGAGCGAGCGCTCGGGACGCGGACGACTAGCGAAGGTGCAAGCGCGCGCGTTGCGCCGCCATGCTGAGACATTCCGCAAGCTCGCGAAATGAACGACGAGCCTGTTTTCTTAGCGGTCGACGTTGACGGACTTGAACGAATCCGAGTTTGGCAAGTAGGCCGATGCGACGAAGCGTTGCCTTGGCTGCCTTTGCGCTGTATGGTGAGTGTATGGCGCGTCTTACTTCGACCACGGTTCGACTAGAAGAGGATGATGTCCGGGCTTTGAAGAAGGCTCGTGCTGCAGGGCATACGGCTTCCGAGCTTGTCCGAAAGGGGTTGCGCGTTGTGGCCTCACGGTACTACTCGGGCCGCCGGCCCCCCACGACCGGTCTATTCGAGTCGACCGACAGCAAACTCGGCGACGAGTCTCTACTTTTCAAGGATCTCAAGGATTGAAATCGGCGCTTGTCGCAGATACCGGTGGACTCCTCCGCGCACTCGCCTGCGACCGAGAGGGCGCGCCAAGCTTTCCGGAGTACCAGGAGGCGCTAACGTCAGCGAGTTCGGTGATCGTTCCCGGGCTCGTTCTCGCCGAGGTTGACTACTTTCTCAGAGACAACCGTGCAGCCATGAGAAGGCTGGTCGCAGATATCTTCGATCCAGGAACACGATACGAGTATGAACTACCGCTTCCGGCCGACATCGCCAGATCCCTAGAACTGGATGCAAGATTCGCAGGGCTCGACCTCGGCTTGGTTGATGGCACCGTTGCCGCAGTTGCCGAACGACGGCGCGTTTACCGAGTCTTGACGACCGATCGCCGCGACCTTGGTGCCATACGAATTGGCCCTCGCCTTTCTCAGGCCCTTGAATTGGTTCCATGAAGGCTTGAACCCGACGGCCCTTCGGCCCGCGGGTCAACGGCAAATCGTGATGCCGATTCACTCGGCGATGATTTCGTTGAGCCCCTCGATCACTTGCGCCATTTCTTCCTCCGAAGCGCGAGCCAGTTTCTTCCCGATTCTCGCCACCGAGAGCGTGCGCACTTGACTGATCTTGATCCACGAACGTTTTGCGAGCCCCGGTGCCTTGCATTCCAAGGTCAATGGAAAACCGGCGCGAGGTTCTTGGCTGGTCATGGCCATAGCGATCACCGTGCCGGATCGCTCGTTGAACACATCGTGGCTCAGGATCAAGACGGGACGCGTGCCCGCTTGCTCATGACCGCGGACGGGGTTCAGTTCCGCCCAGCGGATGTCGCCTCTCAGTATTTGGGCCATGCCGCCGCATCCATTGCGAGACCTTCATCGGCCTCTGCCTGTTCCTGTTTTACATCCAGCTTTGCCGCCTCACGCGCCAGCCTGGTATGTTTGAGTCGATTGATCTTGTCGGCCAGAGCTGCCTCGACGGCTTGGCTTCGATTTGGGAATCGGTCCGCGGCGATGAGGGCATCCAGATCTCCGAGAATCCGAGCGTCGATTGTCACGGCCACTTTTGCCTTTGCCATGGTATGACAATATATCATACTCCATCCCTGGTGCACGAACAGCAGAACAAGCTGTTGCAGCGCTTGCTGCGGCGCACGGGTCTCCGTGCTAGCGTGGTAGCCGATCATGACCCCCCAAAGCCGTCCGCCCAGCAATCCTTCGGAAAAGGACATCCAGTTCGGCATGGACGTGGAGTCCATCCGCAGGACCTTCATCCGAAATCTCTTCTGCCATCGGGGCAAGTTCCCTGAAGTCGCCCTGCCCAACGACAACTACCTGGCGCTGGCCTACACGGTTCGGGATCGCATCATGCAGAAGTGGATCTGCTCGGCCCGGACCTATTTCGAACAGGCCTCGCGCACGGTGGCGTACTTGTCGGCCGAGTTCCTCATCGGTCCGCAACTGGGTCAGAATCTGCTTAGCCTGGGCATCTCCGGAGCCACGCGACAGGCCATGGACGAGCTGGGGCTCTCGCTCGACGCTTTGCTGGAACAGGAAGAAGAACCGGGCCTGGGCAACGGCGGCCTGGGGCGCCTGGCCGCCTGCTACCTGGATTCGCTGGCCTCGCTGGAAATCCCGGCCATCGGCTACGGCATCCGCTACGAGTTCGGCATCTTCGACCAGGAGATCCACGACGGCTGGCAGGTCGAGGTGCTCGATCGCTGGCTGCGCCTGGGCTACCCGTGGGAGATTTCGCACCCTGAGATCGCTTTCCTGGTCAAGCTGGGCGGCCATACCGAGGGGTACACGGATGTGACCGGCCGCTACCGCGTGCGCTGGATGCCTGACCGAGTGGTCAAGGGCATTCCCAACGACACGCCGGTTTTGGGCTACAGGGTCAACACGGCCAACATGCTGCGCTTGTGGCAAGCCGAGGCGTTCACCTCGCTGGATTTGCAGGCCTTCAACGTGGGCGACTACACGCGCGCCTGCGAGGAGCAGGTCCACACCGAGAACATCACCAAGGTCCTTTACCCCAACGACGAGACCGAAGCTGGCAAGGGCCTGCGCCTGCAGCAGGAGTACTTCTTCGTGTCCTGCTCGCTGCAGGACATGATGCGCATCTACCTGCAGAAGCAGAAGACGCTGGACCATTTTCACGAAAAGTACGCGGTCCAGCTCAATGACACGCATCCGGCCCTGGCCATCGCCGAACTGATGCGCCTGCTGGTGGACGAGCACAGTCTGGAATGGGAACAGGCGTGGGACATCACCACGCGGACCATGGGCTACACCAACCACACGCTTCTGCCCGAAGCGCTGGAAACCTGGCCCATGCCGCTGTTTCGGCGGCTGCTTCCGCGACACCTGGAAATCATTTTCGAGATCAACCGACGCTTTCTTTCCACGGTCGAGGCGCACTTCCCCGACGACCCGGGGCGGGTGGAACGCATGTCGCTGATTGACGAGCACGGCGACAAACGCGTGCGCATGGCCAATCTGGCCTGCGCGGGCAGCCATGCGGTCAATGGCGTGGCGCGGATCCACTCGGATCTGCTCAAGCAAACCGTGCTGCGCGACTTCTACGATCTGTGGCCCGAAAAGTTCACCAACGTCACCAACGGAGTGACACCGCGCCGGTTCTTGTTGTTGGCCAATCCGGGGCTGGCGACGCTGATCACCGATGCCATCGGCGACAAATGGCTGGAAGACCTCAATGGCCTGCGCGAGCTTGAGGCTCGGTGTGACGACGGCGATTTCTGCGAACGGTGGCGCCAGGTCAAGCGGGCCAACAAGCAAGCCCTGGCGGCCTACGCGCAGCACGCGCACGGCATCGAGCTGCTGCCCGACACCATGTTCGACGTGCAGGTCAAGCGCATCCACGAGTACAAACGCCAGCACCTCAACGTGCTACACGCGGTGGCGCTGTACCGTCATCTCAAGCGCGGTGGTGATGCCCAGGCGCGAACCATCATCTTCGGCGGCAAGGCGGCGCCCGGCTACTACACCGCCAAGTTGATCATCAAGCTGATTCACGGTGTTGCCGAAGTGGTGAACGCCGACAGGGAAACCAACGATCGTCTGCGCATCGCCTTTCTGCCTGATCTCAATGTGAAGAGCGGCCAGCGCATCTATCCGGCGGCCGATTTGTCAGAGCAGATCTCCACCGCGGGCATGGAAGCCTCGGGCACAGGCAACATGAAATTCGCCATGAACGGGGCGCTGACCATCGGCACGTTGGACGGGGCCAATGTGGAAATCCGAGAGGAAGTGGGGGCGGAGAATTTCTTCCTCTTCGGCTTGACCGTGGCCGAGGTCCAGCAGCGCCTGGCCCAAGGCTATCGGCCGTGGGAAATCTATCAGGAGAATGTTGAACTGCGCGAGGCGCTGGGTCTCATCGCCGCGGGCGATTTTTCGCGTGGCGATCCCGCGCTGTTTGCCCCCATCGTGCGCTCTCTGCTGGAAAAGGATCCGTTCCTGCTGTGCGCGGACTTTCAGTCGTACCTGGATTGTCAGGCGCGCGTGGGTGAGTTGTACCAACAGAAGCAAGCGTGGACGCACATGTCCATCCTCAACACCGCCCGCATGGGCAAGTTCTCGTCGGACCGAGCCATTCGCGAGTACTGCGAGCACATCTGGAAGGTGGAGCCGGTCAAAGTCTCACTGCGGTAGCTACCGCATCCCCACGAAGAGCAACGGAATCGCCACCGGTATGTCCTGCCCGACGCCGCTAGGAAAGGGGCGCGAGGCGACAGCGCGGATGCAATTCGCCAACTGCGCATCCTGGGCCACCGCGACCTCGACATCGCGCACGCTTCCGTCGGCCACCAAGATCCATTTCACATCAGCGCGGGTTGCCGTCACGCCCCGCCGCCGGGCCGGCTCATAGCACATGCGGAACAGAATCTTGCGCTGGGATATCTCCTTTACGATACTCTCGTCCAGCGTCGACGGGGCCGCCGCGACCGCAGGCGCGGCCGGGGGCGCCGATTCGGGCGGCTTGTCCGGCTTCAAGATCCTGACCCGGTGCTCGGACGCCGCAGCCACGCGGTCAGCCGGTTCGATGGGCGCCACACCGTGAAGATGGGCCACGTCCGCGACCTCTCCGCGCGTCGCTGCCAGGCCGGCCAGGCGCGGGGCGACCGCTGTCCGCTGTCTGCGCCGCCCATGTCGCTTGCCCAAGCGGTCCCTGGAAGTCCTGGGCGCTGTGCTTCCTTCCAGTGACGGCGACGTCGGTGCGTCCCCTGCCCCGCTGCCTGCCTCTTCCCCGACCGCTGCCTGGGTTGTCAGCACCAGCCCCAGGCCTGCCAGCCAGGCAATCAGAAGCGGGGACTGCGCACCCGCAAGGCGCGGTCGAGACTTCTCGCTCACGCCGTCACCTTTCGCAGGCACCGAACGTCATGCGAGCGATCGCGCCATCCACCCATGGGTCTGCGAGATCTCCGACAGTCCAGATCGACACCTCGGCAGCTAACCGAACCGCGGCGCCAGCATCGGCGGCTGGCGTGACAGCCGAGATGAGAAAGGCCAGGCTCACCCCTTGATAATAGGCCGACAAGGCTTCCGCCGCTTGTTAAGGCTATGCCTAGCGCCAACAGGCTCTGGTCCGTGTATCATGCGGGGCCATGCGACCATTCCATTTCTGCCTTTCCCTCACCCTGACGCTAACCTTCGGCTGCCACAACCGGTCCCCGGGGGACGGTACCGCGGTTCTGGCACGGGTGGGCGATAGTGTCATTACCGCCCGTGATTTGGAAGCGCAGGTCACCTTCTTCGGCCACTCCAAGTACCTCATGGAGCACTACTCAAAACCCGAAAAGAAGAAGGAGGTGCTCAACGGCCTGATCCAAGCCGAGGCGCTCTATCAGGAGGCCCGCCGGCTGGGCTACGACCGCGACCCGGCTGTGAAGCGTGATGTGGTGAATCGCATGCTGATGAAAGAGGTCGATTCGCGGGTGAACACACAGGATATCAGCGACACCGACGTGGAACAGTACTACCTGGCCCATCCCAAGGAGTTCTCGCGGCTCGAGCAGGTGAGGTTCACACAGATCGTGGTGAAAGACCGGAACAAGGCCGTGAAAGTCGCCGCAGAAGCCAAGGCTCTGCCCAAAGGAAATATGTCTGCCCTGCGGGCACTGGTGGCCAAGGACTCCGAAGACGAAGCCGCGCGCGCGCGCGGCGGCGACTCGGGTCTCATCGAGCGCAACGCCTCCAGCTTGCCCAAGGCCGTGGAGGACGCCGCTTTCGCGCTGGCCCAGGTCAATGACGTGTCCGATCCCATTCAGACGGAGAGCGGCTACACCATCGTTGTCCTCCACCAAAAGCAGCCGGGCTTTTCCAGATCGCTGGCCGAGGCCAAGTCGGATATTCAGTCGCGCCTGACCTACGAAGGCCGCCAACAAAAACGCAACGCCCTCATCGCAGACGTCCGAAAAAGGGCGAATATCGAGATTGATGAGGCGCAGCTGGCAAAGCTAACGCTGCCCCTGCCAAGTTCCGGCCCATCGACCGCCGCCCCGGACAAGCGCAGCCCAGGCCCAAGTCCGGGCGCGCCTCCGCCAGCTCCCGCGACGCCCGGACACTAATGCGGTATCCTTCCGGCCAAGATGACAGCGCAAGACTTGGATCGCGCCGCGTGGTTTAAGGGTGCAAGCGTCGAGTGCAGCATCGACTCGTCGCCACCCGATCGGCCTTTTCGCCTGGTCTTGCTCGGGGCTCCGGGTGTCGGCAAGGGCACCCAGGCCGAACTCATAAGCCAGCGCCTGCGGCCCTGTCACCTGTCGACAGGAGATGTGTTTCGCGCCGCCAAGTCGCTGCCCGCCAGCGAGCGCACGCCGGCCATCACCCAGGCCCTGGCGTGCATGCAGCGGGGCGAGTTGGTGCCCGACGACACGGTCATCAATATCGTGCGTGAGCGCAGCCGGTGCATGACCTGCCCGGCCGGCTTTCTCCTCGACGGCTTTCCGCGCACCGTGCGCCAGGCCGAGGCCCTGGACGTTCTGCTGACTCAGCTGGGGGTGAAACTGGACGCTGTCTTGAGCTACGATATGCCTCTCGAACAGGTGATCGCGCGGCTGTCGGGCCGACGCACCTGCGCAGGCTGCAAGGCGGTGTTTCACGTCACCGGCCGCCCCCCCAAAGTCCCGGACGTGTGCGACAACTGTGGCGGTCAGCTCGTCCTGCGGGAGGATGATCGCCCGGAATCGATCCGGGTGCGCATGCAGGCCTACCAAACCAGCACCGCGCCCCTGACGGACTACTACCAGAAGGCGGGCCTGCTGGTGTCCCTGTCGGCCGCGGGCGCGCCGGAAGAGATCTACCAACGCACGGCTGCCGCGCTGTCGTCCTTGCGCCGATAGGAATAGTCCCAGGATGGCAGGACAATTTCCATGGCCACCATTGCCGACCTGACCGAACACCTGGGCAAGCGCGACGGCTCGCTGGGAGCGGTGCTCGAGATCTTCCCGGACATGATTTTCGTCGTCGACCAGGAGGAACGCGTCCTGCACGCCAACGCCCTGGCTGCGCGCGCCTTGGGCGGAACGTCCGACGAGTTCATCGGGCGCAAGCTGAACACCCTGTTTCCTCCCCCTCTGGCCGAGAGGCACAGTCGCTTCATCCAGCAGGTCTTTCGCACGGGCGAGATTGTCGTGACCGAGACGCATCAGGAACTGCACAAGACGCCGGTGTGGATCGACTCGCGCCTGGTTCCGCTCAAGGCCGCGGGCGGCGAGGTGCGGGCCGTGGTCGGCATCATTCGCGACGTGAGCGTTCGCGTGCGCGCCCAGGAGGCCTTGGCCGAACGCGAGGCCTACCTGAGAGCCGTGCTGGACAACTTCCCCTTCCTGGTGTGGCTGAAGGACGTCGAAGGCCGCTTCCTGGCTGTCAACGAGGCCTTCGCGCGCGCGTGCGGCCGGGCGCGCTCAGGCGATGTGGTGGGCCTGACCGACTTCGATGTATGGCCGATAGAACTGGCGCAGCGCTATGTCGACGACGACCGCAGCGTGATGGCGACCCGCAAACAAAAGGACGTGGAGGAGCCCATCTTCATTCAGAGCGCCTCCCGTTGGTTCGAGACCTTCAAGACGCCGGTTCTCGACAAGCGGGACAACGTGCTCGGCACCACCGGCTTCTCGCGCGACATCACCGAGCGCCAGCGCCTCGACGAGCAACTGCGGGCCCAGCGCGAACAGCTTCGCGCCCTGGCCGCCCACGTAGAATCCGTGCGCGAAGAAGAGCGGGTGCGTATTGCGCGAGAGATCCACGACGAGCTGGGCCAGGCTCTCACTTGCATGAGCATGGACCTTGCGTTTCTGGAGAAGCAGCTCCCCAAAGACAATGCGCAGGCCGCCGCGCGGGTGTCGGCGCTGGTGACCCTGGTCAAGGAGACTGTCAAGACGGTACGCCGCATCTCCGCGGAACTGCGCCCCAGCATCCTGGATGATTTGGGTCTGGGCGCCGCGATGGAATGGCTCGCACACGACTTCGCAACCCGCACCGGCATCGAATGCGCGGTGTCAGTGCCCAGCAACGTCATGGTTGCGGCGGAACGAGGCACGGTCGTGTTCCGCATGTGTCAGGAAGCTTTGACCAACGTGGCCCGCCACGCTGGGGCCACCCACGTCAGCATCGATCTGATGATCGACGAGGACGCCTGCCTGACTCTGGAGGTACGCGACAATGGTCGCGGCATTACCGAGGAGGAGATCCGCCGTCCCGATTCGCTGGGCCTGCTCGGCATGCGCGAACGCGCGGCGCTTCTCGGCGGCGTGGTCGAAGTGAAGGGCACGCCCGGGCAGGGAACCTCGGTCACGGTCCGGGTGCCGCTTGAGGGCTCGCCGGGAGACAAGCGCTAGGTACGGCTTGTCGGGAAATTCCCGGCGCAGATCGGCCCGCGTGAGCGGTAGCGGTAGCGGGAGCGGGAGCGGGCTGCGTGCAGCGGCTAGCGTGCGGGACTTGCGTGAGGGCGACGGGCGAGCGCGAAGCGCGAGGGGTGGGCAGGGTGGGTTGTCCGTCCCGAAGCCCCCTTGTGGGGTGAGCGCCCCCGTCCCGCTCACGCTCTCGCTAGCCGCGACCCGCTAGCCGCGATTCGACCTAGCCAGCGCCCCCGAATTTCCAGACAAGCCGTAGGTACCCAGTCCACGCGGCATGAGTTATGGTGTGGGCTTGGGAGATTGACTCCCCCACCCCCCAAACATGCGAATCCTGGTAACTGGCGGCGCTGGCTTCATCGGCGCGAACTTCCTCAATCTCTTGGTGCCGCGACACCCCGAACACCACTTCGTCAACCTGGACGCGCTGACCTACGCGGCCAATCTGGGCAGCCTGGAGGCGGTGGCCAACCGGCCCAACTACACCTTCGAACGGGTCGACCTGTGCGATTTCTCGGCGCTGCGGGCCGTGTTTGCCCAGCACAAGCCCGACGTGGTGGTGCATTTTGCGGCCGAGAGCCACGTGGATCGCTCGATCACGGGACCGCGGGCCTTCCTGCGCACCAACGTCGAAGGCACCTTCAATCTGCTGGAAGCCTGCCGCGAACTGTGGCCGCCCGGCCAGGGACTTTTGCATCACGTCTCTACCGACGAGGTGTTTGGCTCGCTGGGAGCGACCGGCCTGTTCCACGAAGAAACCCGCTACGATCCGTCGAGCCCCTATTCCGCGTCCAAGGCATCGAGCGATCACCTGGTGCGCGCCTGGCACCGCACCTTCGGCCTGCCGGTGCGGGTGAGCAACTGCTCGAACAACTACGGGCCGCTGCAGTTTCCCGAGAAATTGATTCCCCTGTTGATCCTGAATCTGCTGGAACGCAAACCCTTGCCGGTCTACGGCCAGGGACTCAACGTGCGCGACTGGCTCTACGTCGAGGATCACTGCGAGGCCATCTGGGTCATCATCAACGCGGGCCAGAACGGCCGCACCTACAACGTCGGCGGCCGCAGCGAGCAGCGCAATATCGACGTAGTGAAAAAGCTGTGCCTTCTCATCGCCGAGGAAAGCGGGGCGCCCGAGGCAGAACTTGTGGGACTGGTCCGTCATGTCCCCGACCGGCCGGGACACGATCTGCGCTACGCCATCGATTCCTCTCGCATCGAGGCGGAGCTGGGCTGGAAACCGCGCGAGAGTTTCGAGAGCGGACTGCGCAAGACGGTGCGCTGGTATCTCGCCAATCGCGCCTGGATCGATTCCGTGCGCACCGGCGAATATCGACGCTGGATCGAACTCAACTACGGGAGCCGCTGACCATGGTGAAGAAGGGAATCATCCTGGCCGGAGGATCGGGCACGCGCTTGCACCCGCTCACGCGTGCGGTGAGCAAGCAGCTCATGCCGGTGTACGACAAGCCTCTCGTCTACTACCCGCTCGCGACTCTGATGCTGGCGGGAATTCGCCGGGTCCTGGTCATCACCACGCCGCACGACGCGTCCCAGTTTCAGCAACTTTTGGGCGATGGCTCGGCCTGGGGTCTGCAGATTCAATACGCCGTGCAACCCAGCCCCGACGGGCTGGCCCAGGCTTTTCTCATCGGTCGCGGGTTCATCTCCGGCGATCCCTGCGCCCTGGTGCTGGGCGACAACATCTTCTACGGCACGGGGTTGGGCGGCCTGTTCGAAGACGTGGCCTGTCGCGAGTCCGGGGCCACCGTGTTTGGCTACTTCGTGCAGAATCCCGAGGCCTATGGCGTGGCCGAGCTGGACCGTGAGGGACGCGTGCTCAGCATCGAGGAGAAACCCCAGCAGCCGCGCGGCCACTATGCGGTGACGGGCCTGTACTTCTATGACGGGCGCGTGGTTGAGCTGGCCGAGATGCTGCGCCCCAGCCCGCGCGGCGAATTGGAAATCACCGATCTCAATCGTTTGTACATGCACCGGGGACAGCTTCACTTGGAAAAACTCGGGCGCGGCGTGGCCTGGCTGGACACTGGCACACACGATTCCTTGCTGCAGGCGGCCCAGTTCATCCAGACCATTCAGGCGCGCCAGGGCCTGATGGTGGCGTGCCCAGAGGAGATTGCATTCCACAAGGGCTGGATTGACAGGGACCACCTGCGCCGGCTGGCCGAGCCTCTCGGCAAGACCAACTACGGGCAGTATCTGCTGCAGCTCCTGGAAAGGGGCCAGCAGTGAAGGTCACGCACCTAGAGATCCCCGAGATCTTGCTGGTCGAACCCAAGGTGTTCGGCGATATGCGCGGCTACTTCGTCGAGACCTTCCAGGCCGAGCGCTACGCCGAGGTGGGCATCCGCGAGCGCTTCGTGCAGGACAACCTGTCTCGCTCCACCCGCGGCACCCTGCGCGGCCTGCACCTGCAGCATCCCAGAGGTCAAGGCAAGCTGGTATATGTCGTCGAGGGCGAGGTCTTCGACGCGGCCGTTGATGTGCGGGTGGGTTCGCCCAGCTTCGGCAAGTGGGCCGGCACGCGCCTGTCGTCGCGCGACCATCGCCAGATGTACATCCCGCCCGGCTTTGCCCATGGCTTCTGCGTGGTGAGCGAGCACGCCCTGTTCGCGTACAAGTGCACCGATGTCTACCTGCCTCAGCAGGAGCTGGGCGTGGCGTGGAACGATCCCGCGCTGGGCATCCCGTGGCCGGTCAGTCAGCCCATAATCAGCGAGAAGGACCAGCGCTTCTTGCCTTTGGCCCAGATTGATCCGGCGCGCTTGCCGCGGTGGAAAGGCTAGTCGTGTCTGCCCCTGTCCTGCTGCTCGGCGATCGGGGCATGCTGGGCCGAGCTTTTCGCGAGCTGCTCACTGCCAGGCAACGACCGTTCACGGGTTTCGATCTGCCCGGGCTGGACATCGCTGAGCCGAGGCAAGTCGGGCCGATCTTCGAGAAGCCCTGGTCCGCGGTCATCAACTGCGCGGCCTACACCAACGTGGACGGCGCGGAAGCCGACGAGCCGGCCGCCCTGCGCGCCAACGGCACCGCTCCCGGGGTGGTGGCCGCGGCCTGCGCGCGTGCCCGCATCCCGCTGGTCCATTTCAGCACCGACTACGTCTTCGCGGGCAACGCCAGCACACCGTATGCCGTGGATGCGCCTCTGCAACCTCTGGGCGCCTACGGCCGGAGCAAAGCCGCCGGCGAGATCGCCATCCGAAAAAGCGGTGCCGAGTTTCTCATCGTGCGCACAAGCTGGCTGTACGCCCCCTGGGCCAACAACTTCGTGCGCACCATGGCTCGCCTGACGCGCGACAAGCCCGAACTGAAAGTGGTCAGCGATCAGCGCGGCCGGCCCACCAGCGCGCAACACCTGGTCGCGACTACCCTGGCCCTGGTCGACCGCGGGACGCACGGGACCTTGCACGTCACCGACGGCGGCGAATGCACCTGGTACGAATTCACCGTCGAGATCGCGCGCCTGCTCGCGCGCAGCGCGATCATTCGTCCCTGCACCACGGCCGATTTCCCCCGTTCTGCGCCGCGGCCCGCCTACAGTGTGCTGGATCTCGCGCCGACCGAGGCCATCCTCGGTCCCATGCCCGACTGGCGGAAGAACCTGGCCAGCGTGGTCGCGCAACTGGAACCGCTTTAGGACGTGTCACAACAGCGGCGGGTGCGCCAATCCCCGGTCACCTATCATTCAAGGCCGGTAGACGCGTAATCGAACGAAACGGCCGGGCTCACCGTCGTTGGCCACACAACCATCAAGTCGTTGAAGTAGGAAGGCACCTGTCCGAGTACCGCCGCACGCCACCCCGATTGCGCCAGCACCATTTGCCCCACTTCGGGGATCTGCGAGACCATGTCCTGGACGGTATCGAGCGTTGGAGTGGGAGCCCATTTGGCACCATGGGGTGCTACTCGCACTTCGACAGCAGCACGTTCACGGCCACAGGATACGGGGGATCCTCACTGCTCGTCGTCACCGCGATGTCAGTCACGCCGTCACCATTGAAATCGCCCGCTGCAATGGACGTCCCGTAGTCCATAGCCCCGCCAGCCACGCCGTAGGTCACCGGTGCGCCGAACGTTCCGTCGCCGAGGTTCTCAAACACCGCCACGGGCACGGGGTCGACCAGCGCGCCCTGCGAGGTGTGCCCGATCACCATCGCGAGGTCGGGTTTGCCGTCGCCATTGAAGTCGCCGGTGACAATCTGATACACGCTTGGGATGTTGGCGATGGGATAGCTGACCGGCCCGTTGAGGCTGCCATTGCTCGCGCCGGTAAACACCTGCAGGACGGTGGCTTCGCTGGCCGCGTTGGGGTTCAGGATGGTCGTGGTTGCGACATCGTCTTTGCCATCGCCATTGAAGTCAGCGACGGCAAGGCCGTAGGCGATCCAGTCGGGGCTCGCGACGTAGGTGACTTCGCTGCGTAGGGTGCCGTCGCCCGCGTTGAAGAAGACGCCAATCCCGCCAGCGCTCCCTGAGGTGCTGAGTTCCGCGATATCGAGGTGGCCGTCACCGTCGAAGTCGCCGCTCGCGATGTCTTCAAACCCATTCGGATTCGCATAGATCACGGGCGCCGCGAGGGTGCCGTCGCCCGCGTTGAAAAACACGTTCAACGCGAAATCGGTCGGCTCGGGCGCGGGCAAAGCGATGAGGCCGTCTGGGGTGATATAGCCGCCAGCCATGACGTAGTCGTAGCCTGCAAATGCGAGGTCGGGGTGGCCGTCGCCATTGAAGTCGCCCACCGTAAGGTAACCGTAGGATTGGGGACTGGAGTACGTGACCACCTGCGAAGCGAACGGGCCGTTGCCGGCCCCGAAGTCGATCGCGAGCACGCCGTTGCCGGTTCCGACGTCGATCCCGTAGAAGCTGTCCACTTGGCTCGCGAGATCGATCTTGCCGTCGCCGTTGAAGTCGGCGGCCACCAGGCTGCCGAGATTGTTGCTGCTGACACCGTACGATGCCGACAGTGCGAACGTGCCGTTGCCCGCATTTGCCAGGAACTCGGACGTCGCCTTGTTGTCACCGCGCTCGCTAACCACGAGGTCGAGATGTCCGTTGCCTGTACGATCGACGGCGAGGATGGACATCGGTTCGTGGGTGGTCGGGTAGCTCACGGCTGGTGCGAACCCCATGAAAGTGCAATGGCGCGTGTCCAGGCCGGTGTCGGTGGCCGCGTCGCCGTAGGAAGCGAGTTGAACATCGCTTGCAGCCGCATCGCCAGCTCGTCCGGAACCGGGCTGCAGAGGATGCCGGCCGCCGCAGGCCGAAAGGGATAGTACCAAAGCAGCGTAGAAGCCTTTGCGCATGGCTAGGTTGAGTCTAGCAAGGGTCGCGCCAACCGACTGTTCCGCTGATACCGCGTGGTTAGCTGACGAGTCCCTCAGTTTTCTGATGGACCGACTGGGCGAGGTCATTGAAGGACAGTTCATCCCAGAAGCAAACGTCCCTGTTGCTGGTCGAATTCAGGTGGGATTGCTCCGCTTTCAAAGCCAAATCTTCCATAGATCAGGCGAGCGACGCGCAGCCCGCAGCGGTCAGGGTTCTCTTTCAGATCGTTGGCTGCGAACACGAGCCGCTCGGGATCGATCTCCAGCACGTCATTCTCGAACGTCTTTGGTCCCTCCGACAATCGAGCTGGCTCTCGCGGCGAGCCTGGCGACAGCGACCAGCCTCGAATGCCGCTGATGACGAGACCGGCGACCACCTGCAGGTTTGCATGCGCCTCAGCATGGCGCCCAAGGATCGCGGCCATCAGACGAAAGACTGACACCGGGTACTCGACCAGCGCGTACGGCGCGAAACTGGAGACGGCTCCAACGAGCTGCCGCAGGCTATCGCTGTGGACCCTGAAAGTTATCTGACCCTGTTCCGTGATCTGAGTCCTCATGTAGTCATCGTCGTTTCCGTGCCTGACCTGATCGCCAAGAAAGCGTGGCGCCATGTCGTGAACGAAGTCCCACCCCGAACGACGGTTACCGGTTGCACTCGGGTCGGTTAGCCAGGTCCGAAACTGCTGCTTGTTCTGCTCGTCGTTGAAGTCGATGTCCAGCGACTCAGTCGGCACGAGCCGGAGCCAGAGCTGGGGTTTTTCGAGTGCGACGCTGGCTTGATCCTTCCGTAGCTTCTCCGCGATCTCGGCCACGCGGTCTTCTCTTGTCGAATGAGCCTTGAGGGCCTCGGCAAATTTCCTGCCAATCTCCTCGCGCGACATCTCCCGCAGTCGAGCACCAATGCGGATCCAAAAGCGTCGGCCACCGTCCCGTTGGGCGTACGGAGGATTCTTTCCCTTTTCGACGGTCACGTGAATCAATCCGCCCTTGGCATCGAGCTTGACCTCATCCGTCTGATGCTGTGGCTCGACGGTTTCGATCAGGTGGTCCCGCAGCGAGATCAGAGATCGATCGATGTCGGCGATTTGTTGGAATCCGACCGCTCTGCCCTCCTTCTCTTCGACCCCGATCCAGATGTCGCCCCCACCGGCATTCAGAAAACCCACGACTTCCCTACCGATGTTCGCAGGCCTTCGCAGTGCCTCCGCCTCCTTGAATTCGCGGCGATCGTTCTCGTCCTTCCCCAGCAAGCTCTTCGGATCGAAACCACTCATGCTTCACCGCCCGCGTATCGTTCTGGTGCCAGCAGGAACTCGTGCAAGGGAACGATCTTGATGTCGCCGGTTGCATGGGACACGAGGCCACCATGGACGAGAACTTTTCGGTCGATGCCCAGCTTGCTCATGGCCTGTCCCGCCCGCGCCAGCTTGCGAGGCTTTGCATCAATGCTGGACGTGACTTCAATGCCTACGGCATGGCCGGAATAGCGGACGACAAAGTCGATCTCGAGATCCTCGTCCAGGCGGCCGAAGCTGAGCACTCCATGTTCGGACCGGGCCACCTCCCGCAAATGACGGAACACCGCCGCCTCGAACACGCGCGCGCGGATATCGGCAACCCCAAGCGGTTCGGGGGCCGACGCGAAGGCAGTGATGAGCCCGTGGTCGCTGGCGAAGATCTTGGGCTGGGCGCGAAGTTGCGTGTGCGCTTTGGCTCGGACAGGGCGATCCCGGTCGAGCCTGGCAATCAGACGGGTCCCTTCCAGCACCGAAAGCCAGTCGGCCACTGATTTCCGATTGGCTTCCAGATCGTCGGCACGTTTTGCCTGGTTCCAGGCGTTGCCTGAGCCGTTGATCAGGTAGACGAACAGCCGACGAATGCGCTCGATGTCCACGCCCGTCTGGCGCAGATCCCGAAGGATGGCTCTGTCGGAGATGTCCTCGCGAATTCTCTGACGAGCCTCGCGGACCGGCACCATGGCCTGGATGTGTTCTGGAAAGCCGCCCACCTCCAAGTACCGCTCGAACGCCTGGGGATCGCTGACGGTGGTTGGCACCGCGTCTTCGTCCCGCAGCGATCCGAGTCTGAGAAACTCAGCCAGGGTGAGACCTTCGATGGGGATCGCGTCCCAGCGACCCTGACCCGACTCGACGCCGCCTTGGCGTAGCGATGTCGCGGCCGAGCCGGTTACGATGAAGCGCGACCCAGGCCCAGCGGCTCGCCGTGACTCGTCGACCGCGCCCTTGAGCCACTTCTGCCAGCCGAGGGCATTTTGAATCTCGTCAAAGAAGAAGGCGCGAGGCTGGTCCGCGGACAATCCCACCGGACGAACCGTGACGACCTCCCGCGGTGACACGGCGGAAACCAGCCGCTCGTCGGAGAAGTCGAAGAACGTGATATTGCCGGCTGACCAGCCCCGCCCCAGAAGGTCGTCGACTAGTTGCAGAAGAAGCGTGGTCTTGCCCACCTGGCGAGGCCCTAGCAGCGCCGCCGCGCGGCCACCGTGGAGATCCCCCAGGTACTCAAGAATCCGGCTGAAGGCCTGCCTTCGACGCCTAACCCGCAGGGTTTCCCTATGGTGGGGGTTCGACCACCAGCGGTTCTGGTCGTGCAATATCGGGGTTATGTCCATCGTGATGGACCAATACTATCATATTATGTCCATTGTGCTGGATAGATGCGCCACGCTTGTCTTCGGCGCGTTTGTGGCGCTCGTCTGGATCGCACGGCGGCGGCTGCGATAGCGACGCAAACCGGACTGCCGCTAGTGTGACTGGCTGGCCTACTGATGGACCAGGGCGATGGCTGCCACGGTGCCGGGACCATGGCACATCAGGCACTGCTCGGCCTTGGTCTGGGCCACGGCGCGCGTCTCGTAGAACGATCCGCCCATCATCTGCATGTGCGAGATCGCGGTGGGGGCATCGTGGCACGAAGAACAGGCGGCAGCGATGGGCGACTTCACCAGGGTCGTGGCAGCGGCCACACAGGGCGCCGTGGGCGAACACACGCAAGGAGCTGTGCTCGTGCAAGCGGTGGTACCAAGGGTTCCGCTGGTCACATTGGCCGTTGCGAACACATTCCCGTAATCAGTGCCGTCGGTCTTCACATAGGGCGAGGTGGAAATGTTCGGCTTGATCACGCCCGCGGCCACTGTGGACATCAGCAGATTGGAAACCGCAGAAGCCGACGCCGCGGCGCTGAAGTCGTAGGTGCCGGGAAGGTGGCACTGCTCGCAGTTGTTGAGGATGCCCGGGTAGGTCACGTTGGCGAAGTACGGATCGGCATTGGCGGTCGTACAGGTGGTCGGATAGGTGGTCCCGGTCGGGCAGGCCGCCTCCCAGTTGAAGCCCACGGTCCGTTCGGAAGCCCCGTGAATGCTGTGAATGAACGTCGACGAACTGACGGACCAGCCGCCGTCGGTCAGGTTCGGCTTATGGCAGAAGGCGCAGGTCGGCGCATCGTTGCGCTGACCAGAGTGGAAGGTCGGATTGACGCCCAACTGCGCGTGGCAAGCGTTGCAGTTGGAATTCTTGACGATCAGGCGTCGGGCGGCGTAGGCCTTGCCGCTGGCCGCATCGGTCGCCACCGCCGAGACGTCGGGAGTCGGCAGAACAAGACCGCCGCACTTCTGGCCGACAATGCAGCCCTTGATGACTGTGGAGTCGCCGTACGGGAAGGCCGGCAAGTTGATCTGAGTGAGCGGCGGGGCACTGCCCAGGCTGTAGGTGTATCCGACCCCACCGGTCAGCATGGTCGCGTTGTCGGGGACAGTCACACCAGTGAGCGTGATGGTGTAAAAGCCGGTGGTCGCGTCGAAGGTCATGGTCCCAGCACCCGTGCCCGTCGCGGTCCCGTTCCAGATGGTCTTGATATAGCCACTGGCACTGGCGTTGAAGTCAGCCGGCGCCGTGATGCTATCCTGGGGCACGGCAAACACGAAGTACACGCTGGGCGATCCCACGAAGCCGTCCATGATTTCTGTCGCCGCGCTTGGGTCATTGAACACCACCGGCGTGGTGCCGTTGAGGAGGAAGCGGAACACGATGCTGGGATTGCTGTTGGCATCACGGGTGACGCTCTTCACGAAGTAGCTGAGCGCGGCCTCTCCGGTCGGCGTGAAGCCCGCGGCCGGGACATAGCCAGCGTTGGTGTTGGCGTTGCTGCCGCCCAGCCAGGTGGCCAGCGGGTCAGGCGCTGCGACAGTCATGTGGGCATCGACCACGCTGACTCCCGCCTTGGTCGCAGGTCCAGTCGGCGGGTGGCAAAGCGTGCAATTCGAGTCGTCCGCCATCGGGCCGCCATCGTGCGCCTTGCGCTTGGCAGGCACCGCCGCCGCTGCCAGGAAGCTGATGTCATCGTGACAGGCGCCACAGGCGCGTCGGCTGGGCTTGTTCTGGAAGTTGTTGGCCTGGGCCACGCCGCGGTGGCACTTGGCGCAGTTGCCCGCGTCCTGCGGAAAAGTTACATCGTAGGGGGTTGCCATGGCCGTGTACTGGCCGCCGTTGAGCGTGAGCTGGTCACCCATGTGGATCTTGTGAACGAAGACCGGCAGGTTGATGTACGCCTCGCCGTTCACCTTGACGGCATTGCCCGCCCATGCGCCGGTTGTGGCGTCCACCACACCGGCCCCGTCCAGGTCAACCGCCGGGGTGGTCGCGGTTCCCGGGATCGCGGTGAAGCGCCGCTGATCGTTGTGGCAGGTCACACAGATGCGCAGGTCGTAGCGAGCTCCGCCGTGGAAGGCACCGGTCCCGCCAGCCTTGGCGCGGAACGAGCTGTGGCACTCGAGGCAGGAAGCGCCGTCGGTGTTCTCGGCCTGACCGGTGACGTCCTTGCCCGTGGCGGGAATGAAGTCCTTGACCACGTTAACCGGGGCAAACGGGTTGCCCGACTCGGACACAATCATGGTCAGGCGGTGCGTGGCGGCCGGATCGTAGGTGGTCCCCGCGTTGACTGGATCGGTGACCTTCTTGAGGAAGGCGTAGGAATAGGTTCCATCGCCGTTGTCGGTGAGCGTGCCGCCGGTGGCAGTTGCAGTGGCCGCGGACTCCGTTCCGGCGGTGCTGGTGGCATTGGCCGCCATGTAGCTGACCCAGGTGTCGTTGGCGCTGCCATTCACTCCGACAAGCGCAAGGTTGGCGGCCACCTTGGTGGTGGCGGGAACCAGCTTGAGCAGCGCAAAACGCATGTCAGCCGGAGGCAACTTCGTCACTACATTGCCACTGCCGTCAGTGACCCTGAAGGCAACCACGGGCTGGCCACTGGCGGGGACGGTGACGCTGGTGACAGTGATCTGAAGGTCAAGCGCGGCCTTGCTGTCGGCGCTCATGGTAGCGAAGCTGACCAGGGCGTCTTTGACGTTGAACGTGACCGTGCCGCCATCGCCAGCCGGGCAGGTTACGGTCCGGGTTCCGTCGCCATTGCTCACGACGTTGCAGGACTGGCCTGGCGCTCCGTTGGTGCCGTTGGTCCCGTCCGCCCCGCTGGCCACGAACGACGAGGTGCCATCTTCGCACTCAATCTGGGTGCCGCCATCGACCTCCGTGACGGTGCACGACTTGCCGTTCGACACCGTGGCAATTCCGCCGTCGGCACCACACCTGATCGTCTCGGTCCCGTCAGCATAGGTGGTGACAGTGCAGGAGGTTCCTGCCTGGCCCGCCTTGCCATTGTCGCCAGTACATGCCGCCGCAAGAACCGCCGCGGCGAGTGTCAGATATCCGAGTGCAGCGCCTACCCTCATGGTCTTAGCTCCTTGTCGATCAGAGATGACGATGGCGGAGTTTCATTACCAAGTTACTCTATCCCGAGCGAGATAGTGGCCCTTTGCGAGTAGCAATTCCCTAGCAATTGCGCAAGACATTTCGCGCTAACCCGACTGGTATAGTAGGGCTATCAATGCTAGTGGCGCACCGTGATAGCGCACCAATCGCCGTCGCCAGGCTTTCGGTTCATCCCAGAGGCCGGCCGGCGACTAGCTCGATCTCGCACAGCCATTCGGGCCGACAAATATCCGCGACCACAATGGCGGTCGGCACGGATGCCGGCAGGCCCGCGGCCTGCGCGGCCCCACGAAACTCCGACAGCAGGGATGCCCGTTTGAGGTAGGCGGTCACGCTCACGGCGTCGGCCAAGCCAAGTCCAGCCTGCTCCAGCACCCCAGCCGCGTGAGCGAGCATGCAGCGCAACTGCCCGTTGGCATCGCCGGGGGCCACGATGCGCCCCTGCCGATCGATGCTGGCTGTCCCCGACAGAAATACCAGGCTGTGCCGGGAGTCGCGCAAGAGCGAGCCGCGGGCGAAAAACGAACCATAGTCCCGAGCCTCACCCATAGACGCGGGGTTCATCGCATGGATGGTGGTTTCGCCGCCTCCACCTACCACGTACAAGTCCATGGCCAAGGGGTACCCGCTACCGGCGAGGGCAGCCTGGATCCCTGTGCTGGCGGGAAAGCGAACCAGACCCGCGGCTTCGAAAAAGCGTCGGCGGCCTTGGTTGAAGGCCGCGTAGTCGCGATCGATATCCCGCAGGTAGATCCAGGTCCGCACCACATCGAGGAAGGAGAGTCCCCGATCGGTGAGCGCATGCGACGCGGAGGCGAACATGTCGTAGGCCAGATCGGCCAGCGCGATGTTCCCGCCGGTGCTCAAGCGCGGTGTCAGCGACAGCATGCGCAGGTGGCGGGCGCCGGCGCGCAACACCGTGGTGCACAGCGGCCCGGGCAGGGATCCCTTCCACACCACGCTGCAACGGTCGGAGCGACGCCGCGAAGCGTGCAGCTGCATCTCGCAAAAGCGATGGCCTGCGGCCGGGGGCTGGATCAGGAAAGTCAGCGGCAACCGTTCCGCGTCAGGTTCGTTCCAAGCCGCGGCCAACTCGTGGCGCATGCTCCAGCAAGGCTGCTCCCGCAAGTACACCCAGCCGGCCGCCACGTCCGCCGGAACAGCTCCCAAGGCACGCAGACCCTCCAAGGAGGTTTGCGCCATGGCTCGAAACTGGGCTCGATCACCCTTGGCGGCCGACTCAGGAATGGCGTGCACGAAGAGATCGCTGGCGTCGGCCCCGTCGACTTGGGCAATCTGGAAGGGCGCCTCGGGGCGCCCGCTGCGCGAGCCCGGCATAGCCCGGCAGTGTAGCAGCCTTGAGCAGCGAGCGCCTTGCTTTGCCCCGTGGAATGTGGCCTGCGCACCGGTCGCAGTTAGCGTCTTCTCCGAAACCGAAGGGCGAACACGAGTAGCCCGAGCAGGGCTAACCCAGTTGAGCCCGTAGCCGGTCGTCCGGCGATCCGACAGGAGCAGCCGCCACTGGTCTGGCCGGCTTCGGTCGAGCCCGTCGTGCCGCCCGTGCTGCCAGGTTGCGGAGTTCCGCCCGTGATCGCTGCGCCCCCGGTCTCGGCCGGGCCAGTGTCGCCGGCGCCTCCCGGCACACCGCCGGTCGCTGTTTCTCCGCCAATGACGACGCTGCCGCCGGTCTCCGCTCCGCCGAGTGGGACCATGCCCCCGCTGTCAACCACGCCAGTTGTTCCACCTGTTTCTGTCACGCCGCCTGCTCCCGTGTTGCCACCGGTTCCCGGTGCTCCGCCGAGTACCGCGCCCCCGCCCGTTCCCGGAGTGCCGCCGGTTCCCGGTGCACCTGCGCTCCCGGTGTTTCCGCCGGTTCTCGTGGTTGCACCGCCGCTCCCAGTCTTCCCGCCGGTCACCGTGGCGCCGCCGCTCCCGGTCTTGCCGCCAGTTCCCGTAGCTCCGGCAGCGCCCGTGGTTCCGCCGGTTCCCGTGGCTCCAGCCGCTCCCGTAGCTCCGGCAGCGCCCGTGGCTCCGCCGGCCCCGGTGACACCACCGGTTGCGGTGCCGCCCGTGGCTCCATATTCATAGGCGCCCAAGTCCGGGGCCGAACCCACAAATGGCAGTTTGACGTCCGTGCCTTTGTCGATCATGGCGCTGCCAGCAGCCAGTTTCATGAAGTCCACATTGGGCAAGCTGCCGTCTGCCTGGCGCGGGCCCAGCGCGGGTGAAGTCGTCTCTATCGTCGCTCCCGTCCCCGAGACGCTGGGATCCACGATGCTGAGAAAATCCTTGGCCGCTGGAGTGATATTCAGATCCCAACTGTTGAACTGGGTGTCGACCCCGTACCCGGTGATGTATTCGTTCTTGTTGGGGAAGGCGATGTTGTTCCTCATGATGTGCGCTTTCGCCCCCGTCAGGGTGACGCCGTCCGTTCTTGTGCCGCCGCCGTTGGGTTCACTCCAAGTACTCGCCAGCAGGTTGAATTGGGTTCCATTTTGGAACGACGTATTGTTGTACCAGGTGTTCCCGCCCGAGGAGTGATTGGCATAGAACCCGCTGGCCTTGCACCCCCAGGCAACGTTGTTCTGAACCAGATGCCTGATGCCGGTCTTGCTACTCCCTATCTTGAAGCCGTTGCCATTTCCGTCGGCGGGCCTGCCAGCACCGTAATTGGAGAACCCAGAACCAAAGGCCCAGGAGTTTTCAATGGTGACCGGAAATTCCTGGTTGATGAAATCGTAACCATCGTCCGAGTTCCACCACGCCCGGCAGCCCCTGATAGTCGTGCTGGTCCCGTCCCCGGCTGCTTGGTAGTGGACACCGAAGCCATCGGCATTCTGTCCGTCGCCTTGCGCTGAGGTCGGATCGTAGTTGTCGTGCGAATCGCAATTGAGGTACAGGTGCCCCCCACTTCCGTGGCTGATGAATATCCCGCTGCCGGCATTGTGATGCGTGTTCATCAACTCCATGATGTCGTTGCTGGCGTTACTGATCACTATGGCGTTGATGGCGCTGGTGTCCTCCGTGAGATTGCAGATCTCGATTCCTTTGAAATGCAGCCAGCTACCCGTGACAGTGAACCCGTTGGGATGACCGCTGGCTTTGGAAAAGTCGAAGACCGGTTTCTCACCCGGGGAGGCCCAGTACTTGATCCGGTTGGTGTCCGAGGTTCCGCTCTTCGAGAACGTGAAGCCACCGCCGGGATAGTAGGTTCCTCCGCCGATGTAGACCGTGTCTCCCGGACCCGCGGTGCTGGCCCCCTTGCTCAGGGTGGCAAAAGGGCTGGCTTGGGTGCCAGGATTCGAATCGCTGCCCGTGGTGGCCACGTAGTACTCCGCGGCCAGTGCTTGCTTGGCGGCCAAAAGTCCCAGGGCGAACACAAGACCCGACAGCAGCGAGAGTCGCTCCACCTTGGCGGACAGCTTTCTTGCGGATTTCATCAGGGGCTCCTTTGGTGCGCTACGGGAATCCAACGGCTTGGGCAGCTGCTCACAGACAGTTCCTAGGGACATAGGGGAAAGGACTGCCTCAATCGGGTCAGCGCTGGCCCGACGAAACGGCTAACGCGAACCGGAAGCTTGGCCCAGCCGCAAGTTGCCCCGCAGACGGGCTCGCTTGCCCGCCGCTGAATCGAAAGACTGACGCCGAAGCGCTAGCGCCGTCTGCGCAGCCGGAGGGCGAACACCAGAAGCCCGAGCAGGGCGAACCCGGTGGAGCCCGTGGCCTGGCGCCCGGCAATCCGACAGGAGCAGCCGCTGCTCGTCTGGCCGGCTTCCGTCGAAGTCGTCGTGCCACCTGTGCTGCCGGGCTGCGGAGTTCCGCCCGTGACCACCGCTCCCCCCGTCTCGACCGGGGCAGTGACACCGGCGCCTCCTGGCACTCCACCAGTGGCGATAACTCCGCCGATCACGGCGCTGCCGCCGTTCTCCGCGCCGCCCGGTGCGACCGCGCCCCCGGTGTCAACCACGCCACTGGTTCCGCCTGTTTCTGTCACGCCGCCGGCTCCTGTGTCGCCACCGATTCCCGGTGTGCCACCGAGGAGCGTGACTCCGCCAGTTGCTAGACTGCCGCCGGCTCCCGGTGCGCTGCTGCTTGCGGTCTTCCCGCCGGTGGCCGTGGTTGCACCGCCGCTGCCGGTCTTGCCAACGGTTCCCGTAGTTCCGCCGCTTCCGCTCTTGCCGCCAGTTCCCGTCGCTCCGGCAGCTCCCGTGGCTCCGCCAGCCCCTGTCGTTCCGCCGGTTGCCGAACCGCCAGTGGCTCCATATTCGTAGGCACCCAGGTCCGGAGCCGCACCCACAAATGGAAGTTGGACGTTCGTGCCTTTGTCGATCATGGCGCTGCCCGCAGCCAGTTTCAGAAAGTCAACATTGGGCAAACTGCCGTCGGCTTGGCGGGGTCCCATCGCCGGTGAAACCGTCTCCAAGGCCTTACCCGTCACCGTCAGGCTTGGATCGGTGATGCTGAGGAAATCCTTGGCTGCTGGCGTGATATTCAGATCCCAGGTGTTGAATGCCGTGTCCACCCCGTACCCGGTAATGTACTGGTTCTTGTTGGGATACCCGATGTTGTTCCTCATTATGTGTACCTTGTCCCCCGTCAGGATGACGCCGTCCGTTCTGGTGCCGCCGCCGTTGGGTTCACTCCAAGTACTGGCCATCATGTTGTACTGGGTTCCATTCTGAAACGACGTGTTGTTGTACCAGGTGTTCCCACCCGAGGAGTGATTGGCGTAAAATCCGTTTGCCTTATTTTTCCAGGCGACGCAGTTCATGACGGTGTGCCTGATGCCGGTCTTGCTGCTGCCGATCTTGAAGCCATTGCCATTTCCTGCCGAGCCGGTACCATAATTGAAGTATCCAGCGCCCATGGCCCAGGAGTTCTCGATGGTGACCGGAGATTCGTCGCTGAGGAAATCGTAACCATCGTCAGAGTTCCACCACGACCGGCAGCCCCTGATTGTGGTGCCGACGGTCCCGCTCCCGCCGTGCACACCGAAGCCGTCGGCATCCTCTCCGGCGCCGCCTCCGTTTTGTGAACCCGGATCGTAGTTGTCGTGCGAATCGCAATTGATGGCTTGGTTCCCCGACCCGCTACCGACCTGAATCCCGCTGCCTTGGTTGTTGTGCGCGTTCAACAACTCGAGAATGTTGTTACTGCCGTTGTTCGCAATCCCGTTGTTGGCCTTAGTGTTCATCGGGACGCAGCACTCCTCGAGCCCTTTGAGATGCACCCAGCTGCCGCCGATCACGATGCCAAAGGTATAGGCGCCGTTTGCTATCTGCAGGTTGGAGAAGTCGAAAAGCGGGGTCTCACCTGCATAGGCCCAGTACTTGATTCGGTTGGTATCCGACGTGCCGCTCTTCGAGAGCTCGATTCCAGCGCCACTCGATTTGGGCGTCGTGGTCTTGTACGTCCCGCCGCGGAGCCAGACGGTGTCTCCAGCCACCGCTGTGTCGGCCCCCTTCTGCAGGGTGGCAAAGGGGCTGGCTTGGGTGCCGGGATTTGAATCGCTGCCCGTGGGGGCCACGTAGTATTCCGTGGCCAGTGCTTGCTTGGCGGCGAAAAGGCCCAGGCCGAACACAAGACCGAACAGCAGCGAGAGTCGCTCAACCTTGGCGGACAGCTTTCTTGCGGATTTCATCAAGGGCTCCTTTGGTGCGCTACGGGAATCCAACAGCTTGGGCAGCTGCTCACAGACAGTTCCTAAGGACATAGGGGAAAGGACTGCCTCAATCGGGTCAGCGCTGGCCCGACGAAACGGCTAACGCGAACCGGAAGTTTGGCCCAGCCGCAAGTTGCCCCGCAGACGGGCCCGCTTGCCCGCCGCTGAATCGAAAAACTGACGCCGAAGCGCTAGCGCCGTCTGCGCAGCCGGAGGGCGAACACCAGAAGCCCGAGCAGGGCGAACCCGGTGGAACCCGTGGCCTGGCGCCCGGCAATCCGACAGGAGCAGCCGCTGCTCGTCTGGCCGGCTTCCGTCGAAGTCGTCGTGCCACCTGTGCTGCCGGGCTGCGGAGTTCCGCCCGTGACCACCGCTCCCCCCGTCTCGACCGGGGCAGTGACACCGGCGCCTCCTGGCACTCCACCAGTGGCGATAACTCCGCCGATCACGGCGCTGCCGCCGTTCTCCGCGCCGCCCGGTGCGACCGCGCCCCCGGTGTCAACCACGCCACTGGTTCCGCCTGTTTCTGTCACGCCGCCGGCTCCCGTGTCGCCACCGATTCCCGGTGTGCCACCGAGGAGCGTGACTCCGCCAGTTGCTAGACTGCCGCCGGCTCCCGGTGCGCTGCTGCTTGCGGTCTTCCCGCCGGTTGCCGCAGTTGCACCGCCGCCCCCGGTCTTGCCACCGGTTCCCGTAGTTCCGCCGCTTCCGCTCTTGCCGCCAGTTCCCGTCGCTCCGGCAGCTCCCGTGGCTCCGCCGGTCGCCGTCGTCCCGCCGGCCCCGGTGACACCGCCGGTTGGCGTGCCGCCGGTGGCTCCATATTCATAGGCACCCAGGTCCGGAGCCGCACCCACAAATGGAAGTTGAACGTTCGTGCCCTTATCGATCATCTGGCTGCCAGCCGCGAGTTTCAGAAAATCCACGTTCGGAAGGCTGCCGTCGGCCTGGCGGGGGCCCAGCGCGGGTGAAGTCGTTTCTATGGCCTGTCCCGTACCCGACACGCTCGGATCGGTGATGCTAAGGAAATCACTGGCCTTGGGTGTGATATTCAGATCCCAAGCGTTGAATTGGCTGTCGACCCCATAAGTGGCAGCGTCCATGTACTCGTTCTTGTTAGGATAGCCAACGTTGTTCCTCAGTATGTGGGCCTTGTCCCCGGTCAGCTTGACGCCGTCCGTTCTTGTACCTTTGCCGTTGGGTTCACTCCACGTGCTCGCCAGCATGTTGTACTGAGTTCCATTTTGGAACGATGTATTGTTGTACCAAGTATTCCCACCCGAGGAGTGGTTGGCATAGAAACCGTTGGCCTTGTTCCCCCAGGCAACGTTGTTCTGGATGAGGTGCCTGATGCCTGTCTTGCTGCTCCCCATCTTGAAGCCGTTGCCATTCCCCGATGAGGGCCGGGTGGTACCGTAATTGGCGAACCCAGCGCCGAAGGCCCAGGAGTTTTCGATGGTGACCGGAACTTCCTGGTTGATGAAGTCGTAACCATCGTCCGAGTTCCACCACGCCCGGCAGCCCCTAATAATCGTGCTGGGACCGCTGGTCTGGCCGTGGACACCGAAGCCATCGGCATTCTGCCCATCGCCCTGTGGCGAAGTCGGATCGTAGTTGTCGTGCGAATCACAATTGATGGCTTGGTTCCCGCCACCGATTTGAATCCCGCTGCCTTGGTTGTTGTGCGCGTTCAACAACTCATAGATGTTGTTGGTGCCATCGCTCGCAAACCCGTTGTTGGCGTAACTGTTCATCGGGACGCAGCACTCTTCGATTCCCTTGAGATGTACCCAGCTGCCGCTGATCACGAAGCCAAAGGTATAGCCGCTGGTTGAGATCTGCAGGTTGGAGAAGTCGAAAAGCGGGGTCTCACCTGGATAGGCCCAGTATTTGATGCGGTTGGTATCCGATGTTCCGCTCTTCGAGAGCTCGATGCCAGCGCCACTGGTTTTGGGCGTCGTGATTTTGTACGTCCCGCCACGGATCCAGACGGTGTCTCCAGCCACCGCTGTGTCGGCCCCCTTCTGCAAGGTGGCAAAGGGCGCGGCAAGAGTGCCGGGATTCGAATCGCTGCCGGTGGTGGCCACGTAGTACTCCGTGGCTAGCGCTTGGCTGGCGGCGAAAAGGCCCAGGCCGAACACAAGAGCGAACAGCAGCGAGAGTCGCTTCACCTTGGTGGACAGTCTTCTTGCGGCTTTCATCAAGGGCTCCTTTGGTGCGCTACGGGAATCCAACGGCTTGGGCTGCTGCTCACAGACGGATCCCATCAGTATAGGGGAAGGGGCACCATCAATCGAGTCAGCGGTGGCCCGACAAATGGCTAACGCGGATCGGAAGATTGGCGCGGTCACAGGTTGCCCCGCCGAGCGGGGCCCACTTGCCCGCCGGTGAATCGAAGAACTGACGCAGCAGGGCCGCTAGCGCCTCTTGCGAAGACGAAGAGCGAAAACCAGAAGCCCAAGCAGGGCGAAGCCGGGATAGCCCGCAGCCTGGCGTCCGGCCATCCGACAGGAGCAGCCGCTACTGGTCTGGCCGGCTTCCGTCGAGGTCGTGGCGCCACCTGTGCTGCCGGGGTGCGGAGTTCCGCCGGTGACCACATTGCCCCCGCTCTCACCTGGGCCACTGGCGCCGGCGCCGCCCGGCACTCCGCCAGTTGCTGTCTCTCCGCCGGTCACGACGCTGCCGCCGGTCTCCTCCGTGCCGCCCACTGGGACGGCGCCCCCAGACTGAACCACGCCACTGGTGCCACCTGTTTCTGTCACACCGCCAGCTCCGGTGTCGCCACCGGTTCCCGGCGCGCCGCCGAGTGCCGTGACCCCGCCAGCTCCTGTGCTGCCGCCACCTGCAGTCTTCCCGCCGGTTGCAGTGGTTGCGCCGCCGCCTCCGGTCTTGCCACCGGTTGCCGTGGTTGCGCCACCGGTTGGCGTGGTCGAGCCGCCGGTTGCCGTGGTTGCGCCGCCGCCCCCGGTCTTGCCGCCGGTTGCTGTGGTTGCGCCGCCGGCTCCGGTGGCTCCGCCGGTTGCCGTCGCCCCGCCGGCCGCAGTGACACCGCCTGTTGGCGTGCCGCCAGTGGCTCCATATTCGTAGGCGCCGAGGTCCGGAGCCGCGCCCACGAATGGAAGTTGAACATCCGTGCCCTTGTCGATCATCTGGCTGCCAGCAGCCAGCTTCATGAAGTCCACATTGGGCAGACTGCCGTCGGCCTGACGGGGTCCGAGTGCCGGTGAACTCGTCTCTATCGTCGCTCCCGTACCCGATACGCTCGGATCTGTTGTGCTGAGAAAATCACTGACCTTCGGAGTGATATTCAAGTCCCAGCTGTTGAATTGGGTGTCGACGCCATTCATGTCGGTGTTCTTGTTGGGAAAACCGATGTTGTTCCGCATAATGTGGACTTTGGTTCCTGTCAGGGTCACGCCGTCCGTTCGATTGCCGGCGGAATCCCAAGTGCTGGCCAGCATGTTGAATTGGGTCCCGTTCTGAAACGAGGTATTGTTGTACCAAGTGTTTCCGCCCGAGGAGTGGTTGGCATAGAACCCGTTCGCTTTGTTTCCCCAGGCAACATTGTTCTGGACGAGGTGCCTGATACCGGTCTTGCTGCTCCCCATCTTGAAGCCGTTGCCATTTCCGTCTGCGGGCCTGCCGGTACCGTAATTGGAGTACCCACAGCCAAAGGCCCAAGAGTTTTCAACCGTGACCGGAACCTCTTGGTTAATCAGATCGTAGCCATCGTCCGAGTTCCACCACGATCGGCAGCCCCTGATGATGGTGGTGGCGCCGCTGGTTTGGTAGTGAACGCCGAAGCCGTCGGCATTCTGTCCGTCGCCTTGGGTCGTTGTCGGATCGTAATTGTCGTGTCCATCACAATTGAGGATGAGGTTGCCCCCCCCAGTCTTGGTGCCCATGAAGATCCCGTTGCCCTGGTTGTGGTGATTGTTCAGCAACTCAAAAATATCGTTGCTGCCGCTCACATCCCAACCGTTGTTGGCGTACGTGGTCTCCTTGAGGCAGCATTCCTCGATCCCCTTGAAATGCAGCCAGTTACCCGAGACCGTGATACCCATGCTGTAGCCGCTGCTTGATACGTTCATATTGGAGAAGTCGATCTTCGGGACTTCGCCTTGGTAGGCAAAGTAGTTGATTCGGTTAGTGTCCGACGTTCCGCTCTTCGAAAACGTGATGCCGGCGCTGGGGCTGTAGGTTCCGCCACGCAGCCAGACCGTGTCTCCAGCCGCTGCCGTGCTGGCCGCTTTCTGCACGGTGCCCCAGGGGCTGGCTTGGGTGCCAGGATTCGAATCGCTGCCCGTGGGGGACACGTAGTACTCCGCGGCCAATGCACCCCTGGCGGCGAACAGGCCCACGCCGAGCGCCAGCCAAGACATCAGCGAATGACAGCGAACCTTCTTCGACAAGCGTTCTGCGGAATTCATCGGAGTCTCCTTTACGACCTGGCCGGCGCCGTTATGATTCCGGCATCGGTGGCCCGGACCATCATGCAGCCACGGCCCTTGCAAGGCGTGGCTGACATTATATATGGGACAGCGACTCGACGAAATGGGTCAACGCGGTCCCCGGATAGGGGCCATTCTTGCCTACATCTGCCGGGAACGCGGGCAGACTAGTAGTTTCGCGTGTCCCTCTGGCGCGAGGCGGCGCGACAGCCGCTGGCAGCCTTTGTCGAGTGCATCCTGCGGCACCTGGCCCAGGGCGTGCTCGATCGGCAAACCGAGGCGTCGAAGCGCAGCAGTAGGCAGGGGCGTCATCAGCGTCCAACCTCGAACAGGCGAGACAACGTTGGTGTTCCTGAGCAAAGAACTGGG
The DNA here is from genome assembly GCA_003158735.1 of Myxococcales bacterium. Classification (GTDB taxonomy): domain Bacteria; phylum Myxococcota_A; class Polyangia; order Fen-1088; family Fen-1088; genus Fen-1137. The sequence continues at coordinate 33,474 of PMLB01000226.1, read as the reverse complement.
TCTACGACAGCGTGACCTCTTTCAAGTATGGCGGTGGTACCCATTCAGAGATGGCAGCGGATGGGCCCGCTCACCATCGACAGCGGCGGAACTCTATCTATTCTGGAACAAGCGCCGCACCGGAGACGCCAGCAGATATCCCAGCCACCGGCGACAAAGACTATGCGCCATCAGTTTTCTTTCTCTGGCACCTCTGGCACGCTGGGGACAGGCGGGGCTGCCAAGATCTCTTTCAGTTTCTCGAGGCTGGCTGGCTTGGCCATGTGGTGCGCGAAGCCTGCCTGCGAGACTCGCAGCAGATCTTCGGGGAGTGCGTAGTCACTCAAAGCCACCAGCAAGACGTCCTTCAGTGATTCGTCTGCCTTGAAGGCGCGCGCAACCTCGAAGCCATCCATTCCCGACAACCCCATGTCACACAGCACGACCTCGGGGCTAAACTCCCGCGCCTTGGCAATTCCTTCCGGGCCGTTGTACGCCACCTCAACCTCATACTCGCCCGACGCGAGCCCGTCGCGCAGACTGTCGGCCGCTTCGATGTCGTCCTTGATGACCAGTACGCGCCGCCGGGCTTTCGCGGCGCGCTCGCTCTCCGCTGGCGAGGCGGCGGCTTCCTCCGTCAGCAGCGGAAGCTGAACCGTGAACTCCGTCCCGTGGCCCAGTCCCGCACTGCAGACCGTCACGTTGCCCCCGTGCAATTCGACCAGCCCATTGATCAGCGCCAGCCCGAGCCCAAGTCCGCCCTTGCTGCGGTCCAAAGCGGAGTCCACCTGACTGAAGGGCTGGAACAAGCGCGCCACCATTTCTGGCGCCATGCCCACTCCCGTATCCACGACCTGGACCACCGCCAGCTTCTCCGCCTTTTCGGCGTGGACAGTGACCAGGGTGGCGCCACCGCGGCCGGTGAACTTGGCCGCGTTCTGCAGAAGGTTGACCATGACTTGGGCCAGGCGATTCCAGTCAGCGTTGACCAGCACGGGTCTGGGCGCGGGATGGAATTCGAGATGCACCTCGGTCCGGTCGAAGAGCGAGCGTTGATCCTCTATGGTGTCCCGCACCAGTCCGTTTAGCTCCAGCAGTTGGCACTGAAGCTTGATTTTGTTTCGCGCGATGCGAGTCACGTCGAGGAGGTCGCTGGCCAGCCGGGCCAGCCGAATCACCTGTCTTTCGATGACAGCCTGAGCCCGGCGCGCCGGATCATTCCCCAAGGTTGCGTGGCCCAGGACGTACAGGCTGTTCTTGATGGGAGCCAGCGGGGTCTTCATCTCGTGCGCGAGCGCAGCCAAGAACTCATTCTTGCGCTGATCGGCCTCGGCCAGTTGCAAGTCGGCCACGCGCACTGATGCCTCGGCCAGCTTGCGCTCGGTGGCATCAAGCACCAGTGACAATACCGAGAATCCGCCTGACGGATCAGGCAGCGTGGAGTTGTACCATTCGCAGAAAATCACCGAGCCGTCTTTGCGCACGTTGCGGTTCTTGTGGGCGTTGCGCGGACATTGGCCGCTGAGTAGGTCGGCCACGACCTGATCCACCAGCGGCCGGTCCGCGGGATGAATCCAGTTCAGTTCGTCGATGCGCTTGCCGATGGTCTCCTCGGCGGTCCAGCCAAAGACTTTGCTGGCCGCATCCGACCACTGCACGATTCGGTAGTCGACTGACGACCACTCGATGAGCGCCAGCGGAGAATTATCAAGCAGGGATTGCAATCGCTGCTTGGCATCGCGAAGCGGCTGGCCTTCGACGACAGCCTCCAGCTCAGCGGCTTGCCTCTCGCGGACGTCAGGAAGGGCCTTGGCAGGCTGCTCGGTCTCGCGAAGCGTCTCCTCGGCTGGCCTGGCTTCGGTGATCACCGCACCGGTCTGGGCTCCGCCCTTGTCGCCGCCCGACTCGGGCTCGGCCGCTTGCACTTCCGGCTCGCGGACGGGCGCGTCTTTCTCGTCGCCGCTGACCAGCGCCGGCCCAGGCTTGCCGGCCGCCCGCTTTCCGCGCTTGTTGCGAGCGCTCATGAGCCCTCCTCGGCCATCGCAAGCGCCGGTGGGCGCAAGCGCCCACGCCGCTTTGACTTCTCAACCTCTGACCGAGGGCTCATGTGACCTTCCCAGACTCGCTGTGCTTAGCACAGGACGCGCTGCCTGTCAGCTCGTCACGAACCGCGACGCGCGTGCTTCAGCTCAGCGAGAACGGGTAGCTCACGATCTGGCTGGTACCGGCCGGCGGAAAGCGCAGCGGGCCGACTACACCCTTTATGCAGCCGAACAGGCCACCCTTCTGCAAAATGGCTGGCGCCTCGACGCGCACCCCGCGCACCGTGCCGGCGCGCTGGATACGAAACTTGATGGTCACGCGGCCGGGCACATAGGTTTCAGGGTCCGGCCGTGCGTGCGAGATGCACGCCAAAATGGCGGATTCCTCGCTACGGAAACGCTCGTCGATCTGATCCTGGCTCAACTCGGGCAGCTCCTTCGCGTTCGACATGTCCAGGCGCAAAACGTCGGGCGTGGATAGATCGTCGCCCTGGGCCACCGAACGCAGATCCGCGGCTGACAGCCGCACCGGTTCGGGCTCGGGCTCGCTGGTCTCGGGCGCGACGGGCGCTCGCGCCACGCGCACGGCGCCGCGCATGCGTCGCTTGACCTTCTTGCTTGCTGGAGCCGGGCTGGTATCCGCGGTCGTCACCGCGGGTCGGGCCGCCTGGCCGCGCTGGTGCTGCCAGTACAGGTAGCCAGCGAATGCCAGCGCAGCCACCAAGAGGCCGAGAAGAAATCCTTTCACGCGACTGCCTGCCTAGGGCGCGATTTCCCTGATGCTGCCCTTCTTGTACCAAAGTCCGTCGCTGCCCACCCCGTCGCTGCGAAAATACACGGTGATGTTGGGCTTGCCGCTTTCCGAACCGGTGCGGGTCGGGTCGTGGGTGAGCTTCATGGCCGGATCGATGCCGGCGGCGCAGGCGGTGCCATTTACGCCGAAATCGCTGCCGGCATCGATGTGCTCATTGATTTTCACCCAGCTTCCGCCGCCGGCGCCATCGCTGTTGTCCAGATAGAGCTCCTGTTTCACAGTGCCATCAGGCAGGTCGTAGACCACGTGTTTGTAGCCGATCCATTGATTGAAGGGCATTCCGCCGGCCCACTGGGTCTGGTTGAGAATGGCGGTCGACTGCGGATGACTGGTCTCCTTCTCGAAATCGATGTGCCCATCGTAGCGCATGCGCGCGTCGATGCCGCGGGTATCGCATAGGTTCACCGTCTCCTGCCCGATGGTTCCGTGATTGGTGCGGGCCATGGCCACCATTCCACCCCAGGCTATGTTGCTGTCAGCCACGCGCTGGAAGTACATGGTGATCTCCACGTCTCGCCACTGGTCGAGCAAGGCCGGATCGTGGACATACATGCGCGGCACGCCGCCAGTGATCTTCAGGATGCCGGTGCCCTCCACCTTGTAGCTGGCATCGCCGTGATCGGCGTCGAACCAGGGGTCGTTCGGATCTTTGCCCGTAAAGGTCCGCGCCGGCGTGTCCCACTGGGCGTACCACTGCTTGCCGCTGGCCAGTGTCGGGTAGAGCATGCGAATGCCGAAGCGATCCACGGTCGTGGTGATCCCGCCGGTGCCGCCCGTCGCCGAACCACCAGTCGCGCTCACGCCTGCGGTCCCGCTGCCACCTGTGGAAGACACGCTGCCACCTCTCGCCGAGCCACCGGTCGCAGAACCGCCGGTCGCGCTCACGCCTGCGGTGGCAATTCCGCCTGACGACGACACGCCGCCCGTCGGCGAACCACCAGTCGCGCTCGATCCTCCGACTGCGGTTCCGCCTGACGAAAGCACGCCGCCGGTTGCCGAGCCACCCGTCGCGCCCACACCGCCCAGCGCCGAACCGCCGGTCGCACGCACGCCGCCGGCTGCAGTTCCACCTGACGAAGACGCGCCACCCGTCGCTGAGCCACCGGTCGCAAAACCGCCGGTCGCGCTGCCAGCGGTGGAAAGCGTGCCGCCGGATGCCGAGGAGCCGCCTGTGCCACCAGTTTCTGCGGAACTCGCGCTGCTGCCGGCGGCCACGCCGCCGCCGGTGCTGGCAACGCCACCCACCGCTCCAGTGCCGGCCGTCGCGCCACCTGCGTCCAAGGGCGCAGTGCCACCCGAACGGCTGCACGCGCCCATCGAAAGCGCGCCCGCTACGATTGCCGCGACCACGCCCGGGCGCCACCAGCCTGGCTGACTGCCGGTTCCCTTCATGGATCTCTAGACTTCAACCATCAGTTCCAAGGCGATCTCGAGCTTGAGGACTTTGGAAATCGGGCAACCAGCCTTGGCGGCAGCGGCTGCCTCTTCGACCTTGGCCTTGTCCGCGCCGCGGGCCTTGACGGTGGTTTGCAGTGCGCTCTTGCTCAGCGTCCCGTTCTCGAAAGTGATGGCACATGTCGTGTCGATGGCCTGGGGCGTGATGCCCCGCTCGCCGAGTTGCGCGCTCAGGGCCATGCTGAAACAGCTCGCATGAGCCGCGGCGATCAACTCTTCCGGGTTGGTGCCCGGCTCGTCCTCGAAGCGCGTGCGGAAGCTGTACTTCACATCTTTGAGCACGCCGCTCCCGACGCTGAATTTGCCATGGCCGTCTTTCAGGCCCCCGTTCCAAGTTGCGCTCGCGTTGCGTTTCATCGGATCTCCTCTCGCGCCGCGTTCCGCCTGATGGCCGCGGATTTGCGGCCTCGTGCGGCGGCGCCTTGGTTCGATGCCAGTTGTAGCACTCTTGCGCCGCGTTCGGGGCAAACCAGTGCCGGTTCGCACGCCCGGCGCGTGCTTTCCCTGGTCACCGGCGGTAAGGCTGAAACCAGCTGTGCACTGTGGCGAACAACGACGGTGCCGCTTGTAGGTGGCGACGCCAGGGTGGAAAATCGAATCCGTGCTCCGACAGGGTAGGCTCGTCTTGCTCACGATCGGCCTGGCTCCGGCGTGCGGCCGGACCGCCATGGGCGTTCCGCACCCCGATGCTGGGGCGCCAGCCGACGCCCCGGTTTCCACCGACGCGCAAGGGCTCGCCGACGCCCAGTTCCCCAGCGACAGTTGGTTGCCCAAGGACGCACAGGTGCCGCCGGACCTTGCGTCCCCGTTTCCATGCGCCGCCTTGCAGCCGCTGGCCGATGGCGTGCTGACTGAGCGCCACGTGGTGCGCGCCCTGTTCACCCCGGATCGCAGCTCGCTGGTCTTGATGGTGACAAACCAAGGACCGTACGGAAACTCGGCCTATGATCTTCTACTTGTGCGGCTGCCGTCAGGCCAGGTCTCAGACATCGCCATGTCGGTCTTCAGCGCCGAGTGGTTGCAGCCGGGATCCACCCTTCTCGTGCGTACCGTGCAGACCGGCAGTAGCGACCTGGTGGCCGTCAGCACCGACAGCATAAGATGGGGCACGCTGGTCCAGGGCGAATGTCAACATGTCGTCGCCCCTGATGGCAGTCGCGTGTACGTCATTCACAACTGCGACTCGCACAACAACGGCACCATGGACGTGATCGATGTGGCGTCGGGAACCAGCACGCGCCTGGCGGTCGGGGCGACTTTCGCGACGCCGACACCAACCCGCTCGGCAGCCGTGTCGCCTGACGGCCGCTGGGTAACCTTCTTGATCAGCACCCCGTCGGATGGCGGGTCTGGCCAGAGCCTTCTGGCGGTCGCCAGTGCGGATGGCCAGGTTGAGACCCTGACATCACAGCCCGGCGCCCACGATCCGGCGTTCGTGTCGGATGACTTGTTGCTGTTCGCTACTGGCAGCTCATACCACATGGGCGACATTCGCGGCCATGCGCCAGGGACCGGCGACACCTCGTACTTGGTCGCGGCCAAGCGCGATCAGGGTCTGTTCGGATATCAGGTGTCGCCGGACAAGACGTGGGTGCTGGGCGCCACCGAGGCCACCGACCACATGGACGAACTGTACGCCATACGCCTGGACGGCAGCGGCGAGCAGCTACTCGCCTCGGACCTTTACGACTACCTTATGAATCAGCTCGCCCTGCGCGTCTTCGCCTTCAGTGCCAGCGGCCGGATCATCTACAACACAGGTCGCAACCTGGGTGTTGCCTTCGTCGGCCTGGACGGAGGCACGCCGACTGTGCTTTCAGGTGGTGCGACGTTCTTGGAAGCACCACAGCTGGACCAGGTGGCTCTAGTCGAGTTGTCGGGCTCGACCTTCTCGCTCTCGCGCCTGCGGCTGGTGGACCTCGCATCCGGAACTGACGTCTTCGCCTACGATCCGAGCGGTGCGATCGGAACCGTCGGATTCCCACCCAACCGCGACGGCATGGTGTTTGTCGAATCCCGATCACCGGATTCGACCCGACTGCGGTATGCGTCGGCCGATCAATCTGTGGTGCTGGGCGAATGGCAGACCACGCAGTTCCAGCACGACTCATTGTCCGACTACTACGGAACCCTGATCTACACCTATCCTGTCGATCCCACCGGCTGCTTCACCGTCTTCGACACCGATTTGGCGCCAGGGCCGGGCACCAGGCTGGCCATTCTTCCGCAGTAGTTCGTTAGCCCCCTGTGAGCCTTGTGTGCGGCCAAGCCAAGATGGAGAATCGATCTCGTGCTTCGACAGGCTGCGCTCGTCTTGCTCACGATCGTCCTGGCTCCGGCGTGCGGCCGGACCGCCATGGGCAACCTGCACCCGGCAGTCGATGGTGGAGCACCGCTGGATGCCCGGGTTCCGACAGACTCTCAACTACCCGCCGACGCCCAGTTCCCCAGCGACAGTTGGTTGCCCAAGGACGCACAAGTGCCGCCGGACCTTGCGTCCCCGTTTCCATGCGCCGCCTTGCAGGCCTTGGCCGATGGCGTGCTGACGCCACGCCATGTGGTGCACGCGCTGTTCGCCCCGGATCGCAGCTCGCTGGTCTTGCGCGTGAAAGGCGAAGGGCCACCCGACAGCGGCGTGCAGGATGACCTGCTGCTGGTGCGCCTGCCGTCGGGCGACGTCTCGCCCATCATGAATTCGATCTCTAGCGCCGAGTGGCTTCAGCCCGGGGCGACCCTTCTTGTGAAGGCGACGCAGGACGGGAGGACCGACCTAATGGTGGTCAACTCCGACGGCAGCGGAATTCGCACGCTGATGCAAAGTGTGTGCAGCCATGTCGCCGCGCCCGACGGCAGTCGCGTGTACGCCATTCACGACTGCGACTCGAACAACACGGGCACCATGGCCGTGATCGAGGTGGCGTCGGGGGCCAGCACGAACCTGGCGGACGCGGCGACTTTCGGGACGCCGATGCCAGCCCTCGCGATGGCGGTATCGCCTGACGGACGCTGGGTGGCTTTTATGACCAGAATCCCGGATGCCGGCTGGAGCGACAGCGTGGTCGTGGTCGCGGGTGCGGATGGTCTGCTTGAGCGCCTTGGCTCGCAGCCCGGTGGTCGCGATCCGGCGTTTGTGTCGGATGACCTGTTGCTGTTCGCGGCTGGCGACCTGCTCCAGATCGGCGACATTCGCGGCCATGTCCCAGGGACAGGCGACACCTCGTACTTGGTCGCCGCCGACCGCCATCCGGGTCTGTTTGGATTTCAGGTCTCGCCGGACAAGACGTGGGTGCTGGGCGCCACCGAGATCACCGGCCAGCCCGACGAGTTGTACGCCATACGCGTGGACGGAAGCGGCGAGCGGCTGCTCGCCTCGAACCTCTACGACTACTTGATGGATCCGCTCGCGAAGCGCGTTTTCGCATTCAACGCCGGCGGCCATGTCATCTACAACTACGACGACACAGGCCACTCCTTCGGTGTTGCGTCGGTGGCTTTGGACGGAAGCGCACCCACGGCGTGGTCGACAGGCGCGTCCTTCTTGGAGACACCACGGCTGGATCAAGTAGTGCTGGTCGAGCCGGTGTTTGCAACGTCCGGGACGTCGCGTCTGCGGCTGGTGGACCTCGCATCGGGAACTGAAGTCTTCGGATACGATTCAAATGGCGCGATCGGGGCCGTCGGCTTTTCACCCAACCACAACGGGTTGGCGATCATCGAATACCGATCGCAGAGTCCAGACCAGCTGCGGTTCGTGTCGGCAAATCAGTCGGTGGTGCTGGGCGAGTGGCTAACCTCGCAGCTTTTGCCCATCCCCTATTCCAGTTACTATGGGACGCTGCCCTACATCTATCCCATCGATCCCACTGGATGCTTCACCATCCTCGATACCGATCTGGCGCCAGGGCCGGGCACCAGGCTGGCCATCCTGCCGCAGTAGTGGCTCAGCTTCTTGCGGCAGTCAGCCGGCCGAGCAGCCGCCACAATCCGCGGTGCAGACGATGGAATCCGCGCACCGGCGATGCGTGCATCAGAATGCATTCGCCTTGGACCAGATCGATACCCAGCTGGGCCGCCAGCTTGGCCGCGGCATCGCTCTCAGCGCCCTGCTGCAGCCATGCACGGCGAATTCCGGCGGCCGCTGCCTGGCGCAGGACTTCGGGCACTTTCTCCGGCCGCACACACACCAGCACGCCGTCAACCGGGCGCGGCAGCTCGGCCAGCGACTTGAAACAAGCATCGCCCTCCACGCTCGCCAATTCGGGGTGCACCGCCATCACATCCAGCCCGCGGGCCTTGAGCTCGCGATAGGCGAAGTTCCCGTACTTGCGGCGCGCCCGTGACACGCCCACCACGGCCAGGCGCCGACACTGCGAAAATACGTCAATGGATTGGCTCATGGATCGACATCTTGGCATAGAAATGCCCGCCCTGGTTCCTGGTAGATTCTCTGTCCATGACGTCGCTCGACTATGTGCACGGCTACACCGAAAACGAGGCCGCCCGCCTGGCGGATCAGGCGGGCACCCTGGCGGACCTGCTTCACCACGATACCAACAAAGGAAATCCCCATGCCCACCGAACTCTCAGTCCGCGCGACCCAAGAAGACGGTCTGCGCTTTTCCATGACCGCCCGCGAGCACACCGTCACCACCGACTACCCTTTGCAGCCGGGCGAGTCGGGCGCGGGCATGCGGTCTCTCGAACTCTTGCTGGCCAGCCTGGCCAGTTGCGCCGGCGGATCGATGGTGGTGCTGCTGCGCAAGTTGAAGCAACCCGCGCAAGGCGTGGAAGTGAACGTGCGGGCCGTACGGCGCGATCAACACCCGACGCTGCTGACCGAGATCGCTATGGAATTCGTCGTGCGCGGCACGGGGCTGGACCCCGATGTGGTGGCGCGGGCCCTGGCGCAATCCGAGGAACAAATTTGCCCGGTGTGGGCCATGTTGAAAGGCGGGACGCGCATCACGTCCAGCCTGCGCATTGTGGGTAACTGACGGGCCACCTCGGTTGTGTCGGCGGGCGCGGTGCACTACTCTGACCTTGTGTTGACGGCGTATCGAAGACTTTTGGTGGTTGCGGTTGCCGCGCAGATCTCGGCGGCGGGCTGTGACACCATTGGCGGCCAAGGATGCGATCCCTGCGGCGACAATTTCGTTGTGAACGCTCACATCTGGGGCTCGCCCGACGGCGAGCTGTTCATCGCGGGCTACCGCGGTCAAAACGGGCTGGTCCGGCGGCTGGAAACGGGCAACTGGGTCACCCTGTACCAAGGCGGGTATCCCCTGGCAAACATCTGGGGCCAAAGCTCGCAGGACTTCTTTGTTTCCGGCGGATTCAACGGCACCACTGTGCAGCGCTGCCTTGGCGGGGAATGGCAGGCGTGGGATTTGGGCGAAAGCTTCCGCGAGAGCGAGCCCAACGGTGGGCAAGGCCGGGCGCTCTGGGGCGTGGCCTCCGACGATGTCTTCCTGGCCGGCTCGCTCGGCATCATCCTGCATTTCGATGGAACCTCGTGGCAGCCGATGAGCAGCCCCACCCAAGCCAGACTGACCGCCCTTTGGGGAACGGCGCATGACAATGTGCTGGCGGTCGGCGAGCAGGGCACCGTGTTGCGCTACGACGGGACGGCTTGGTCGATCCTGCCCACGCCTACTCAGGCGAATCTCAGGGCGGTGTGGGGCTCCTCGCCTGACAACGTGTTTATCGTGGGCGAGGTGATGTCCGAGGTCTCACACGTGATCCTTCGGTTCGATGGCACCAGTGTGACCACCGTGCACGAGGGTGAAACGGCCCTGCTGGGAATTCACGGCGCGAGCGCCGACCGCGTCTACGCCGTGGGTGCCAAGCGCACTGGCGACAGCATCAGCGCGGGGGTTTTCCGCTTCGACGGCACCAGCTGGAGTGAACAGTCGATCGGCGTGCACGAGTTCCTGTGGGATGTGTGGGTCAACCCCGATGGCAGCTACACCGCGGTCGGCCCAGACGACACGATCTTCCAGCAGCCCGCGCAGTAGCTCGATACCCGCTCACCGGCCGGGGCGACGGTCCAGAATCTCGATGCGGACCTTCACCGTTCCCAGTCGCAGCATGTTCAGCTGGCGCGCAGCCGCCTCGGATAGGTCCAGTTGCCGCCCGTGCGTGCAGGCACAGCGATCGTTCACTCGCACCTCCACCGATGGACCGTCGGGCAGGCGGGTGACCCGCAGGATGGTTCCCATTGGCAGGGTCGCGTGCGACGCCGTAAACAGCGCCGGGTCATAGGGCTCGCCCGAGGCCGTCTTGCGACCGACAAGCGCGCGACTGTAGTAGCTGGCCCGAATCTCGACGCTCTCCCCCGGCGAGGGCACCAAGTTGGCCGCCGGCCCCGCGCAAGCGGCCACCAGCACCAAGGCCAGCGCGGCTGCATGGTGCCGGAGTGGGAGGATGACGGGAACGCTGCGCATGTCTGATCGGAAGTTTGGCTCGCATCTTCAGGATCGGCGAGGCGCCACTTCCGCACCCGTGAGACTAAGGTGAAAGTCCGTCGACCAGACCTTCCTGATCTTGTGTCGTTCGAGCAGGCAAAGGCTGGAAGCGTCCACGTACGAAACCTTCGCACCGCGAAGGCGATCGAGCATTCTGCCCACTTGTCGGTGATGTTCGGCCGTCACGTCGTGGATCTTGAGACCGTCGAGTTTGTCCACGAAGGCCCGGAAGGATCGAGCTGCTTCCTCGCCATACCGATGCAAGAACCAGGAGTAGGCCTCGCCAATAACCAGATACGACGTGCTCCAGCGTGGCCGCGCCAGGCTAAACAGAGCTACGGCCTGCGTATGCCACTGGTCGTGGCGGTTCAGGAACGCAATGAAGATTCCCGAATCCAGAAAAACCGCTTCAGTCACGGCTCCGCTCGCCCGTAGACAATCTCGTCCACGGTGCTGCTGTCTTCGGGACGGCCTTCGATACTACCCGCATACGCCATCCACGGCTTCGATGTGGGCTGTCGCGCAATCGTCTCCTCCAAGCCGCGCCTAACCAGCTCTGCCACGGAAATACCCATGCGACGAGCTACCCGCTTGGCCCTGGCGTACACATCGACATCCAGTGAGATCTGCGTCCGGATCATGTTATCACCATATCACATCGTGATAACAGATGCGACCTGCCGGCTTCTGAATGTCAGCCTTTGTATTCTTCTCGCCACGCACTATGCGCCCGGGGACGATTTCACCAGCTGGTCAGGTGTCTTCACCTGTATGTCGATAGCCAAACCCGACGGAGTCTGGAAACGAACATCTACGTCACCCCCGGCGTTGACGGCTCCCAGTCCATGAGGCGCGCCACCCCAGCCCCGAAAAGTAGTGCGCGACCATGGCAGGAGCGAGCTCCTGCGCAAGGATCCCATGTGCCATTCGGGCCTGTGACGGAGAGGTTTGAGGCTTCATGTCAGGCTCGATTGGTTCGGCCCAACAATTGATCGAGAAAGCCGTGGTCGCGGGCGAGGAGAAGCCAGTTGCCAACTTCGCACTTCCACTCGGCTTGGAAATCCGAAGAGAGTCGAAATGCAATGAGCGAGGGCGGCCAGCTTTCGGGAAAGCCCAAGACCGAGTCCACAAATGCCAAAGCCTCGCGTTCCGAATAGCGTCGGAGATTTCGTGCGTCGATGCTGACTTCCATTCCGAGCGTCTAACGGTTTGACGTTCACCGGTGTGGGCGCCGCCAAGCCGGCCGCACCATTCTACACGATGTCACTGCGGTGACCACATCCACTGCAACGGCTTGTTATGGGTACTATTGACCACCGAAAGTAAGATATGGGTTTTCACTGATCTCTTTGAGAAATTCCCTAGTCTTCTTGATTGCCTCCACCATGCCATTCCTTTCTGGAGAGCGCTCCGGATCCTCGTCGAGGGACGCTAAGTCTGCGAGTTTATCGAATTTCCTTAGAAGGCCAGCAAGGGAGTTCTGGCCGTCCTTGTCCTCTAGACTCTTAAGATCTATCAGGAGAGACCGAAACGTTCTGCTTTGAAATTCAGGGTATATGGAGAAATCTCTGGGGTTTGACCTGTCAACACGGAAGAAGTTGTCCAGATATGAGACAATCTCGTTGTAAATCCATCTCGAGGCAATGAGATGGTTTTGGACGACCCTTAGGTCGTCTAAACCCAGCGCTTCAATGGCTTCGTCGACCCTTCCTGCAACTTCTGTGGTTATCTTTCGTCGAAGCTCTGCCTTCAGAGCGACGCCGACTAAGCTGCCTTGGCCCTCGCGACCAAAGTCACTCAACCATTTCCCGCCTGCAGCGAGGCCAGATACTTCGGCACTTGCTTCTTCGATTTGCGCATCAGCGTGCTCAGCACAGCGACGGGCGGTGCGGCCAGGCCGGTGTGCTCGATGAAACGCGCGTGCAATTCTTTCCAGATGGCGACTGTGTGGTTCACGTCGGCCAGCGAGCGGTGGAATTGCCGCGCGCTTGATGGGCGCACTTGCAAGGCGTCCACCAGGGTGTCGAGTCGATAGCTGGGCAGTCCGGGCGCCAGTCGGCGTGCCAGTCGCATGGTGCACAGGAATTCGCTCTCGGGCTGAAGACCGGCGCGCGCCAACTCGGCGTGCAGGAAGGCGCGATCGAAGGAAGCGTTGTGCGCCACGATGGGAAGGCCGCGCACGAATCTGTGCAACGCGGGCATGACATCCTCCGGCCGCGGCTGGCCGCGCAGCATCTGGTCGGTGATCCCGGTCAGCGACGTGATGAATGACGGCAGGGCGAACCCCGGGTGCATCAGCCGACAGAAGGTATCGACCGGCTGGTGATCGACGAGAAGTGTGGCCGCCACCTCGATGGTGCGATCGCGCGCCGGCATGAGGCCCGTGGTTTCGAAATCCAGGACCACCAGCTCGCGCGTTGTGGGCTCAGTCATCCGGCGCCGACCTCGCGCAAACGCGTTTCTGATTCCAGGGATGCCATGGCCCGCACGCTACCCAGGCCCACGCGCGCTGTCTACAGCGCAGGCCGCCGCGAGAGCAATTTGCTTCGCACTCGGACATTCACATAGTGTGTCCGGTACGGATCATGGACTTCATTCGCGTGTCACGTCCGGTGTCGCTGGCCCTGCTTGGCGGGCGGGGACACTATGAAGCCGTGGTGCAGGCGGTGATGAATGCCGAGCACAGCGTGTGGATTGCCACCGCGAACCTGAAGGAGCTGATGGTCGAGGACGCGCGGGTGCGGCCAGGACGGCGCCGCACCGCCCGCAACGGCGAATATCGGTCCGTGTTGCAGGTCTTCGACGAGCTGGTGGTCGCAGGCGTGGAGATTCGCATCCTGCACGCAGCGCCACCCTCGCTGCCGTTTCGCCAGGAGTTGCGCCGCTGCGCCCACCTGAAAGCCAGCCGCGGTCAGCGCGGATCGTTCGATCTGCGCCTGTGCCCGCGCGTGCACTGCAAGATCGTTGTTGTCGACGGCACCATAGTGTATCTGGGCAGCGCCAACTGGACCGGAGCCGGCCTGGGCGCCAAGGGCGAGGGCCGGCGAAATTTCGAGCTGGGGCTGCTCAGCCGCGACGACCTGCTGCTGGACGATGTGCAGGCCTTTTTCGATGCCATCTGGCGGGGCCAGCCCTGCGCCGACTGCAAGCGACGCGACCTGTGCCCTCAACCGCTCGGCCATAGGTGCTAACCACAATTTTCCGCAGGTTTGCTCCAGATTTCACCACAGAGAGCACAGAGTTCACAGAGACAGCTCGGAAGGAAAGAAGGGTTCGGATCCGGATCCGAAACCCTTTCTTTCCGGCCTCTGTGGCCTCTGTGCCCTCTGTGGTGAGACTCCGGATCGCGCGGGCCGCCGTCAAAGTCCAGAGAGCACCTATGAGCCGCTCGGCTAGCGGCGCGAGCCCCTTTACCGGCCGATTATTGCTTCGCCGCAGTTGGTGAAAGCCAGCGTGGTCTGAATCTCGAAATTCGACTGGTTGGTGTGGCGCTCCGCATGGAAGACCGCAAGGTCGTAGACATTGCCCTTGGTCAGCCCGAGCGAATCGATGGCGACTGACTTAGTCTCCTGGGCGTGTCGCCCTCCCATATCAATGACCAGTTTCTTGTTGATGAAGACCCACACGTCGTCATCGCCACTGAATGAGAAGTTCTCACCCCCACTGTATTGGAAGGCGGTGTGAATCTCTGTGGTGAAAGAGAAGTTGTGGTTTTGGCCCTCGTTGCCAAACCCAGCACCGTCTAGCGGAAAGAAAGAGGTGGGCTGGGTCGCTTGAAAAGAGGCTACTCCGCCGACGTTCTCGAGTTGCAACGCCAACACATACGGCATGTTGACCCCGGAAACACTGTTGTACCACTGGTTGAAGTTGTCCGGGCCTGTGGTGGACCCCGTCGGTTGCCGCAATGTCGCCGCATAAACCGGCTTGTTGTCTGCGCCCAGGGTGCTGGCCACGATCCCCGGTTCGTCTCCGGTCGGCGCCGTCTCGAAATCCGGGTGCCCGCCGGTTTGATTCCCCATCTTGAAATCGCGTACCACGCCGAGGAAAGCCACGCAGTTGCTGGCTGCAGTCCCATTAATGTCTCCGGTCGTGGGGTCGACCGTGGACGCTGTGATTTCTGGACCCAGCGCATAGCGACCAACAGCCACAGGTGTGTCGTTGGTGTAGCCCGCGGGAGGCCACTGGGCAGTCGCCCCCCCGCTCCCCGGGTTGGTCGAGGTACCCGGGTTCGTGTTGAGCCCCAAGTCGGTGTGGGTGCCCTGGCTCCCACCGGAGCCGATCAGGCTGCTGCTGCCCGCGATCGGCACAGGGCCCCCGCATGCCACCAAGGCGACGATGGCCAGGAGGGCGGCCCCCCCAAGAGCCCCCATGGTTCGGCTGAGCATCTGGAACCTGGTCATATTGACCTCCTTGAAAACACGTATGACGAATCGGATCTCCCCCCACTGATTCAGCCGCCCTGAAGACTGCTGCGCGGGCACGAAATCAACTGGCGCGATAACCATACAAGTTTAGTTCATCCTGGAGGCGGCGGCCTTCAAAAAGAGCCCACCCATCCGCGAGGAAAGGCGTCTTTTCAAAATGGTGTGACGCGTACTGTGATGCACATATCATCCCGAGAAGCAGTTTGTTGGGTCGCGCCTTGTCTTATTGCGGCGCCTTCGACCGGTTGCAGGGAAACTGTCAAGCGGTCCGGGCAGGGCCTATGCTGCCTGAGTTGACTCCCTTCCTGCCAATGCGGCGCCCCTGCCGTCTGGACCTGCCTTGAGTTTCGGCCGAAGACAGCCTCATTTCTGGGTGGTCGCGTTGCCGCTGGCAGCCTGCTGCGTACTGGCGCTGTTCTGGCGGGCGATCTTCGTGGGCGAGACCTTCTTCGACGTTGACCTGGCTTCCTACTACCGCCCCACCCGATCGCTGATCGTGCCGCTGGCCCGGGCCTCGGGCGGCCTTCCTTTGTGGAATCCCTTCTTCGCCTCGGGACAGCCATTCGCCGGCAATCCCGCGTACGAGGTATTTCACCCGCTCACCACGCTGTTCTTCTTGCTGCCGTTCGAGTGGGCGTTCCGGCTGCAGGTCATCGTACCCCTGCTGGTCGCGGCCGTGGGCATGTACTGGTTCCTACGCACCTTGCGCCGCAGCCGCCCGGCCTCGCTGCTGGGCTCGTTGTCGTGGAGTTGCGGCGGCTACCTTCTCTCGACCACCTGCCAGCTGGCCTTCCTGCACGCGGCCTCGGTCATTCCCCTGGCCCTGGGCTTCGCGGTGCGCCTGGCAAGGAAGCCTGGAAGCACGAATGCGGTGGGACTGGCCTTGGTCGTCGGGACGCAATGCCTGACTGGCGAGCCCTCCACGCTGCTGATGATGCCGCTGCTGGTCCTTGCCGCCATTCTGGCTGAGCGCAGGCACGTCGCTGGCCGCGCCCTTCCGTCGCTGGTGGCCAGCCTTCTGCTCGGCCTAGCGCTCGGGGCGGTGACCCTGATTCCTGGCTTGCACCACGTGGGCAAGACGGTTCGAGCTTTGGGCCTGCCCGAAGCCATGGCCGACGTTTGGTCCATGCCGGCGTGGCGGGCCTTCGAGCTGTTCGCTCCCTACCCGCTCGGTCACGTGGTTCCCGGCCAGCCGGAGCTGTTCTGGGGCGGCTTCTTGTACAGCCCGCGCGTGCTCCCCTTCTACCACTCGCTCTATCCGGGTCTCGCGATCACGCTGCTGGCGATCCTCGCGCTGGTGGTGCGCGGACGTTTCTTGTGGCCGTGGCTCGCGCTCGCGCTGCTCGGCTTCGTGACGGCCCTGGGCCACAACTTTCCGGTCTGGCACCTGGTGCGCAGACTGCCTCTTGTCGCGCAGATTCGTTTTCCCGAGAAGTTCTCGCTGCTGTTCTGCTTTTCCCTGGTCACGCTGGCAGCGTATGGATTCGACTACGCGGTGTTGGGCCCGGCACGCGCACGCCTGTGGATGAAACGCGCGCTGCTGAAATTCGTCGTGTTGGGTCTGATCGCGGCCTGTGCCGTGTGGCTTGCGCGTAGACACTTGCCCGCCCATTTCCCCGAGGGGCAGACCCTGCGCGATTGTTTGCGCGTGTCGCTGGTGGCGCTGGCTTCGCTGCTGCCGCTGTGGCTGGCACGCCGCCTGGGGCGCCTGCGGCGCGCGCTTGCCCTGTGTGCGGTGCTTGCGGTCGACCTGATCGCTGTGGGCCGTGGCTTGCTGCTGACCACACCTGTGGCATCGGTGACAACGCCGCCGGCTTTTCTCACGCCGTTGGTCCAGCGCAAAGAGGACGACGTCATCTTTCACATGGCGGCTTGGGCTCCTGGCTTCGATGTCTCGCTCGGGCTCGCCCGACCTCCCATCCCGGTCGAGTGGGGGCTGGCCATGACCTACGAGCGGGACTTCGATCTCACCCAACTGCGCTGGACCACCGAAGCCACGGCCGCGTTCTGGAGGGCATTCGAGGCCGATCCCCGCCTGGCCGCTCCCGTGCTCGCTCGACGCGGAGTGACGGCCGTGGTCCAGTTCCGCCCGGGGGCCTCCCCGGAGGAAGCGAACATCAAGTCGCCGTCCGGCGCCTACACGCTCGACGCAAAAATCACCCGCAATCCCCAGCCCCTGGTTTTTCCGATCCGCCGCACTCGCGTGGTCGACGGGCCAGATGGCTGGCTGCAGGCGGTGCGTGAGCTGGATTCCCAGATCCCGGAGGTGGCCCTGGTCGATGGCGGCCAGTCGCTGGCCTTGCCCGAACAGCCGTCGCCCGCTCGCGTGCGCCTGGTCGCGCGCACGCCCGTGCAATTCGCGCTGGAGGTCGAGGCTGCGGGGCCGGCGGCTTCTTTCATTGCGGTGAACCAGACCTGGGACCAGGGCTGGCGTGCCCGCGTGGACGGAATCTTGGCGCCAGTCGTGCGCACCGACATCTCGCTGTCTGGCGTGCTGGTGCCCCCGGGCCAGCATCGCGTGGAATTCGAGTACTTCGACGATGCGCTGGCTGCCGGGCTGGCGGTGTCCGTGGTGGCGGCGCTGGCTTGCCTGGCAATGGTACTGCTGGATCGACGGCGCAGATCTAGAGTTGCGGAAGACAAGTTTGCCAGTTAGGACAGTCATGAAGGCTCTCGATGCACAACAACCCCTTGCCGAGAATTGACGAGCAACCGGAGGTGCGGGCGAAACTGCTTCCGCTTTGTCGCCTCAAGCCTGGAGGCATGTGGACCGATTCAGTATCCGGACACCGAGTGGCATGCATTGATGCAGCCGACGCTTCAGCGGTGTCTTCCCTCATGGACCGCAAGCTTGCCAGCCTGGCGATCCAAGATCCGCCCTACAACCTCGTGGCGTTCGAGACACGGAGCGTCCGCGACTACATCGCGTGGGCTCGCTGCTGGGTTACGAACACGCTGGGAGCCCTTGCGCCGGACAGTTCGCTCTACGTTTGGCTCGGAGCGGACCAGCGAGACCACTTCCAGCCCCTCCCAGAGTTCATGATCCTGATGCGTGAATTTCCGATCCAGGCGCGAAGCTTCATCACCGTGCGGAACCAAAGGGGATATGGAACCCAGAAGAACTGGATGGCCGTACGCCAGGAATTGCTCTACTACGTCCGTGGCAACCCAGCATTCAACATTGAAGCTGAGTACACAGACATCCCTAAAACGCTTCGTGGATACTACAAGGACGTTGGAGGTGAGCGCACCGAGAATCTGGAACGTGGCAAGCGCGACACGATCCGCGCTGGCAATGTCTGGGTTGATATTCAGCAAGTCTTCTATCGACTCCAAGAGAACGTGTCCGGTTGCTACGCTCAGAAACCGCTGAAGAGCGTCGACCGCATTATCCGCGCAAGTTCGCGCCCTGCGGATCTTGTCGTCGACTTCTTCTCCCATTCCGGCACCACTCTCTTGGCGGCTGAGATCGCCGGTCGCCGTTGCTATACGGCCGACGTCGACCCGGTCTACTGCGAGATTGCTATTCGCCGTCTCGAACATTTTCGCACGTCCGGCAAGACTGGCTGGCAGAACGGCCACGCGTTTGAAAAGGAGCTTCCTGCCAGTATGCTACCGCATCCTTCCGATACGGCGGCGGATCGGTCAACCCAGCCAACGCTATTCTGAGAAGATGCAGACGCTACGGAAACAGCTCGACGAATTGGTGGCCAAGCTGCCCGATGGCAAGGCCGTTCGGGCAAGGATTGATGAGATCTATTCAGTCTATCCATTCAATGAGTTCGAGTATCTCATCTCGACACTACTTGGCCGCGACGTGCTGTCGCTCGATCAGTACTACGAGATGCGCGACAGCTACTTGGAACGGAATGCGTTTCTCTACATCTTCGAGATCAGTGCACCTCGGACCTTCGGTGAAGCGTGGGCGCAGGGGCACCTGAAAGAACTGGTTCCGGACCTGTCCAAGCCGTCCAAGAAATTCGACCCCAACTACTCTGGGCAATACGACTTCCTACTCGACGGACGAATTCGAATCGAGGTGAAGGCCTCGCGCGCAGTTGACACCAGCAGCGATGAACCTCTCTATGTCAAAGCGCTATCGTCGGAGTCCACTCAACCGTTTTGGATGAACTTTCAGCAGGTGAAACCAGCCTGCTGTGACGTCTTCGTGTGGATTGCCGTTTGGCGCGACAGGATTCGCTATTGGATTCTGTCCTCGCATGAGCTCAAGACTCACCGCGCCTACTCAAAAGGCCAGCATCGCGGAAACACCGGCGAAGGCCAGCTCCATCTGCGTCAGGAGAATATTCGCGACTTTGACAAGTACGAAGTCGTGTCGAGCAGACTTGGCAAGGCGATTCGGGACGCCTACAAACGCCAACTGCGAGTGAGGAATCACTGAATGCCTACGGCCAGATTCCGCCCATGGTCCCGGTCGTCCCGCCTCCTCTCGCGCCTCCGAAGCGAGTAGATTCATCCTCGTCGTGATCCTCGCGAATGCCCGCGTCAGCTTTCTCGCCCGCGTCGCCCTTTGCCTCGCGTTCACCCTGGCTTGCACGCACAAGTTCGCTCCGCCGCCGCTGCTCGATCGTCCCGCGCGCAAGCTCGATCCTCCGCGCCCCGAGCTGATGCCCGGCGTGCTAGCCCCGCGTTTCTTGCCCGCGGCGCAAAACGCCTCGGTGCGCCAGCAAGCCATCGAGAGCATCGGCACCTATGAATGGCAAGACTGGACCGCGCCCGGCCCGCCCATGGTCAACACCAACGGCCACTATTGGTCGCGCCTGGCGGATCTGGCCTGGAATCGCGATATCGAAATCCACCTCGACAACGTGCCGGTTGATCTCGATCAAGACGGAACCATCGACACCCATGTCACGCGCCACATCTCGCTGAAGGGTGGAATCTTCGCCAACCCCGAGGTGTTCGGCCTGGCCGCTGACCCAGACCAACCGGCAGGCGCGCTCGGCTATACTTCGGCGAGCACGGGATTCTCGGGCCTGCGCGATGCACTGGATCTGGAAACCGGCAAGCCCACCGGCGACATCGGCATGACCTGCTGGCTGTGCCACAGTGGCCGCAATCCCGTTGACGGCAAGACCATCCTGGGCCTGCCCAGCGCGCGGCTGGACTACGGCCTGCTGCTGGCCACCTCTTCGTTCTTCGATCCCAAACACGTCATCGACCTCGACAAGGACGGCCAGCCTGACAGCGAGGAAGAGATCCGGCGCCGCACGCGCTTGCCTGATTCGCTGGCGCTCGATCTCAACCACGATGGCCGCGTGACCGTGGCCGAGTATCGCAAGGCCCTCAAGCTGCCCGACGCGCAGCAGACTCTGGCCACACTGCTCTTGGCTGGACCAGGCCGCGCTGATCTGACCAATGAATTCGGCCTGGACATGACTGTGCCGGGATTGCACTCGCGCCGCTACAGTGACGCCGGCACCATGCGCACCGGCGCCGAAGGCGTGTTCAATCCCAAGAGCATTCCCACGGCACTGGGCGTGCGTTCACTTTCAGTCATCAATTGGGCCTCGACCTATCCGACGCGCGCGCCTGACCTATTGGGCCGCTACGTCGCACGCACAGAAATGAGCCGCAGTCAGGCCATGGCCGAGTTGGGCATCGAGGTGCCCGCCGGTTTCGAGGGCGACTTCGATCTAATCAACCGCGCCATGGTGCTCGATATCCGCTCCATGGGCGCCATTGGGCTGCAAGCCGATTCCTTTATCGGCATCATGCTGGTGCGCGTTCTGCGCCACGATTCGCCTGCGCCGCCTGAGCTGGTGCGCAGCCTGCGCCTGGCCTACGAGGCCACGGCCATCCGCAAGTTACTCTACGACACGCCCTTGGCCAGTGTGACAAAGCCAGTGCTGGATGCGGCCGCTGTGGAACGAGGCCGCCGCTTGTTCTTCGACGCCAACGCGGGCAGCATCATCAACCAGCAGATTCTCGTCGACGTACCGCGCGCCTATCAGGACAGCGGGGTTGAGGCGCCCTTGTTCGCGCCCATCGACGAGATGCGGCCGCTGACCGCGCGCATCCCGGTTCGCTGCGTGACCTGCCACTCGGCGACCACAGTGAGCACGATGAAGCCCATTCCGACTGAGGGCCTGGCCATCCCCCGCTGCACCGACTGTCACTATTCGCACCGGCCCAAAGACTTCTGGGCCAAGCTGGGTCTGCGCAAGGGCGCAGGTCCGGGCGGCTTCACCTCGATCTTCGACGAGTTCGGCATTTCGCGCAGCAACGGTTTGGCGAAGGATGAGCCCTGCCGTGGCTGCCACGACCGGCACCCGGCCCTGGCTGAACCCGTAACCTACACCAGTTGTCTCATTCTGCCCTTTGATGCCGATGGCGACGGCCGCGCCCAGGGCGACGAGCGCGACGACCTGGCGGCAGGTGGAATTGGTACCGACAGCCTGTTCGGCTTCGAGGTCGACCGGCGCAAGCTGGCCGACAAGAACGTGCGCATGCCCATCACGTGCATCACGGCGCTAAGCAGTCGCGGGCCGGGCAAGGCGGTTGAGATCGCCGGCCCCTGGGTGCGCACCCCGCCGCTGATTGCCTTGTTGGCCTCGGCGCCCTACCTGCACAACGGCTCAGTGCCGACCCTGGAGGCGCTGTTGCAGCCGTCTGATGAACGACCCGCCAGCTTCGTGCTGGGCCAGGGTCAGGGGGCCTTCACCTTTGATACCCGCCTGCCTGGCAACCGCAACCTGGGCCATGAGTTCGGCACGCACTGGACCGCGCAGGAAAAGCGCGATCTCTTGCAGTTTCTCAAGAGCTTGTAGCAATCGTCGTCGATCCTCGCCTGGTTCAAGACCGAGGCAGCCCGCCATAGCTTTGAAGTCTTGTCAGCCTGAGACCACGGCTGTCAGCTCGCCAGCACGGCCACCCCACCCACGGCCAACACGGCGCCGACGATTTCGAGCCATGACGTACGCTCGCGAAAGGCCAGGGCCGAGACAGGAATGAGCAGCACAGGGACGATGGACATCAAAGTGGCAGCCGTGCCTGCGGGCAGAAGCTGGGTTGAAAGCAGGCCCAGCGAAACCCCGAGAAACGGTCCAAGCAAGGCGCCCACGCACAGGACAAGCAAGGCCCGCCGCAGAGAACGCCTTTGCGCGAGATCTGCGGCAGTCCCGCTAGGTGCGACTGCTTCGCGAAACTGATCGCGCAAGGCGCGCACTCGCCCGGCGGCTACCAGCACCACAAGAAAACCCACCAGGCCGGCCAGTACGCGGATCTGCGTCGCCGCAAAACTGTCCAGTCCCATGGCGCCGCGCTTGCCGAGCAGCAGGCCCGCCGCCTGTCCCGCGGCTCCGGCAAAGGCCATCAGGATACCAGTTGTGCGACGAGAACGGGCCTCAGTGCCTGTCCTGTCTGTCCCTGGTTTGGCGCCGACAGCAATGGCGATTCCAGCTACAGTGATGGCCATGCCAGCCAAAGCACGGCCTCTCATGCTCTCGCCGAGAAACAGAAACCCGCACAGAGCGGTCATGAGCGGCACTGAGGCGTAAATCAGCATCGACAGACGTGCGCCAATCAGCGCGAAGGCTTGGAAGAGGGGCACGTCGCCCAGCACGAACCCGACGAGTCCGGAAAGGCCCAGGTAGAACCACGCCTCCTGGGACAGGGCCACGGACAAGAAATGGTGCGTGCGCAGCAGTGAAAGCGCGCTGAACAGGACAGCCGCCACTGCCAGGCGCAACACATTGACCGACAGGCTTCCCAGGCGGCGACTGGACGCCTCGAAACACACAGCGGTGGCTGTCCACAGCACCGCCGTGGACAGCCCGGCCATCACGCCCAAGCCGCTGGTGGAAAGGCCTGCGAAGTTCAACCGGGCATTCATACCAAGTTCATGCTCGTCGCGACAACACTTCGGCGAACAGCAAGCGCCCGCGGCCCAAGACCGCGAGCCGGCGCAACCCCGCCGGCCCGAGCAAGAGCGCTGAGGCCGCCACCAGAACGCCTGCCAAGATGAAGACCAGCTCGAGCCAATGTGACGTCGAGCAAATGGTCGAGCGCGCGAGATTCCTATTGCGTCGCCGAGTTGTCCGGTCCTCTGCCGGCGCAGGACCTGCTAGCGAGACGCGCTTGACGATGTCGCCCCAACCCGCCACCGGCACACAGCCAGGCCAAATTGGCAAGATGTTGAGCACCGGGAAGAAATTCAGAAGGTCACATCCATCAGTGGTCTCGACGCCAAGCGAAAAGACATCGGGCCGTAAGGAACCGGGGGCCTCACGACACTAAGCAAGTCGTGTCCAATTCTTTGACCTGCGCCGCGCGCCAGCCGACTCTAAGTCCTCGGAGGTTTCCATGAGCCGCGCACCCGAGCGCCGTGCCGACCCTCAGAACGCACAGCCGCCCCGAGAACTGAAGTGCCAAGTCCTGGTCCTGCCCCTAGAACAGCTTCCTCACTTCGACACCGTCGAAACCAGTTTCTTTCAAGCGGGGGAGGATTTGGCGGCTGCGCCAGTCGCCGGCGACAGCTTTGATGAGCCATCTGCCGCCGGGAAAACGCGCCCCTGGCTGCGCAGACGCGCATACTGGGCGCTGCTCGGCTTATCTGCCGTGGTCGCCGCGTGTGCCACGTTGGCTGTTTCGCGCACGGACCACGCGCCGCGGTCGCTACCCCAACCGACCGCGTCCCGGCAAGAAACGACGCCGACGCCCGCATTAATCCCCGCAGCAGCCCCGGCCGCGGATCTTCCCGTCCCTCCTCCTCCTCCTCCTGTACCTGCCGCTGCCGGGGCGGTTGCGGCCCTCACCGATTCCCCTGCTCCTGCACCAACCGCGGCCAAGGCTGCTGCGGCCCCGGCTGACGACGCTGCCCTCGACGCGTGCCAGAAGGCCTACGAGCAACATCGGGCAAAGGACGTGGTATCCGCGTGTGCACAAGCGTTCGCCAGTGGCCCGCCATCCGCGGATGTCGCCGTCATGCTGGCCAAGACCGAGTTCGAGCGCGGACGCCCCGGTCCCGCCTCCAATTGGGCGACCAAGGCCATCGCACTCGACGCCAACCGAGCCGATGCCTATGTCTTTCTCGGCAGCGCCGAACAAACCTTCGGCCACAGGGCAGCCGCCAAGGCCGCCTACCAGCGCTACCTGCGGCTTTCGCCGCACGGCCGATACGCTGCCGAGTTGCGCGCCGTTCTTGGATCGCTGTAGTGGCCACGGGGCGAAAAGGCCCCACTCTTCGCGGCGGCAGCCGTCCGGCTATTGGTACAGCTCGGCGCTCGCGAGGTCCTGGTTGGTCATGCCGAATCCGCCGGCCATGAGGACCGCCCCATTCGTCAGCAAGGTCGCGGTGTGGGCTTCCCTTTCGTCGATCATGCCGCTGATGGCCGTGAATGTTCCAGAGGTTGGGTCGTATAACCTGGCGCTTCCGAGCGCCGAGCCGTTGTATCCACCAGCGACCAGAACGACCCCGCTGGGCAACAATGTGGCGGTGTGGCTGTCCCGCGCCCCGGTAATGCTGCCAGTTGCCGTGAACGATGCGTCCGTTGGATCGTAGATTTCGGCGCTCGCAAGTTGCGCATCATTGGGGTCGTCTCCGCCGACCATGAGCACCGTCCCGCCCGGCAACAGCGTCGCCGTCTGCGCGTACCTTGCCACCTTTAGGGAACCGGTCGGCGTAAATGTCGCATTCGCCGGGTCGTACAGCTCAGCACTGGCGACAGCACCCTTGGTGCTCATTCCGCCGGCGATGAGCACCTTTCCGTTGGTCAACAATGTCGCAGTCTGGGATACCCTGACCGCCTTCATGGAGCCGGCCGTCGTAAATTTTCCCGTCGCTGGGTCGTAGAGCTCCGCGCTCGCGAGACGGTTGCCACCGAATCCGCCGGCGATGAAGACCTTTCCATTCTGCAACCGCGTCGCCGTGTGGAAATTTCTTGCTGCCGCCATGTCCCCGGTGGCCGAGAATTTCGCGGTCGCCGGGTCGTACAGCTCCGCACTCGCTAGGTACTCCTCGCCACTGAATCCGCCGGTCACGAGAACCCTTCCGTCTTGCAGCAGGGTCGCTGTGGCGGCGTACCTTGCCGCGACCATCTTGCCGGTCCCCGAAAAGGTCGCCGTGGCGGGATCGTACAGCTCTGCGGTCGCGAGAGGTGTGTCGAAATTGCTTCCGCCGGCGATGAGCACCTTCCCGTTGAGCAACAACGTGGCTGTGTGATTGTCCCTCCCCGTGATCATGCTGCCGGTTGCCTTGAAGGCTCCTGCGGTTGCGCCACCGGTGCCCAGCACGTCGGCGCCACCCGCTTCGCTGTCGGCCAGACTCGCGTCGCCATCGGAGTCTATGGAAGAGGGAACATCCAGCCCCACGTCAGCTGCGCCATCGTGTGTAGCGGCGGCATCACTTCCGACCGTGCCGCCACTGCCAGCGGCGGCATCATTTCTGACCGTGCCGCCACTGCCAGCGGCGGCATCACTTCTGACCGTGCCGCCACTGCCGGCAGCGGCATCGCTTCCGACCATGCCACCCGTGCCGGCGGCGCCAGCGCCGCCAGTCGTGCCGGCGGATGGGCCGCCATCAGGACCTGTACCCGTGAGGTAGCAGAAGTTGTTCGTGCACACGTAGCCGTTCGGGCAATGCGAGGTGCATGGCAGGGCGCCACTTTCGGGGTGCGGGTCGTAACCACAGGCCGCGATGGCGGCAATCACAAATACGCCTACAATGGCAACTAGATTTCGCATCAGAATGTTCCTTGCGCTGAAATTCCCGCCAGGCCAGGTCCCACTATCGGCACGGCCACCGTGCGGCCGGACTCTTTGGGCGGCCAGCCGAGCAAATAGAGTACGGTGCCGGTGGCCAACGCCCCGGCCCCGATGCCGTAGAACACCCACTGCATGGTCTGAGCATCCCGGCCCGCTTGATCGTCAGAGGCCTTGGGGGTTTGCGAGTTGGTCACGCTGTCGGACAGCGATCTGGCCCGCGTGTAGTAGTAGATTCCGATCCCCACGGAAGCCAGGCCGGCCGCCCCGCAGGCAATCCCCGCAATGCGCAGGCCGCGCCCGCTCCCCGCGGGCGTTGCACTGGCCGGCACAGCCTGTTCGACCGAAGCCGCTGGGGCGGTGGGCGCAGCGGCGACCGCTGCCGTCGCAGGTGTCGGCGCAGGCGGAACAACCTCGGGCGCTGGTGCCGGCGCGGGCGTGGCAGCGGCCGCAGCCTGTGCCTCCTCGGCCTTGAGCTTGGCCTCGGCCTCAATGTCTCGTACGCGGGCCTCGACCTGGCTGCGGTTGGGATCGTCGGGGGAGGCTTTCTTCAAGTATTTTTGGAAGAAATTGAGCGCCTGCTGGTTCTGGCCGAGCTTTCGATAGCACTGGCCGATGTTGAACAGAAAGGCCGGATCGGGCTGAGCAAGATAGGCGGATTTGAACTCGACCAGCGCTTTGTCATATTCGCGAATGTCGTACAGGCGCGTAGCGGTTTCGTAGTGCACCTTGGCCGTCGCCCGGCGGTCGCCGGCCTCCGCCGTCGGGCCGAAAACCCGGAGGGACACCGCAACCAGCACGGCCGCCACAAAGAACCGCCCTTGAGGAGGGCGAGAGAACACCGACTTGCGCATGGCGCGCATGATACTACAGCCGCGCCCGCGCGGGTGACTGGCCTGGCGCAAGCTTCTGGCCAGCGCGGCGTCGCGGTACCCGTCCAGGCTACTGATAGAGTTCAGCTGGCCCGAAGTCTATGGTCTGATCGAATCCGCCGGCGATCAGCACCTGCCCGTTGGGCAGCAAGGTCGCCGTGTGGCCCTGCCTTGGCACGGACATGCCGCCGGTGGCCGCGAAGGTCGCTGTCGCCGGATCGTATACCTTCGCGCTGGCGAGCGTCGAAGTGAAGTTCTCGCCCCCGGCAATGAGCACCATCCCGTTCTGCAGCAAGGTCGCCGTGTGCGAATCCCTTGGCAAGGTCATGCTGGCGATTGCCGTGAATGTTCCCGCGCTGGGGTCGTACAGTTCCGCGCTTGCGAGACTCTCTGGGCCATTTTGGCCGCCCACGATGAGAACCTGCCCGTTTCCCAGCAAGGTCGCGGTGTGCGTCTCCCTGGCCGCGTGCATGGTACCGGTGGACAGAAATCCTGCGCTCTTGGGATCGTACAGTTCTGCGCTCGCCAGATCGTCGGCGCCGTCGTATCCCCCTGCGACCAGAACCTGCCCGCTGGGCAGCACCGTCGCGCTCGGGATCTGCCTGATCGCCTCCATACCGCCGGTGGGAGCAAACTTGCCGGTCTTGGGGTCGTATAGCTCCGCGCTGGTGAGGCCGGTGAGCCCGTCCCATCCGCCAGCGATAAGGACCAGACCATTCTGCAACAAGGCAGCCACGTGACTCGACCTTGGCACGGTCATGCTGCCAGCGGTGGAGGAGAATGTCCCGGTATTGGGATCGTAGAGTTCCGCACTTGCGAGATCGCTGGAGCCATCGAACCCGCCTGTGATCAGAACTTTTCCGCCCGGCAACAAGGTCATGGTGTGATACTGCCTCTCGACAGTCATGTTCCCAGTGGCCGCGAAGGTGCCCGTGTTGGGGTCGTAGATCTCCGCGCTGGCGATGGGCTGGTTGAAGGCTACCCCGCCGACGATGAGAACCCTTCCGTCTTGCAGCGATATCGCTGTGTGGCTATCTCTCGGCGTGACCATCTTGCCCGTTACGGTGAAAATTCCGTTCAGCACCGTGACCGTCACACTCGCGGACACGGAATCATTCAGCGTCAGGGTGTAGGTCGTGGTCTGGTTGGGCGTGACTTGTTGGGAGTTTCGGCCCATGACCGAGCCAATGCCCTGATCGATCGACAAGCTCGTCGCGCCAGTCACGCTCCAACTGAGGGTACTGCTTTGGCCCGTCAGAATCGATTCGGGCTCGGCAGTGAAATTGCTGATGGTAGGCGCCAGTGCATCGCTGTAACTCGCGTCGCCCGCGTCCATCCCTGCGGTACCACCTGTGCCAGCCGCGCCACCGCCTCCGGTCGTGCCGGAGGATGGGCCGCCATCAGGACCTGTACCCGTGAGGTAGCAGAAGTTGTTCGTGCACACATAGCCGTTCGGGCAATGCGAGGTGCATGGCAATTTGCCACTAATCGGATGCGGGTCGTAGCCACAGGCCACGATGTGGACCATCACGAAAATGCCGACAATGGCAACCAGGTTTCGCATCAGAATGTCCCTTGCGCTGAAATTCCCACCAGGCCAGGTCCGACTATCGGCGTGGCCACCGTGCGGCCGGCTGGGTTGGGCGGCCAGCCGAGCAAATAGAGCACGGTGCCGGTGGCCAACGCCCCGGCCCCGATGCCGTAGAACACCCACTGCATGGTCTGAGCATCCCGGCCCGCTTGATCGTCAGAGGCCTTGGGAGTTTGCGACTTGGTCACGCTGTCGGAAAGCGATCTGGCTCGGGTGTAGTAGTAGATTGCGATTCCTACCGAAGCCAGGCCAGCCGCGCCGCAGGCAATTCCCGCAATGCGCAGGCCGCGCTCGTTCCCCCCGGGCGTTGTGCTGACCGGGACAGCCTGTTCGACCGAGGCCGCTGCGCTGGTGGGCGCGACGACCGCTGCCGGCGCAGTCTGGACAACCGGCGCAGGTTGAACAACCTCTGCTGCCGGCACAGGCGCGGCAGCCGCCTGGGCCGTCTCGGCCTGGAGCTTGGCCTCGGCTTCGATGTCTCGCACACGGGCCTCGACCTGACTGCGGTTGGGATCGTCCGGGGGCGCTTTCTTCAAGTATTCCTGGAAGAAATTGAGCGCCTGCTGGTTCTGGCCGAGTTTTCGATAGCACTGGCCGACGTTGAACAGAAAGGCCGGATCGGGCTGAGCAAGATAGGCGGATTTGAACTCGACCAGCGCTTTGTCATATTCGCGAATGTCGTACAGGCGCGTGGCGGTTTCATAGTGCGCCTTGGCCGTCGCACGGCTGGCGTCGCCGGCCTCCGCCGCCGGGCCCCAAGCCCCAAGAGCAACCGCGACAAGCACTGCCGCCAGGAAGGACCGCTCTCGACGAGCGTGAGCAAACACCGACTTGCGCATGGCGCGCATGATACTACAGCCGCGCCCGCGCGGGTGCAGCCCGTCCTTGCGAGCAGGGTGGCCAGTGGAGCTGCCCGTTTCCCAGGATTTCAGCTATCATCTCGCGCGGATGCGTTCGGTAGCCACCACGGATTTCTATGCTGACTACCGGAGGGCCGCGTAGTCAATGAAGTTCTCGACGGACCAACACGGTAGCCACCACGAGGCTGCTATAGGACATTTTGACGCACGCGGGAATTAGCACTTGTCCGACCCATGGTCCGCAGGAGGGCACCTGCGACGGCAAACAAGCACTCCGACGCGTGCCTGGTCGGCCTATTCTCCCGCCACCACCTCGCGTCTTGTTTTTCGCCGACCGTTGTCCTACAAGAACGGGTGCAAGGCCATTGCGGAAACTTGGAGGAATCTAGATGCAATCCATGCGTTCTGTCAGCACGATCGTCTTGGTTGGCATGTGGCTTAGCGGATTCTCCGCGTGCTCCTCGGTCCTGATGAACACCCCGGTGTCCAAGACCGCGGATGGGTGGACGATTACCCTTGGCGAAGTCAGGGACGCTCCCGACGAATACGTGGGCGAAGGGGGCGTCTTGGTGGCCCCCGGAGACTACCAGAAACTCATCTGGGCGCTGGTGACCGTCCGAAGCAATCTCGGTCAGGAAGAGACGTTTTCGTGGGAGACGTGCGTTCTGGTCGGGAAAGGCGAGGCTCGCCAACCTTCAGTCGTCGATCGCCACACGGAGGTGAATTCGGCCGCCGACAGATCCGAGTCCTTCGATCCAGGGCAGGAGCGCACCCGACAGTTGGTCTACACGTTCGCCAAGAATCAGCGGCCAACCGCGGTGAAATGCGGCACCATCGTGCTTCCGATCCCGCGTGCGCGGTAACTGCGACAGTTCGATCTTTCGCACTGCTGTTCGATCCAGGCGGCAAGGCCGGCCAGCTGATACTCGCCCGCGGCGCCCGCAACCGCCAGTGCGATCGACAAGAAATACACCGGGGTAGCGGTTGCGGCCACTCGATGGGCGGCCAATACTCACCGTGTGGAAAGCTCGAAACGCGTTGCCGCAGTCATCGTGGTTCTGGCTCTTTTCCTAGGGTCGCGGGCCACTATCGCGCTCGTCCCCAGGCACGGTATCAGCGATACGCTAGTCTATTCTCTCTATGCCTTCGTAATAAGGAAGTTCTGGGCGGAGCTGATGCGCCCGACTTCCAGTCCGAATGCGACCTACCTTCTGCCTACCCTGCGGGTTACATTGCTGGTGTTGGGGCGAAACTTGGTGTGGATTGGCTTTTGTGTCCTAGCCGTGCTGCACATGCGACGGAGTTGGTGGCAATCTTGTCTGGCAAAGGAGGCTGATCCATCACTCAAGACGAAAAGCCCGATTCCAGTATGACCCAGCTGCGCGCGAAGGCGGTGCCGGTCTGGTGTTGGGCGGCGATGGCTTGCCTCTTCGGGGTTGCGGTGCTGGTTCTCCTGCAGCCCATCTGGGACATCGACGAATTCTGGCACGTGAAGATTGGTGAGCTCATCGCGACCACGCGTGCGATTCCCAGGATTGATCCCTTCACCTGGACGCGAGCTGGCGTGCCCTGGACCACACACGAGTGGCTCTCCGAAGTGGCCTTCTACCTCGCTTTTCGCTGCGCGGGCTGGGACGGCGTGCGCGCGCTGGGTGGCGCGGCGGTGCTCTTGGGGCTCGGGCTTCTCGTGCGGCTGGCGTGGCTGCGCAGTCGGAACGCGCCGGCCGTTTTCCTGATCTTTGCACTCGTGCTGCTTCTCTACATCGATCGGATGCGGCCGCGCCCTCATGTCCTGGCATTCCCCTGCGAGATTGCCTTCGTCGCCCTGCTGTTTGCTCCCCCTGACCGACGGCGAATACTGGTTGCCTCGGGAGTTGCCGTACTGTGGGCCAACCTTCACGGCGGAGCGGTGCTGGCCCCGGTCCTTGCCGTCGCGGCCGCGCTGGCCCGACGCAACCGAACCGCGGCGGTTCTTGCCGCATGTACGATACTGGCCGTGGCCTGCAATCCGGCAGGTCTGGGCATCTACCGGGAAGCTCTCGCCACACGGGCCGTCACCCAGGCTGCCAATGTTCCCGAATGGGCGCCCGTATGGCGTTATCTGCAGGCGCCTGATGGCACGCTCCACAAGGTGGTGGCCGCATTCGCGCCGTTCGCGGCGTTGGCGGCATTGCTCGTGCGGGCCTTCCTCCGTCCCAGGCTGGAAGCGGGCACCGTCGCAGTGGCGTTGGTCGCTGCTGCGGTCTCTGCGTCCGCCGGGCGCCATGTGTACTTGGTCTTTCCAGCGACATTGCTTCTCCTGGCCGGGGCGCCGAAGTCGCGAGTCTCCGCGGTTTCGCCTGGCGTTTCACGCCTACCAAAGAGGGCCACTGTGATGGTCATTGCGGCGCTCATCCTGGGCGTGTCTAGCTATGCCTACGGCGTGGGGTCGCTACAGGGAGGTCTGCGCAACGCACTGACCAACGCGCGTCGGCCGATTCGCGCAGGCGAATTTCCTGAACGCATGGCGGATTTTCTCGCCCGGGCCGCGCTGGGCGGGCGCATGTGGAACAGCGTGGATTGGGGCGGCTACCTCATATTCCGCCTTTGGCCCGCGCAGCAAGTATTCATGGACGGTCGCACCACGCTGTTTCCTCCGCAACTGCACGACCTGGGCCACCGTGCCTTTGCCGCTGGCGCCGCTCCTTCCTTCCTCCCGGCGGTGGAGGCTGACTTCGACCGCCTGGGTGTGACGATAATCGCATCCAAACGCCCCTTCTTTCCCGAGGGAATCTGGGACCGTCGTCGCTGGATTGCCATCTATCGCGACGAGCGAGCTGAAGTCTTCCTTCGCCGGGGACCGGGCGATGAAGCCGCCTTGCTGCGTGCCTTCCGCGCCGCCGGGCTAGGCCCGCAACCCGCCCAACCCGAACGAGAACTTCTGGCGGCCTCGGGAACCGCCGCCTTTCGCGCCCTGGCACGCCCTCCTCCTTCGCAGAACGATGCCAGTGCCCTGCTGCGCGCTGGGCTCCTCGATGTGGAGTTCGGGCGCCCCGAGCAGGGAGAGCCGTTGCTTCGGCGCGCTGAAGCCCTGGGCAGTCGAGAGCCCGCTCTGGGCTACGCGCTCGCGAAGTGCCTGTTCCGTCTGGACCGCACGCCGGAGGCCGTCGCGCTCGCGACCAGTTGGGCACAGCGGGACAGGCGGCTGGATCGGCTGGCCGCACGTCTTCTCGAGGTCAGCGGAGATCGATAGACCGGTGCAGTCCAGTGGTGGCTAGCTACGAGGCTCGCTGGACTCCGCGTCGACTATCTCAAGTACTTAGCCAGACCGATGCTCTGATCTTTGATCGCCTTGGCCAACAGGCCAGCGAGCTTGTCAGCGCCCAGGAGGTTGGTGTGCGTGGCGCCGCCTTGGTGGTACATCGTCTGCGCAGCCGACGCGCTCATGCCAAGCGAATTGTACCAGGCCGTCGAAAGGGCGGTGAGATCAATGTAGGGGCAATTCTTTGCAGTAGCAGCGGCCTTGGCTGCCGCTGCGTGAAGGCTGGATTGGTCACCGACTGGGATGCTGCTCAGGCGCGCGGGAGGAGATACCAGGATCGGGTTTACGCCTGCGGTTTGTGCGTCGGACACCATCTTCTCGAGATTCGCCTGGACGGTGGCNNAAATTGGATCATCACCCAATCGCCCGCGCTCCATTTCGCCTTGATCATGCTCCAATAGCTGCCGAATGACCCGGAGGCGGCTCCACTGTTTGCGTAATTGGCAAACCCAACGGGAGGTCCGAAATACTGAGGAATCATTTGACCCCAACCCCCAAAGGCATTCCCGGTCTGGTCGCACACCGTCGAGTCGCCTGCGATGTAGACCATGACCGGCTTTGTGCTCGCCCCAGCCAGGGCATATCCGATCCCCGTGACTTTGAGTCCGGCGGGGCCGGAGAAGAACAGATCGAGGCCTGCGTATCCCACCGGACCGCCGGCGTGGTTGGGTTGTCCCTCCATCGGCCGCACATCGACGACAAACGCGTACTCTTGTGAGGCCGTTCCCGAAGCCAAGAGACCCCGACTCGACTCCGCACTGACGAAGACCGGGCCCACGCTGCCAAGCTGAACCGTCACCACGTAGTCCCCAGCCAATGAAGTTGCATCCGCTGGCGCGGGCGGTGATTCGGACGTGTTGTAGGTGGTGCTGCCGAACAGGCACTGCAAACAGGTGGGACCCTTGCCACCGCCCGGACAGAAGCCGCCGGTCATTGCTGCCGTGGTGCAC
>PMLB01000225.1 GCA_003158735.1 Myxococcales bacterium | reverse complement strand
GCTGGACGCCGGCAATGGCGGTGTCTCCCCCGCTGGGGGCATCGCCATCGACGGGACGTGGGGCTACCAACAGGCGCAGTGGCTCCCCACCCAAGTCTACGGCATCAACTGGCAGGCCCAGAGGAACATCGGCCCGAACGCAGGCCCTCCCCTTTTGACCGACATCTGGGTCGACGACGTGTACTTCATCGAGTGAACCCTTGGTGTCCAGAAACAGATCGTTGGAATTTTTGCACAAAATCGAGGAGATGCGCAGCTTGAATCTGCGTGTCTGAGCGGGCAGCGTGGCCATTGTAGACGGCCACGTGTTTCCGCACCTTTCTGGCCCAAACGCTTCCGCACTTTCCTGGCCACGTGTTTCCGCGATTTAGTGGTTGCCAAGCAGCTTCTCGAACAGCGCGGTGACAGCATTGGACGACGCGGCGAGGTCTGTCGGCTGATCATCAGAAGAGGCGACGGGTTTGGGGGCGGGGACGAGGACTGCCCAGCTGTATGCGCAGACATTCCGCACAAAGGTGTACGCAAGAGCGGCATGCCTAATATCATTGAGGTTTTGGACTGGCCTGGTGAGCCATGACGGGTGATGTTTTGGCGATGCATGACACCCCTACGACCACGCCATGGACAACGCTGCACATATGACCATCGTCTTCGCGCGCAGGTGGTTAGAACCGGCACCAGATGCCTGCCCAAGCACATCACGATCCCGCGCTCCACTATTTCCACCTGGCGACGACGTGGTCAGCGCTCGGTCGTCACCATCGAACTGATGGAGCCGGACCGCCAGGAGCTGATCGACTGCATCGCAAGGCTCGAACGACAAGAGCGCATCCTGGCGGCCGTTGTCCGGATTCTTCTGGCGGTGCTCCGAGCTTTCGGCTTCAGCCTCGCTGGCGAGCGGCTGCCCGAAGGCGCCGCCAAGGCCGGGATCCTGCGCGCCATCACAAGTGCAAAACCATTCCTCCCGCTTGCCCTGATCTTGCGGATCGTCCACCTCGAACCCGGGCGATACCACGCATGGAACAGCCGCGCCTCCGCCCTGGCCTGCGGTTTGAAAGACCGGTCCTCCTGCCCGAGAACCAGCCCGAGTCAACTCACACCCACCGAGGTGGCCGCCGTCAAAGAGATGGTGTTGGCGCCCGAGTACAGGCACATGCCGCTGGGTACCCTGGCTCGCTATGCCCAGCGAATCGGCAGGGTCTGCGCCTCGGCCAGTACCTGGGCCAAACTTGTCCGTGAACGCGGTTGGCGGCGACCACGCCAACGTGTTCATCCACCCAAACCCACTGTCGGTGTTCGGGCTTCGCAACCGAACCAGACAATTGTTCGCGGAAGATCCTTGCGTGGACGGTGACGGAACGCTTCGACCCATCGAATACGTGCCAGGTGGCGAAGGGCAATGCGCGGGCCGCGCGCATTGCCGCCAACCGTGCGATGTCTTGCGAGCGCTGTCTCGGGCAGCAAGCCACCCTTCCTGGCGAGACAATTCCTCATTGATTTCCATAGCATCGCTGTTGCGAACAAGAAGTTCAGAATGTCTTCGTTCGCAGCACGGCTCTCGGCGCGGGCATGGGAGCGCCGATGGGGATGGCCGATGCGCGGCGGCGCTTCCCGCCAAGGGATGATTCTGTCCCGGGGCCATGGTACGGTTGTGGTGGAGAGACCGTGGCACTTCCGCAGCATAACCCGCCAATGACCCTGGACGAAGCAGTCGCCGAGTTGCGCCGCGACCCGCTGCATTCTGTCCATGCGCGTGTCGATGGTCTTGAGGTGGAGTTGCGTGCTGTGGCGGCGGACGAGCGCCCAGGGGCCGCCGAGGACGCTCTGGGCGGCGCTGGCCCGTGGGTGGGCGAAACCACTGAGGAGATCTTGCAGGTGATGCAGGAATTCCGTCGGGATGACGGCCGAGAGCCCCCGCGCCTGTGATCTATCTGCTCGACACCAATACCCTCGTGTACGCGCTGAACCGTCAGGGCGGGGTTCGCGAGCGGGTGAACGACGCGGCCTTGCGCAACCGCTTGGCCACCAGCTCCATCGTGGTAGCCGAACTCCTCTACGGAGCGAGGCGATCTTCGCGCCCCGAAGAGAATCGAAAAGTGGTTCTCAGGGGGATCGAGCGATTCCAGATCGTGCCTTTCACGTTCGCGACCGCCGAGCATTTCGCCCGTCTCATGACCGACCTTGCGGCCTGAGGCAAGACCCCTCCGCGAGTCGACTTGATGATAGCGGCCACCGCGCTGGAATTGGGCGCTACGCTGGTCACTCACGATGACGACCTGCTGTCCGCTCCAATTCCCGCGCTCACCGTCGTCGACTGGTTCACGCCGCAACAGTGAGTTCGTGCAGCCCACTGGTACTACTCCGTCCCATCGTCTTCGCCGTCAATTTCCGCCCAGTCGCGGCCGAGAATGAAGTCGTCATCAATTTCGCCGAAGCCGGCTGGGGCCTCGTCCTGGGCGCAGCCGAGTGAACGATAACCGCGCAGGCGCTTGGCGAACATGCGGGATAGCACGGGCACCTGGACGTCTTCCCACCAGCCAGTTGGCCAATTTCGTCCACGGATATGCCCAGGAACAACATCCCGGGACTTGCGTGCTGGTCCAGGCAGCTCTTCATCTTCGTACTCTGGCGGCCTCACGCCAAGCACGCGGTTGCTGCGGGCGGCTTCCTCGGCTAAGTCGATCACCAACTGCGCGGGCAACCGAGGCGCTGACGCCAAAAACCGCCACTGCCCTTCCCATCCAAGTGGCTCCAGGGCGTCGTCCAGAAACAGGGAGTTCCCGGCCTGGCGAGGTCGGCGCTGGAAAGGCAAGGCGATCAGGTTGCCGAACCCGCCCCGTGGCAACGTGTCCTGCGACGGGAACAATCGATCGTAGGACTGAAGGCTCAGCTCATGCCGCCGAGACATGGTCTCGGTCAGCAGAAAAGAAACCATGCGCCGCGCGTGGCAGGCTCTGTCCTGGTCACTCAAGCGCGATCCCCGATCAGATCCCAGCCAACTCCGGGGCCAGCATCGCTGAGCTTTCCGCGCCGGCCGAGCTGCGGCGGGGCATGCTCCCGCGATGATCCCTGCCATCGCGGCCGCGCCACACACGCGCCGCACCTACGATCATCGACTCCGGGAGCAGGTGCCACGCTCCGGGGTGAGGAGCCTCACCAGGCACGTTGCGATCCCGCGCTCCACCGTTTCGACCTGGCAGCGGCGCGGACTTCGTCCGGTCGTCACCATCGAGCCACTGCACCAGGATGCGAAGCAGCTGCTCGACGCCATTGCAAGGTTTGATCGGCGAGCGCGAATCCTCGCCGCCGTTGTTCGGCTCCTGTTGGCCCTGCTCCGCGCATCCGGTTTCAGCCTCGCCGGTCAGCGGCTTCCAGAAGGCGCAGCCAAGGCCGGTATCCTCCGCGCCATCGCCAGCGCGGGTCCGTTCCTTCCCCTCGCGTTGATACTGCGGATCGTCCACCTCGAACCCGCGCGATATCACGCCTGGCGCCGTGCTTCTGGGGCCTGTGGCCTCGACGACCGCTCCTCGTGCCCGCGCATTCAGCCCGGGCCAGCTCACGGCCGCCGAGGTGGTCGCCGTCAAATCATAGTTGTAGGGCGGGTCGGCGATGGCCGCACGGTCGAGGGGAATTGTCCGTGTGGTACGTCGGGCTGCCTGCTGAATCCGCTCGTCAATGTTCGCCAGACTGTCGATGTCCTTCGTCGCGCTATGCGCCCCATAGGCCAGCAGAGCTGCCGCGCCGCCGATGATCTCCATCGCAGCGGGGTCGGCCAGCATCTCGTCGATCTCAGCGAGAAATGCCAGCACCTCGTCGCGGTCGAATGTCTTCACTGTGTGCCCTTTCTGAACATCGACTCGAAACTATCCATATCCATGTTCATTCTGAAACCCCACTTGCGCGCCACTTCGGGCGTACGCATTTCTGCCAGCTTTCGCTCACGCCAGGTAGTGGGCTGAAAGAACTGCGTCAGTTTCGTTGGGACGCCGACGTGCAGCCTTGCCGCCTCCTTCTCAAACATGGTTTCGCCTGAGAGCTTTGACGTCAGGTCGAGGAAGAACCCGAGCACGCGGGTCTGGCCACGGCGCTCAGCCTCGCGGCGCAGGCGATCCATGTTGAGCTGCCGGCGCGATTTCCAGAATGCGAGGGGCAGCGCCCGGGCGACGACTGCCTTCTGTCGACTCAGTTTCAACGAATCGGCAAGCACTGTTTCCACGTCGGGCACGGTGCTGGGATCAACGCGGGCCGAGCCGTACAGCGCCGCGCCGTAGAACGACAGCCGGGCGCACAGCATGTCGTCGGTGGGCTCGACGGGTCTTGGCAGTTCGACCAAGCCGAGGCCGAGCCCCAGGGGTCGCAGCATGTCGAGCACGTTGGTCAGCGAGGGGTTGGCCGCTTCGTCGGTGAGCAGGCGGCGAACCGTCTCGGCGCGGACGTGGCTTCGCCGTGCCAGCTCCGCCTTGCTCACGCCGCGCGAGGCGCGGGCGCCGTCGAGCGAACGCAACAAGTCGCTGGCGGTCGTGACGGGTTGATGGGCCTTCTGCTCCATGGCCCAAGTGTACCATTAAAGGTACGACATGCCGGCCAGAAAGATGTGGCGAGGCTCGTGCTGTCCGGAAAGCTGTCGCAAAGATTCTCGCATGAATTCGCGAGGATTGGCAGCTTGGCTCGGCAGGTCGGATCGGCAGGTCTGAACGGGCAGGTTGGCAGCGATGCTGCCGTTGATGCTCCAGTTTGTCATCGCCATGATCGCGTCTGCGATCAACGAGCGGATGCGGCGAAGGCTGGACTACGCGCTGGAGGAGAATCGGATCCTGAAGGAGGCATTCCGGGCCGTGACGGGCAAGGAGCGAATTCCTTTCACACCGGACCAGCGTCGTCGCCTCGCGCTTGCCGGCTAAAGAGTTGAGCCCCGAAGAACGACGGCAGTGCTGCCAGATTCGCTGAAATCACAGCTGTGGGCACAAGTCGCTCGTCCGCGCGCGTGCCGCTTCGCCAATCGCAACTCTATGGACAATGGCAGACGTTGCTGCCGAGCGGAATGGTACTTATCGCCCCAGATTCCTTCTACCGGCCGATGGGCGGTGGCGGTGGCGGCGTTGCTGGCGGCACCGGTGGTGGTGGCGCGGGTGGCGGCGGTGCGGCGGGCACGATCGGCGGCGGTGCGGAAGCCGGTGGCGGCGGTGGCGGCGGGGCAGGAGGCGGTGGAGGAGCCGGTGCTGGGGCAACCGGCGGTGGGGCGGG
>PMLB01000197.1 GCA_003158735.1 Myxococcales bacterium | reverse complement strand
ATGTGCTCAGCCCCTGGGATTGCAGAAAAGCACGCATGGCTGGGTCATGGGTCAAGCCGAGAAGCCCTTCCCCCTGCTCGTTGCACACATGAAGGTCGGCTCCGTTGGCCGCCAGCCTTTTCAGCATGTCGAGATCACCACCTCGATTCAGGAAACCTTCGAGGTCATCAAAACAGAGGGACTCAGCCCGAGCCCCCTTGTCGAGAAGAAACGACGCGGCGGCAGTTCGCTTGACGTCGTCATGATTCCTCAGGGCGCAAGCAAGCGGTGTCCGTCCACCGCTGCTTTTCGCGGTCGGTTCGTCGCTGTCACACGCGCCATCCACGCTCGCCCCTTGGCCAACCAGATAGCGCATGACCTCGAGATCTCGTTGTTCGGCAGCCTGACATAGCGCACCCGTGAGATCATGCGCTCCCTGCTCCACGATTGCTTTGACCATGACAAGCCGTCCCTCTCGCACGGCCTTGCCCAGCGCCTTGTCCAGATCAACCGCCGGCAAGAGCAGGCGAAACAGGTCATCCCACGATTTCTCGATGGCCACCCTCATGGCGCCCTGCAGTGCGTCCTTGGAAACGTGGTGTCCGAACAGATAGCGAATCTCCTCCCAATCGTCGCCCAGGACAGCGCTCGCGAACGCCTCATCCAGATCGTCGATCTCACGGCAGTGCTCGACGAGGTAGCGGACAATGGCGAGGTGCCCCTCTCTGGCTGCGGCATTTGTTGCAATGGAGCAGCTGAACTTGTCCGGACCCTTGCCGGCATTGGCGGCGGCGTGCTCGGGGAAATCTCCCAGGATCTTGACCATGGCGAGATTGCCTCGCTCGGCGGCGGAGATCATCACTCGCCTCAGTTGGTCCGCAGAGGAATTCTCTGGCAAGTCGACAACATGGTGGGCAAGGTAGCGGACAACCTCAAGATGGCCGCCGTCGACGGCTCTCTCGACGGTCTGTTCGAGGTCGCCAACATCGCGGCAGTGTTCGACGAGATACTGGACTATGTCGAGATGCCCATGCTCGGCGGCGATTTCCAGCGCGCCGGAGCAGTCAAGCCAGTCACGTCTGCTGACGACGGCTCTCACCGTGGCCAAGTCATCGGTTTCCGCAGCAACCTCCAAGCGGATGCTCAGGCTCAGATTGTCCCCTTCGTCCGCTGCGGCGGAAAACCCGGGTGTCACCGCCAACGCGACCACGGCCGAGGCGACCAACACGACGAGTTTGCGTTGCCGCGGGCGACAGTCGCCTTCTTGCCGGTTGCCTCGGCGAGAGCGCGCCAGACACTTTGACCAGCATATCAGGCATATCATGGACGCAACATCGACCAGA
Organism: Myxococcales bacterium; assembly: GCA_003158735.1. Classification (GTDB taxonomy): domain Bacteria; phylum Myxococcota_A; class Polyangia; order Fen-1088; family Fen-1088; genus Fen-1137. The sequence goes on along the minus strand of PMLB01000197.1, from coordinate 12,757 downwards.
TACTTGATACAGTCAACGACCACATGAGCATAGATTCTTCGTTCGTAGGTTCTTCGTTTTTCGCGAAGATGTTGCCGCGATTCGGGCTGCAGCGGCAAAGAGGCTGGGATAGGCCCACGCGGGAACGAAGCCTGGCGCGGTCCAAATACTCTGCAACATCGTATGGGCTGGACCATGCCTTGCGATCGGGACAGCCCATCAGCAGCCTCCGCCAGCACCCGATCCACCTCGCGGCACACGTTGGGACAGAAGAACCATGCTCGAATCGCTCATGCTCCCTGGAGGCCTGTTTGGCCGATGCTCTGATATGATACGCGCCCATCATGGCTCATGAACGTGTCCGTCAGGCGTCGCTTCATATTCTTGCGCTCTTGGTTGCGGGCTCTTGCAGCGTGCTCGCCAACGGCTGTGCCAATTCGGGCGGGCTGCCCAGTTGGGTGAAGAATCCTTACGCGGAGTTTCCCAAGGACCGGTATGTGGTGGCCGTCGGCACGGGCCGCAGCCTCGACGCGGCCAAGCGGGATGCCCTGAACGGCATCGCGACCTTCCTGGGTGTAGAGATCACGGCCAGCGTGGGTGTCGAGCAAGGCGAGACGGTGATTGCGGAGAACGGGCGGCGCAATTCCCGCCAGCAGATGCGCGCCGACGAGAGTGTCAACCAGATCATCAGCCAGAAGCTTTCCAGCGTCGTGATCGAACGGGCGCATAGCGACGGTCCCACGACCTACGTGTTGGCCTTGCTGGACAAGCCGACTTTTCTGGCAGGCCTGGCCAGCGAGGTCGAGAACGCCGCCCGTATGCTGTCCGAAGGCATGAAGATCGCTGCGGCCGCGGATTCCCCACCGCGATCGCTGTTGTTGAACCTGCAGGCCATCGCACAGCGGCTGCAGGCCATGGACGGGCACATCATCGCGCTCGGGGGAAAGATCAGCCCCGATGTGACCGTCATTTTGCGCAACAGCCTCGGTTTTCTGGCGCGCTTCGACATATCGCTGCCTTCTTCTCCGCCGCCGGGGGCTGCTCGCACCGCTCTGGTCTGCGATCAGGCGGATCCTCGCTTCAAGAAGGCCATCGCCGATTCGGAGGCCCTGCTGGGGCATTCTCTCGAGATCCGCTTGAATCTGGAGCAGCTGCCCAAGGGTCGCGATTTTTGCGACGATCTCTTTGAGAGCTACATCGGTCTCATTCCCAAGGACATCGCGCAAATCAAGCAATTCGGCGCGGCGTTGTTTGAGTATGGGGCGCGGGCGCTCAAGATAATCGACCTTGATTACGACGGCACGGCGTCGCGTAGTGAGATCGACTTCGACCGGGCCAAAGGCACGCTTCGCATCGTGATGGCTGGGCGTGGCGGCGATCCGATTCCGTCGAGAGCTGTCAGCTACGCCCTCGGAAAGGAGTACGAGGCTTGGCTGATAGCGCACTTCTCTGGGGTCGAGCCCGAGAAAGTGGCTGCTGCCGAATACGCGCTCTACCTCGACTTCCTCGAGAACTACGCATGGCAGGGCCGGGACACCGCTTTGGCCAAACGGCCGAGGCGCGACGCCTTCGCCGACAATCCCTCGTACGAGGCCGTCGTGAAGATGGTGCGCCTTGCAGGCTTGGCGGCACACAAGGACGCCAAGGTCGCTGAGGCTGCGCGCGATTGGCTGGCGGCACTCCACGATGATTTTGGCAGGACCTACCTTCACAACCCCGGGCTGGTCGCCAAGGCACCCGGCGACTCGGCCTTCAAGCGCGCCGAACGCGTGTGGATTGACTGGCTCAACGCTGCCTTCGACGGTTTCTCCGACGAGATGAAGCTGAGGGTTTTGCCTGACGTGATGCAATTCAGCGTGCCCTTCAACAACGACGAGGGCATTGTGTGGAACGAGCTCGCGTACCCGGGCCTCAAGACCTACGAGATGGGTTTGGCGATCATCGACCGCTGGTGCAAGGCTGGTCACCCCGGGGCAAGCTTCCGCGCCGACCCCGGTGACAAACGCCTAGCCCTGTTTCTGGCCATCGCAAACCCGGTCAGGCGCGACCGGAAGGCCTTGTGGGACGTGGAGTACATGGTGCGCGGGAAGAACTGGTACTTCCACGCCCTGCGCAGCGAGGCGCTGCGCAAGCGGCTCCTGGCCGAGATGCTGGCCCGCAAGGACGACATGTTCACCGAGACCGTCTTCGCCAACATCTCCCGCTACAGCTCTCCGCCAGGCACGGGAGGCAAGAATGAACAGCGCAACGGGTGGGCGGACTTCCTGTTTTTTTGGCGGGGACTGGAAGCCGATCCGAAGCAATGGAACTCTGCCACGCGTCTCGTCGCCGAGAGCGGCATGATTTCAGATGAGCTGTACGACGAAGCCGTGAAGCTGTGGCGGCGCTATCCATGGACGCACGGGCGTCTGCTCTATCTGCTGGCCATGATGACCCGGGCTCGACGCAGCATGGTTCCCTGGTCCGAGTTTGGGCGGGTTTTCGGCGGCGCTGTTTCTGCGAAAGAGGCTGGCGAGTTTTTGAACTTGGGGTGCCACGCGATGGAGGTCCTACCCGAGCTGTGGCCCGCGCTGGGCAAAGGCTGGCCACGTTTCGAGATTCTGGCGCCGCAGCTGGATGGCTACATTGAAGAGGCCCACGCCTGTGCGAACGACCATCAGGCCCCGTACTCCACGTTTACAGAAATCGCGCGCAGATTGCGCGAGGAGAAAGCCACTGGCGATTTGAGCAAGCTGCACGCCTACTTCAAGAAGCGCATCGCCGAGCACCCCTCGCAGGAACGCGACTTCCAGGAGCTGATTGAGCTTACGCATTGACACTTGGTTTGGTCGGCCCATGGATTCGGCCCGGTCCGCCCGCAGATTCCTCGCTCGGGCGGCGAGGATGATTGCCGCCCAGACTCTTTGACTTGCGCAGATCCGGTAGACTGTGCCGCATGCTTGGGACACACCTCTCAGGACGATCTGCCGGCGGTCAGATCCGCCTCGCGGAACCCGGGGTGGCACGTCGGTCGGCGTGGTGGCCCACGGCGGGAGGGTTATCTGACGCAGAAGAAACCCATTTGAATCGCTTAGGCATCAGTGCGTTGGCACTCAGAAGCAAAGGCAGTGAGAAATGAGATCTCGGCCTATCCTGCTCGTTCAGTCATTTATCCAGTGTGCTGTCCTTGTCGTCATGGTGCGGGAGGCCTATCCGGTGGAGCATGATCCTGACCATGAGAGAAATGATGCGGCAACGCCCGCGGTGGGTGTGCGTCGTCTGGGCAACAAATGGCCCAGGCATGATCCGGAATCGGAGTCCTTCATTCGAACTGGGTTCAATATATCCGCGGATCCCATCGTGCTCTGGTCCGAGCATGGCGCTCCTGCTGTCCTTTATAAGCAAGAGTGGGGGACCCTCGTCATCGCGGGCGGTGTGGCGGCAGGCAGGAGCAGGCAGGAGATTGGCGTGCTGGATGGCGGAGTGGTCAAGCTCGGCATCCGGCCTACCCCGTACCCCATCGCGAAGAGTATTTTTCATTTCGCGAGTCTCGTCGGTTCCAAAGGCAACGATAAGAGAACTGCTTCCTTCGTTGATTCGGTGACTCCGGTCGATCTCGACGGCGATGGACAAGACGACCTGATCACAATCTCTGGGATCGGCTCGGAGGGTCCGGGCAACATCGAGGTCTATGGCGCGAAGAAGATGCTGGCCAGCTGGAAGGGAGCCGGACGGGGGTATCGGCATATGGTTGTGTCGGAAAACATTGCTCGCATCGCCAACAAGGGCGTCGTCCACATGATTTTGAGGCGTTTTTCTGACGAGCCCACGCCACCAGAGGCAGAGTTCCTCGTGCTGCGCATTGACGCGGCCGGCATCACCGAGGTGCACCTTCGCGACTTCGGTTTCGACGTCGAAGCGCTCCAGGGTGTCGGTGCAATCAGTCGTCCTGGATCAAATCAGCTCGACGAGCTCGTTGTCGTATTGACCAAGTCCGGTGATGACAATGGCTTGTATTTCTCCAGACACACGCCTGACGGGCATATCTTGGCGGCACCCCGACGCCTCACTTCACGTCGCGGTGACTACGGTATCTCACTGCTGAATCTGGCGAAGAATGATGTGATCGTGGCGACCGGTTCCTACGATCCGACGTACCTGCTTCGCCTCAGGTCGCCAACGGCATGGTCTACCAAGGTCGAGCCAAAGCGCACAACTGGCGGTCTCCAAGATTTGCTTGGAGTCATAGACCAAGAGCAAGCTCCCAAGCTCCTATTCCATGACGGCGCTGATCTAACCGCCTACGGTCTCGATGGCCGACCGTTGGAGCGGACGAGCGGGGGCTGGCGCGCTAGTAATGAGGCGACTCCGTTCTACAGCGAGGTGCCGCCACAACCAGAGCAAAAGTTCCTGGGTGCCAATCTCGATCGTGACAGCCAAGCCGTTCTCGCCGTGTATGCGCGCAACCGGCAGTGGCGGCACCTCTCCCCCGAAGAAGTCATGGCTGCCGCAAACCGGTTCTTGAGCCCGGCGCTACGAGCGGAGATCGAGCGGGAGAATAGGGATGCCAAGGATGTGCGTGAGCGCCTGGTGAGCAGCTTCGAGAGAGAGTTCAAGTCCGCGGCACACGACGATTTGGCGAACAAGAAGCAATACCCAGATCCACAGGGGCTAAGCGATTGGCTGGCATCCATCGATCTTCCTGCCGCGACCAGCTTCGTCTTGATTCGCGACGGCCAGCCGATGAAGCCGATCTCCATCCCGGGGGCACCAATACGTGGTCATGGAGCAAGCGGACCCATGCATTTGGACTGGCAGCTCACTCCTGATGCGGTGAGAGTCGTCTTGCCCATAGGCAACGGCGAGGCAGACGAGTATGGCACTCCAAATACTCGTCGTCCCCTGGTGAAGCTGGTGTCGGGTTTCTATCTCGTCGAATGGAGGCTCGCCAACCATGGCACGCCGTGATGCTCGACAACCCGCGTGCCTCGCCCTCGCGACGGCATTCCTCGTTGCCCCCACAGCCGGCGCAGCCGGGGAAGCCGCCCGCGGTGCAGACCGTCCCATGATTTCGCTGCACGCCACAATCGAGAGGGGCGGAGCCGCCGGCCCCGATACGCAAGGCTTCGTTGTGAGCTGGAAAGACGCGGAGCCGGTGATGGCCCTCTCCATAAATTGTCGGGATCAGCAGGATCCCAACCGGATCCACTGGTGGCTCGATCCGGTATTCCGGGGACCACAGTTTTCGCGGCGTCTCTTCGGCGACGTGTTTCCGTACACCATTGACGCCCGGTCGCCGCGAGGTAATGACGATTACCATAACGTGGACCGTGTGGAGCGGACTCTTGCCGCCGATCTGGACGGCGACGGCACGGACGAAATCGTTCTGCTTCGCCTGTTCGGCGGCATCACTGTGCTAAACCGGAGACAGGTGGTATTCCAGACCGCTTCCAGGGCATTTTCGGAGGTTGGCAGCTACAAGCTCGTTCAGAGCCAGCGCGCTCGTCTCGCCGGTGGCGATGCGCTGTTTTTGCTGTTTCGACGAGAGCTGAGCTTCAAGTACCGAGATACAGCCGAAAACAATCCAAAGCTCGTTTCTGCGGGTCTGGCCAAGCAAAGCCTTCTCATACGGGTCGACCGCAAAGGTGTCTCCCTCGTGGAACTCGAAGACACAGGTGCGCAACCGTTCGGATTCGCGGCGCTGACTGCACCGGACCAGACATTAGATGCCATTGCCATGTTCGGCCACCGGGAAGGGTCGTCGCTCATTGCCAACTTGCACGACGGCAGCGGCAAGCGGATCGCCGGCCCATGGGAATTGCCGGCACCCGCGGCTTACCCCGGATTCGGTCGCGTCGTCGTTGCCAATGGCCGACCCCTAGTGGGGGCGGAGGCTCACTTCAGCGAAAGTATTTTCTGGCTGCTCGATCTGAACCGCGCGAATCCACACGGCAAGTGTTTTAGTACCCTCTTGGGAACGAATCTCGCCAACCTGGTGACCACGCCACGGCCCATGATGGTCCTTCTCTTGGCAGCGGGGAGCAAGGTTGTCGATTTCGATGGCAATCTGTGGCGCCGTGGCAAAGGCGCATGGGCGCAAATCAAAGACGCGGACTTTGACGTGCAGTTCGAGCCCCCGGGACTCGGCTACTACAAAGCTCGCGCCTTTCCATCGTTCGATGGCTCGGACCAATACCTGGTCGTGCAGTCGCGCCCTCATCAAGACCGCGAGATGGAGCATGGCGACCTCGTGGCCGCGGCCGAAAAATTCCTGCCCCCCGAGGAAGTCTCTGACTTGCAGGCGGTCAGCAGCGAGCCGAGACAGGATGATGGTCGCTTCCACCACGAAGGGCCGTTGTCCGCCCTCGACCGTGAATTGAAAGATCGCCTGACCTGGCCGTTGCGCCATCCCGATGCCCTCGGCTCGCCGCGGTACCGAAATGTCGATGCCTATCGGAAATGGCTTGCCGACGCTGACCTGCGTGCGCGAACTGTCCTAACCTTGTTTCGGGCCGGACGCCCGGTGTCCAGGGTCGAAGTGGACGGCTACAACGACACCCTCAACGCGGACTGGCCCGTGGATTGGCGTGCTCAGGGAGATGGGTTTTGGGCTGTGCTCCCGCTCAAGACCGCCGACACGACTGAGCCATGGAAAGAGGTGGCGAGCTTTCACGTGATCCATGCGCAGCCACCAACGCATTGATTTTTCGTGTGCGAACTTTGATCATCACGAAAGGATCACCCGCCGCTGTATCGGTCCATCGACAATCGCCAGTGGGAAACGGCTACTTTGCCCACGCGATTCCAGGGGCTTTCCATTGAGAACTTCGTTGATCGAACAGCCCTGCCATTGGTATAGTCGGTGTCGCATAGGCGACGGTATCCATGGTTGATGCGACATCAATAGCATCTTCGAGTTCCCGGACGACCCTATCGCTCCTGGCTCGCAGCGCAGCTGCCATTCAAGACATTTGGGATAATTGTGGCTGCATTTGCAACACGCTGGAAATTGCAGAAGAATCAGGGACGGCTGGCGGCAACCCCAAGGTCGCCTTGCAGGCCCAACAACTCAATTCTCTGTTGGGCCTTGAGAACCCGGACCTCTTCCTGAGTGTAGTCCAGCTTGCGCTGCATTCTCTCGTTGATCGCCCATGCGATCATCGTGATGAGAAAGTGGAGCGTTGCCGGAAGCATTGATGGCCACGCTGCCCGCTCAGGCACGCGAATTCAAGCTGCGCATCTCCGCGATTCTGTGCAAGAATTCCAGCGATCTGTTTCTGGACACCAAGGGTCCTGTGCGGCCACCCCGGCCTCCGCCTCCTTCAGAATCCCGATGATCTGCTCTTTCTTGAATCGCTTCCTTTTCATCTGTCCTCCTGCTGGAGGACTCACATATCAGCTGGACCAGTTTTTGGGGGGCAGGTCAGGGCTACCTCCAGGTGTACGGCGGCGTCGGGGTGTCGTCGGTTCCCGGACCCGTGCAGGTCGAGCCGTCGACGTAGCCGCTACAGTCTCCACTGGAGTGGTTGACGCTCGTACCCTGGAATTCCACGTCGCCAATCAGGGAACCGCCAGACAGGCTTTGGCCCGAGGCGAACCAGCCGAGCGGGAAGAAGGCCGTCTTTGCTGTGCCACCGCTTACCGTGAACGAGTTCGAGTTGTACGTGCCACTCTGGCTGCCAATCATCGACAGGGTGCTGGCAAAGGTGGCGACCATCGCAACGCCAGAAACCATCTTGCGCTGGTACCGCGAGCTGGTGGTTAAGAAGTACGACGAGAGGAACCATCAAGGGCTGGGGAACGCTTTGATCGACGGTGAACAGCAAGACGTGGCCGGGGCCGTTCGCATCGTTCGTCGCGAACGGCTGGGCGGACTGCTCAGTTTCTATCACCGGAAGACCGCCGTCCGGGAGCGGATCGAATAATGGGACAGGACAACATCACCGCGGGCGAGGTCATGGGAGTACTTCAGGGTGGCGTTGTTGAGCCTGGGGATTTCGAGCGAGCATTGTGGCAAGACGCCACAATACGCACTGTTTGGCGCCCAACATCCCTCATTGCCGGAAATGAGGAACGAATGAGGAACGAAATCTGTCCTCTCCTGTCCACTCAATTCAATTGCAACTCGCCGATCTTGTTGAAATCATTGGGCCCGGATTGCGCAGTCATGGGCCTCATAACCCGAAGGTCCCAAGTTCAAATCTTGGCCCCGTCAACGGCAGCATCGAGGCCACCCTGCCCCTTCAGGCATGCCGATTCAAGCTACGCGTCTCCGCCAAATTTGTGCGAGAATTGTGGCGATACGTTTCCGGACAGAACGTGGATCACGCCGTTGCGTTTCTCTCAGCCTCATGCCGCTGTCGCGCGCGCCGACGCCAGTGGCGAATCGCCCGCACCATGAGGGAAGCCCCAGACCAGCCCATCACCACCGCGAGCGGTAGTGCGACGACCCTTGGCCAAAGAACCGCAATCGCCGCACTCACCAGGAGAGCGCCGGCACAGATCGCCATCAAACGGCTCCTAGAGAAATCAAGTGTTCGCCTCCGTCCGACGACTGACCCCACCACGGCGTGCGCAAACCGGATGACGCCGATCGCTCTTCCCGAGGAGCCACGGGGTGTGGGCTTTCCGCGGTCTCCACGCATAGGCGCATTGCCGTCAGGGACCACTCGACTCTTCAGATCGATTACGATCTCTGTCGCGTTCTCCAGGTCTGCGAGAAACATTTCCTCCATTTCGCGGGCCAGGCCAACGTCTTCCATGGCGACGTCAATCTCGTAATTTGAGATGAAGCTGGCGGGGTTCAGATTCGACGAGCCAACCCGTGCCCAGCGCCCATCCGCTACGGCGGTCTTGGCGTGCAGCATCGAGCCGTTCCATTCGAAGATGCGCACACCGGCTTCGAGCAGCGGCCGATAGCCTGCCCTCGAGAACGCTGCAACCAGCATGATGTCGCTGGTGCTGGGTACAAGCAGGCGAACGTCGACTGCATCCTGGGCAGCGGCGCAGAGGGCCTGCACGTAGGGAGCAAACCCTACGAAGTATGCATCTGTCAGCCACAATGTCCGTCTGGCGGCGCTGGCGATGAGCTGATCCAATCGAAATAGCCTGGCCTTGCTCGGAACATCCGCGATTACCCGAAGCGACACATCCCCAGCATGCGGCAGAACGGCAGGATCCGAGAGTTCCTCCGTCGGGATGCTGCCACCGGAGGCCGCCCACACCTCGGCAAAAGCATGCTCGACGCAGCCTACCGCGGGTCCACGAATTTCGATGCCCGTATCACGCCATGGTGGAATCCCTCGCGCGGGATCCCCCAACCAGCGGTGGCTCACGCAGACCCCGGTGACAAACGCGACTTCGCCATCGACCGAAAGGGTCTTGCGATGATCGCGACTGAGCCAGCCCACAGGGCTGTCGATGCGAGGTGTATTGAATCGCCGGACCTCGACGCCGGCTGCGAGCAAGACTCGCCAGTATCGGCGCGTGGCGCCTGCGAGCGAGCCCAGCCAGTCGTGCAGCATTCTGACCTTGACCCCTGCGCGGGCACGGTCGGTCAACGCCGCGGCAAGTTCGCCGCCTACCTCATCGTCCTCGATGATGTAGTTTTCGAAAAAGACCGTCTTGCGGGCGGCACGGATGGCGGCAAACCAAGCGGTGTAGTTGGCGGCCCCGTCCTTGAGGATGCGGACGGCGTTCCCCTCGACAAGCGGCGCCCCGGACGCACGCCTGTAGGCCTGCTCGACCAGTTCAGAAGCCTCCAAGAGCAGGGTTGCGTCTGGCAATGGAGTGACGGGTTCGTTGGTCGGGAGCTCGGGCATTGGGCCACTACTCGTAACGAAGGGCTTCTACTGGATCCAAAGCTGCCGCGCTTCTGGCTGGAATGGCGCCCGACGCGACACCAACGGCGGCGGAGAAACCGAGTGCGGTGAAAACAATCCAGGGCGAAAGCTTGACCGGCAACCCTGGAATCGCCATTCGGGTCACTCCGATGATGCCCGCACCGAGGGCCAGCCCCACCAGGCCGCCGATCGAAGCGATAACGATGGCCTCGATGAGAAACTGCATCAGGATGGCGTTCCGAGTGGCACCGACCGCTCGGCGCACGCCGATCTCGCGCATCCGCTCGCGGACCGAGACAAGCATGATGTTCGCGATGCCGATGCCGCCGACGATCAACGAAATCGAGGCAATGGCCAGAAGCACGCCCGTCATCATCGCCATGATGGAATTGACTGTTGCGAGCATGTCGTCTTGCGAGATGACGGTAAAGTCGATTTGATTGTTGTGGCGTCGCTTGAGCACTTCCGTCACATCGGCGATAGCCGCCTGAGCGTTCGCCTTGTCTCGGGCACGCAGCATGATGGTGCTGTAACCGTCGAGAGCAAAGAGGTCGAGCGCGCTGGTAGACGGAAGCAGGGCCAGGTCATCGAGATCGAATCCCAGCGAGTTGCCCTTGTGTTGGGGCGGTCAAGGACGGCAGCGCGCGCCCGAGCGCCGCAAGCGACTTCACCCTCCTGCTGCTCGATAGTCGCGGCTGCCACCTGAAGGTCGGAATTCGTCTTGCGTGCCCCGGCGAGAAATTCCTCCAATCGTTGCTGGGCGAATGCCCGCGTGGGCATGACTGCGGCTACTCCCAGGATTGCTGGCAAGAGACGCCAGATAATGTGGCTATGGGGAGTCAGGGCGCTGCCTTCCCCACCATGTCGCTCATTGCGCGGTCGTCCATGGACCACGGCCAGTGCATTGATTGTGCCAAGAAAATTGGGCCAGCGGCATCGCCGGGGAAGAATTGACTCGCTCAATATGGTCGGAAGGTCGTTTCGTAATGATTGCGTGAAGACGATCAGGCCAGAGGGCGGGAAGACGATCGTGTTGGTCGCGATCACTGTTCTCAACATCGGCCTGGAAATCGAGGCAATTCAGGCTTTGGGGGCCATCGCAACCGGCGACCAGCCGGAGAGTGAGTACATGGTGACCAGTGGCAACTACTACAACGGTGGGTGCTGCTTCGACTATGGCAATGCAGAGACGAACAACAACGACGACGGCGCCGGCACCATGGAGGCTGTCTATTTCGGCAACTCGACGGGGTGGGGCAAGGGTTCGGGCACGGGCCCCTGGGTGATGGCGGACCTTGAAAACGGTCTTTTTGCTGGAAAAGATTTCGGGCCCACCGCCAGCAATACGCCCCTGACCTCCACCTACCTTACGGCCATGGTGACAGGCCGATCCGGAACCTTTGCCATCAAGGGCGGCAACGCGCAGTCGGGTGCTCTGACAACCATGTACGACGGCGCGCGTCCCACCATGACGGGCTACAATCCAATGAAGAAGCAAGGGGCCATCATCCTGGGTATCGGCGGCGACAACAGCAACAGTGCTCAGGGGAATTTCTTCGAGGGGTGCATGACTTCCGGCGCGTCGTCGACTGCGACCGACGACGCGGTCCAGGACAACATCGTCGCCGCAGGGTACGGACGCTGAAGCGCGGTCGGCGGCGGCGCGGCTCAGAGCCTTACAGGCGCCGACATACCTACCGGTCACCCGCACCAGCACCGCTGGCGCCGGCCTCTGCGCGGGGCCAGCCGGCGTGAGACTGGCCCCGGCCACCTGACCGAGCTGGCCGTGTCATCGGTGCTGCGGGAGCGGGTTGGTCTGACTCATCGACAGCAGTTGCTCGGCCTTGGTGTGCGCTTCTTGCAGCGTGAAGGCGACACCGCTGGCACCTTCCTCCGTCAGCTTTTGTGCGCTCTCCTGTCCGTTTGCCTGGATCCCGGGACGGATCACCAGAATTTGCGTGTCAGGGAGTTTGGCCCTAATTCGTTTGCAGATGTATCGAGCCTGGGCAAGGCCGCCGGGCGGGATCGAGATGATGCACACCAGATCGGGCAACTGGGTTTCGGCGGCCACAATGACGTCGGAGGCGAGGTAAGCGGAGCCGACGGATTCGACCGCAACCCGAGTCGGGTCGAAGAGCTGGGCCAGCATTTCCCAGATCAGCTCGTCCGTCGCGCTGCGGGCTGACACCCCCAGGACACGCAGCGGCGGTGTCGTCGCGCTTCGATGGGAGGAGAGGTCACGGGTGCCCGCGCCTTCCGGAGAATCATCGACGATGGAGCGAATGGTCCGCAGGACATGATCGTGATCGGCCTCCGCTATCTCGTCGCGGGCGCGATCCCGGTTCGCCAGCAAGAGAGAGGGGATGATGACCCGATCGAAGACCTCGCCGCGCGCCGTCGTCCGGAACTGCTTCTCCAGTATCTCGTGGGCTTCGTCCTCGTCGCCCGCCAATAACCGCTGGTACAGGATGAGTTCGGGTTCCAGCGCCGGCTCGTCGCCGAGAAGAACCGCCAGGAATTCCAGGCGGGTGACGTGTTTGCCGAGCACCACCAGACACACCGTCATGGGCGTGGACAGGACCAGCCCGACCGGTCCCCACATCCAAGTCCAGAAGATTGCGCTGACCACCATCGCCATGGACGACACGCCGGTCTTGGCGCCGATAACCAGCGGCTCGATGATGTATGCGGTCACGATGTCGAGTCCGATGAAGAGGGCGAGCGTCGCCAGCATCGGCCCCCAGCCCTCGAACTGCACGAATGCGAGCGCCGCGGGGAACAACATCGCCAGCGACGTGCCCACGAAGGGAACAAACCGGAGCATCGCCGCGACAAACCCCCACAGCGGCGGGTAGGGAATGCCGATGGCCAAGAGGCCCAGCGCGACCACAACCCCAAAACCTCCGTTGATCAACGACTGATGCAGAATAAATCGGCTGATACGTAGGCCCGCCTCG
>PMLB01000232.1 GCA_003158735.1 Myxococcales bacterium | reverse complement strand
GATCCTTCCAGCGCGGTGGATCCAATTCCAAGCTGCTCATGACTTCTCCTCGGTCAGGAGTTGACGGTGCCGACTGTGGAACATTTCCCGCGCCCGGTGCAATTGCACCTTCACGGTGCTGAGTTTGATGTGGCTGATGTCCGCAATTTCCTGGGTAGACATGTCTTCCAATTCAAACATCACCAGCACGGTCCGGTATTTTTCCGGCAGGTGGTCGAGAACCCGATAGAACTGCTGCCGGGCTTGCTGCTGTTCGAGCTGCGCGCAGGGATCGAGTGAAGAAGAGGGCAGCCGCTCGATCGTGCCCGGGCTCTTGTCGCGCCAGAAACGCCAGCGATGCCGCCGCCGGTGGTTGGCCACCACCTTGCGGGTGATGGCGTACAGCCAGCTGGAGAAGCGCGCCTCGGCGCGGAAGCTGGCCATCTGGCGGCTGACCACCAAGAAGATCTCCTGAACCGCGTCCTCGATTTCGACGTCAGGCCCGCCCAGGTGCCAGGTCCAGCGTGCCACGGTTTGGCAGTAGTCGCGGTAAGCCTCCGCCAAGGTTGACGGCACAGGGGCGTCGATCGGCTTTTCCGGGGCATGCATGGGCACGAAGATCAGCGGACCTCCAGGTCCGTCTAGTGTGGGGCAACCCGAAAAGGTTACATCAAGGGAAGAAAGAAACCGACAGGCCCAGGGTGGCTGCCAAATCCCAGGGATCAAGCGCCAGCGGTGCCGTGCCGGTCACCACCGCGCGCTGGCGCTGCCGCCAAGACTCGCCGCGCAGATCCACCCATAGAGTGAATCGCCGCCATCGCCGGCCGGCTCGCAGGCCGGCGTCCAGGCCAAACTCGAAGGAGTTCTGTTGCTGATTCACAGCGAAGTCCTGACCGGAAAGTGTGGCGAAGCCGAGCAAGGGACCGATGTCGGCACTGACCAGCCAATTCGGGTTGAGCGTCCGCCAGACCAGAGAAATCGTGGCCATGCTGTGCCGCCAAGCCACCTGTCCGGGCGCCAGCGCGGTTTGCCTGGCGGTCTGTCCTGCAAAACCGATGCGCCCCTGCCAGTGGGATCCAAGAGAACCAAAGCCGATTTCCAAGCGTCCGCTCGCTGCCGTGCCCCCCACCAGGGCGGCACCCACTCCGGCCCCCAATTGCAGCTCGAAGCCAGGGCTTGCGCCCGCCGACACGGGCGTTGGTCTCGCGATGACGGGCGTTTCCGGAATGGGGGGAATCTCAGTGTGGGGACTGCTCTCCCACGACGCCAAGAGAACTGCGATGGTCTCCGCAAGTTCAACGCAGCTCTCGGACAGGGGAAGATCGCGCTGCCCGATCAAGGCGCCGTCTGCGCCAACCAGCCGCAAGCGCAAGCGCGTCGGGCCGCCGCCGTCGCCCTGGCTGACCTGCAAGTCGGCCTGATCCGCCAGACTGTTCCTTGTCTCCGCCGTCGGAAGCAATGGCGCCAGCCGCGTTGTGATTGCTTCTGACGAAGGACACGCAGTGGCGCTGTGAACCTCGACCGGGGTTGCCAGCCAGACTGCCAGGAGAAGGCCGTGCACGAAGAAAGATAAGCATGAATCCTCGGCGATGGGTGTAACTTTTCGGGGAGGGACGACACCAAGATGATCGCCACCAACAAAACTAGGAGATCATCATGAAGCGATCTTATTGCTTTTTCCTGCTTCCGATTCTTGTCGCTAGCGCTGGCTGTCCCTCCACCGACAATAATGTGGGCAGCCTGGGCCAGGATGCAGGCGCAGCGGGCAGTTCAGGGAAAGACGCTGGCGGCGCCGCTGCGCAGCCTGCCGATGGCGGCGTCGCCGACAGCGGGGCCTGCGGTTGTGTGGTTCAGACGGGTAGTCCCGATTTCGTCCAGCAGCCGCTGGAGTGCAAGTGCGCCAAAGGCGGCTGTCCGATGACAATCCAAGACATGAGTTCGAGGCCGGAGTGTGCGAACGGACAGACCGTCTTGGGGAGAAAGGGCTGCGGCAAGGTTGACACCGTCAACAATGCCCTGGGTGGCTCGGAGTTCACCTTCGACGCACAAACCGGTACGTTGCTGGGCGTCTACGACTACGACGACGTCCCGGGGGGAGTCTGCAACGTATGGGTGTATTCATACGGGGGACCCCGGTTGTCCACGGACTGCGCCGCCATCGAGTCCTGTGCGGTGTGCGGCCCGAGTTCGGCTCCCCCTTGCTGGACCGTGGCTGACGCCGGCGTGCCCGATGCGGCCGGCGTGGGACAGGACGCCGCACCGGTTTCGCCCGAGGCTGGCGCCGCCCATCAGTGCCAGCTGAGCGCGGACGGAACTTGCTCGGCGGTAACGCCCAACACTGCATGCACACCCTTCAATGCCCGTCGCTACGACGAGAGTGCCGGCTGCTATGCCACGGCGTGGACAACCCTGCTGTGCTGTGCCACGGCTGCGGGTGACTCTTGCGGCGGGCCTGCCATGATCGGCTGCCTTCAAGTTGCTTCGGCCGCCGGTACTGTCACCTATTGGACCCCGACTTTGGCGGGCCCATCGCCACAGCTTCCCGGGGCTCAAGCCTGCGATCAAAGCGAGTCCGCGAAGGTTACAGCGGCGCAACCTTGCAGCTCGACCCCGGCGGACCCCGATGCCGAGGAGGCGGCGATCTACGCCGTGCTGCTGGGGAACACGGGAGGGAAGTTGCCGATCATCGCGCAGCAGACTTCGACCGGCCTTTCGTCGAGCTGGACGGTCGCCGACGTGACCAGCGGGATGACCGGCGTTGACCCAGCAACGATCAGCAGCTTTCTGGCCCAGAACGCGACGGCCCAATCTTTGCGGGCAGACATGGCTCTGGGTTATCCCTATGTCTTGTTGAGCCCGACAGACCCGATCTACAGTGGCACGGGTTTCTGGGACAAACTTCGCGCCCGCTACCCGAATGGACTGGGCATCCCCGAGCCCCAAGGCGTGGGCTACGAGACCTTTTCACGCGTCGGGTTCAACGCCAACTTGGACCAGGCCCTTGTCTACATGGGGAGTGAGGAGGACATGGTAGTTGGGACGTACGAATCGGGCGTTGGGCAGGGGTACTACTATCTGATGAAGAAGGTGAACGGTGTCTGGACTATCGACCAGAAAGTCCAGGTCTGGATTACATGAATCCCGTTACCGATCGCAGCGAACCGTGAGCGACCATCCTTCATAGAAGTAGACCTGGCGCAGGGTGCCGGGCTCGCCGCAGGAACGCTTTTCCTGGCTGGGCTGCACGCAAATTTCGTGCGGCCCAGCGTGCGTGCGTACCGAGGTTCGCTTGTGGCCGGGCAGGGCACCATAGGATCGGCCGTCGATTTGCAACTGCGAGGGTCGGGCGCAGTGCGAGTTGTCGATTTCGATCCACACCGCGGGCGCTGTGGTGGGCGAAGTCGCTGTCTTAGGCGGCGTGCGCACGGTTCGGTTTGGGTCCGCGCTGCCAGCCGCCTCGGGATCGGCCGCCGAATCATCCAGGGTCCAGGCAGCCGGGTTGGACGGATCCGTTGGGACGACATCGTCCGCGGCCGGGCTTGCGCCAGGGCTGTGAAGATCGCATCCGGCGTGACGAAGCTCGGCGCCCAGTTGCACGTAAAAGGCGACGCGCATCTCTTGCAGGTCGCGCAGCATGTCCTGGTGGATCTGGCTCGCCTTCTTGACCTTGAGGCGATAGTCGGGCGTCAAACCGGAGGCATCGCCCAGCTCGTCGGCGCGGCGAATCTCGCGAAAGCGCGACTCCATCTCGCGGCCGATGGCCAAGTAGCGGCCTCCGGCTGCCAGGGCCCGTCCGTACAGGGTTGGGGCGGCAGGCGGACAGACCTTGGTAGCGTGGCTGTCGTGGCCGGCAGCGGGCCGCGCCACCTCGGTCAGGGTGCTGTGAACCGCGGTGGAGAATTCGTTGCGAACCTGGTCCATCCCGGTCTGCAGAGCGAGGAAGCGATCCACGGTTCGGCGCAAGCTGGTGACGTCGCCGAACACCGGATCGATGCGCGGACTGACCGCGGTTCGAAAGGGCGTTGCCGCAGACGACGGCGCGGCAGCTACCAAGACCAGCCAGAGCGGAAACAGCATTTGTCGTCGGTTCCTCGTTGGAGAAGGGCGCAATTATGGTGCCGCCGCGAGCAGACCAGCAAGAAACTGGTGGCTCGGGCGTCGGGCCGCCGCTATCTTCACCCACCAACCCATGAGCGCGAACAAGGTAGAGGCTGGCAGCGGCGTGCGTTTTGCGTTCTTGACGCCGCGGAAGCTGCCGTCGGCCGACACGCTGGCGGGTCGGGTGGTGGTGCTGGACATCGGCTTCGCGTCCGAGGGCGGGGGCTCGTCGTTCGCGGGCATCACCATCCCCTTCATCAACGGCTTGGGCAGCCGGCTGGCCGCCTGGGTGGATCACCACGACCACGAGCGCCACGTCGACTTCGTTCGCGATCCGCGTTTTCTCTTGTCGCAGCAAGGCCGAGCACGGGGGCTGCCCGGAGATGATCACGCCGGAGTTTGTCGCCAAGGTGGGGCCAGTGGACACGGTGGCCATGCATATGGATTTGGACGGGCTCTACGCCGGCGCCAAGTGGGTGCTTGGGTGGAATCGAGCCCTATGAAGGCGCCGATGCCGACGCACGCGCGGTGGACACGCGGCGCGGGGAGCCGGGACCCATCGCCACGCGCATCGATCGCGCCTTGCGGGCACGCTTTCGCGACGAGACGCTCAAGTACCGCGTGATCCAATACCTGGTGGCGCGGACCAAGGATCCTCATTATTGGGAGGAGATCGAGCGTGCTGCGCGCCTCATCGACCCGCTGCTGGAGCAGGCGCGCAAGATCGCCGAGCGCTACGAGGTCGAAGGCAACGTGGCGTATGTGGAGGCCCGGTCGAAAGCGCCCTACGACAAGACCGAGTTGCTGCTGCTGGGCCAGCAGCGCGCGGCCGTGGCGGTGGTGCGGGATTCGGGATCGCTGGCCATCGCGGCTGACTTCGAATCCGGGCTGGACTTGATCAAGTTGTTCGACCTGGGCGGCGGCATGCCCACGCGCGTGTCGGTGCCCGAGTCACGCCTGGAAGAAGTATTGAAGAAGCTGGCCGAGACCGTCGCGCAGCGCCGGTAAGTTAGCTGTTTCACCACAGAGAGCACAGAGGCCACAGAGGTCGGAAAGGAAGAAGGGGTTCGGACCGGACGGAATCCGACCCTTCCCTTTCCGATCCGGCTCTGTGTGCTCTGTGCTCTCTGTGGTGAAAAAGCTAGCTTCCCTCCGGCTCTGATCTAGGTACTGGTGAACCCGTCGAATGGGGGTAGATTTGGGGCATGCACGTGAATCACGGCACGCCTCCCAAGAAGTCCCACCAGGCGTTGGCTGAGCGCATCCTCAAGCAGCGCGGTCGCGGGATGCCGCCGCTCGCGGGCCCGATGCCCTCGCCCGACGAGGTGGCAACCTTGGTGGAGGATCTGCTGTCGGTGATCCTGCCGGGAACCCGCCGCACGCGCATGCTGGGCGAAACCTCGCACGCGGCTGCGCGCGAGCGCGTGGCCGAAGTGCTGGGCGATCTGGATCTGCGGCTGGAGGAATTGATCTTCTTGGGTCTGCACCGCCTGTGCCCCGAGGTCACCAAGAACAAGGACGCTTGCTGGCAGCGCGCCCAGAGCATCACCGCGCGCACGCTGGCAGCCCTGCCCGAGTTGCGCGGACTTCTGGAAAAGGACATCCAGTTGGCCTTTGAAGCCGATCCGGCTGCCACCGGCACCGACGAGGTGGTCGCCTGCTATCCGGGGCTGTATGCCATCGCCATCTACCGGGCGGCGCACCGCTTGCTGCGCGAAGGGGCGCAGCTGGTGCCGCGCATGATGACCGAGTACGCCCATTCGCGCACCGGCATCGACATCCACCCCGGTGCCAGCATCGGCTCGCCCTTTTTCATCGACCACGGCACGGGCATCGTCATCGGCGAGACCACCCGCATCGGCCGCGCAGTTCGCATCTATCAGGGTGTCACCCTAGGCGCGCTGTCGATCAAGCGCAAACCCGGTGCGGCCACGGCGGCGGACGCGCCCAAACAGCCGGTGCCCCAGCGCCACCCGACCATCGAAGACGACGTGGTCATCTACGCCAACGCGACCATCCTGGGCGGCGATACGGTGATCGGCAAGGGCGCGGTGGTGGGCGCCAACGCGTGGGTCAGCTACTCGGTGCCGCCCGGCCGGCGCGTCGGGGGCGGGGCCTAGACCCTTTCACAGTCAGAGATTGGGATGGCGGTTTCCCAGCGCCTGCTCGCCTTGCTGCACGAGGTTTCCGCCGAGATCCTCGAGGCGCAGAGGCCGCTGCGGGTGATTCGCCTGCTGGAGTGGCCCGAGGAAGTGGAGCGAGAGTTTTTCGGAAACGGCGCACGCGAGCTGCCGCGCCCGAGCTATCAGGTTCCCGCTGAAGTCGAGGCTGCGGGCCAGCGTTTTCGCGCTTTGGCCCAGCGGGTGGCCGGCGACAACGAGATCGAGCGTTTCCTGCACGAGACCTGCGTGGCCATGGCCACGGCGGCTCGCATGCTGCACGCGGTGGGCAGCAAGGATTTCTACTTCCAATCGGTCGAGATCTACGGCCGGCCCGGAAGCCTCTCGTCGGATCGACGGACCACGAATTCCGATTTGGCTCGGCATTTCGAAGGCGTGATCGCCGGCTACGCGCCGCCGCCTGCGGTGGTCGACCAGCCGACCATCGACGCGGTGGAGGCTGCCACCCAGCTACGCGTGCGCTTCCAGGAACGTTTTCCCGGGCACGAGGTGCGGGTCGTGATCGTGGACCAGCTGGCATCCAACGCATCGGCCAGCGTGGACGAGATCAAGATCAAGCGGGGCGCGCGATTTTCGCCGCGCGATCTGCGCCAGATCGAGTATCACGAGCTGGGGGTGCACGTGACTACCGCGCTCAACGGCAGGGCGCAGCCGATGATGCCTTTCATCGGGGTGCCTTCGCCGCGCACCACGCGTACCCAGGAAGGGCTGGCGGTCTTCACCGAGTTCGTCACCCGCTCGACCAGCCTGGCGCGCGTGCGTCGCCTGTGCGACCGCACCCTGGCGGTGCAGATGGCCGAGGAAGGCGCCAACTTCCTCGACCTGTACCGTTTCTTCCTAGGCCGTGGCCACGACGAGCGCGCTTCCTTCGATTGTGCGCGCCGGGTGTGTCGTGGAGGGCTGGTGGAGGGCGGCGCCCCGTTTACCAAGGACGTGTGCTACCTGGACGGGCTTTTGCGGGTCACCAATTTCCTGCGCATCGCCTTGACCAAAGGCAAGAGCCAACTGGTGCGATTGCTCTTTGTGGGCAAGCTGGCCATCGAGGACATCCCGCTTTTCGACCGGCTGGTGCGCGAGGGCGTGGCCAGCGAGCCTGCCTATCTGCCCGCCTGGGCGCAGGACCTTTCCTACCTGACCGCGTTCATGAGCTACACCGTGTTCTTCGGACGCAGCGATCTGACCGCGGAACAGCGCCGTTTGGACGATCAGGTGGCGCGGGCGGAAGCCGATTTGATCTAGTTAGCTGTTCCCCCTGCGGGGGCTTCGGGACGGACAACCCACCCCACCTCGCCCCGCGCGCTTCGCGCGCGCCCTCGTCACCACAGAGGGCACGGAGGGCACAGAGCCGGACCGGAAAGGGAAGGGTTGGGTTCTGTCCGGTCCGAACCCCTTCTTCCTTTCCGACCTCTGTGTGCTCTGTGCTCTCTGTGGTGAGAAGAGCTAGCCTTCCTCACGACGCCTCACCCGGCGAATCGGCGGCGGAACGGGCTTCCCCGCGTCTGATGATGGTCTTGCGGATGAAGTGGGGTCGCCGCTTGGTCTCTTCGAGAATCTTGGCGATGTACTCGCCCACGATTGCGATTCCCAGCAGATTCAGAGAGCCGAAGAAAAGAATGAAGAGAATGATGGTGGTGGCTCCCCGCGGGGCCAGGCCTGGGAAGAGCAGCCGGGAAGCGATGTGCCCCACGCCCAGCAGAATGCTCAGCAAGAATAGCAGCGTACCGAAGAAGCTGAGCGCCAAGAGCGGCGTGTAGCTGAACGAGAGAATGCCTTTCTTGGCCCAGCCCACATTCTTGAGAAAGCTGTTGGTGGTGCGGCCGAACATTCTTTTCGGGCGAGCATAGTCAATTCCGGTCTGCTTGAAGCCCACCGAGGCGCGAATGCCGCGCAGGAAGAGATCCCGCTCAGGATGCTGCAGGATGGCTTTGACCGCGCGCCGGTCGATCAAGGAAAAATCGCCGGCGTCGTGCGGGATGGAAAGATAGGAGAAGGCGTCGAATAGCCGATAGAAGAGCTTGTAGCCCAGCCGCATGAAGAAAGGCGCCTCGCGCTCGACCCGCCGCCCGTACACGATGTCAAAGCCTTCCTTCCACTTGCCCACGAAATCGCCGATCAGCTCGGGAGGATCCTGGAGATCGCCATCGAGAAGCACGCACGCGTTCTTGGTCGCGATCTCCATGCCGCTGCGAAAGGCAGCCTGCGAGCCGAAGTTGCGCGAGTGCGAGATCCCCACCACGTACCGGTCGCGGCTGGACAGATCGCGAATGATCTCCTCGCTGTTGTCGGGGCTGTTGTCGTTGACGAAGATGATCTCGTGATCGATCTTGAGTTCGGCGAAGGTCTTCTTCAGCCGTTCATACATGATGGGGATGGCTTGGCCATCCTTGTAGCAGGCCACCACCGCGGATACGCTGCGCTCGGTGTCCAGACCGAATTGCTTTGAAGCCCGATAGTAGCGTTCCTTGTCTTCCAGACGGCGGTACCAATCCGCGGTTCGGCGTAGACCCTCCTGGAAATCGGTGCGCGCTCTCCAGCGCAAGACGTCGGACGTCTTCTTCTGATCGGAATACCAGTTGAGGATGTCCCACTGGCGCTTCTCCATCGCGCCGTAGTTCGGCTGGCCAGGAATCGAGAAAAGCGCTGCCGCGGCTTGGGCAGCCTCGGCGATGGTGGTCTTGCGGCCGCTGCCGATGTTGAAGGAGTCGCCAAAGAACGGCTCGCGTAGGTTGAGCGCGGTGTCGATGTAGGCCTCGGACACGTCATCGACGTAGACAAAGTCTCTTGAAATGGCGCCGTCAACCAGGGGCGGAAACTTTCCTTCCAGGCCGCATCGGACCAATGTGGCGATGAGACGGGAGGCATCTTCGTACGGGCCGTAAGCAGAGAAGAGCCGAAGATTCGCGCAGGGGAAAGATTTCTTCTTGCCATACAGGCGCAACAGGTTGGCGCAGGACACTTTGGAAACCGCGTAGTCACTGTTGGGCTGGGGCAGGTCGTCCTCTTTCGGGCCCGCCGCCCTGTCGCCGTATTCCGAGGAACTTCCCGAATGCACGTAGCAAGATATGCTGAGAGTCTCCAGACGCTTGAGCAACTTGGCCGTGAGGTTGAAATTCGTCTCGTATATGAGGTCAGTCTCGGCTTCGAAGGAATAGCCACCGTAGCCGACGCAATTGAAGATGGTGCGCGGTTTGAAACGATCGACAAGTTCGTTGCGGTTATTGTCCACCAGCAGGTCGACCACCATGGTGTTGCGCTCGGGTACGCCTTCCAGGCGCCAAGCCGGCGTGTGAAAGACGGTGCCACAGACGTCGTCGCGATGGGCGAGCAGCGTGCGCAACAGATTGGCCCCAAGAAATCCGCTGGCGCCCAGCACCAGGACCGGTCCCTGCAGGCGGCGAATCTTCTCTTCCAGTCCAGGGTTGCTCATGGGGTGTCGCCCAGGAGTCTAAGGATGGAAGCCGGGTCGAGTCCACATTCTTCTCGGTGGTAAGACTGCGAGCCGGCGTGGCCCGAGGGATAGCCACGCGCGAATCGATGGCTGAAACGGCGCGGAGGCGTCTGGCCGCACAGAAGCGCACGCGCCAGAGCCGCCCCGGCGCTGCCCTGCGCGACATGCTCCTCGACCACAATCAGGTGTCCGCTCTGTTCAAGATCGGAAATGAAAGCAGTCGGGATCTCCGCGTGGATGATGGGCAACTCGGACAGAAC
>PMLB01000071.1 GCA_003158735.1 Myxococcales bacterium | reverse complement strand
CATTTTGCCGGCGTGGTTGATGCGCTGGGCTTCCTCGATGAGGCGTTTCTCGCAGCGGACGTCCCAGCCGTTGGTGTCGATCTGGAAGGCCTCGCAGAGGATGCGCAGGACGCTGTGATAGGTGTGCAGGGTGCGGTTGACGACGGGGGTGATGAGGCGCTTGGGGTCGTGCTGGACCAGGGCGCTCTTGATGACGTTCTTGCCGGTGCCGGGCTCGCCGACGACGATGCACAGGCCGCCTTGCTGGCAGTGCACGCGCAGGGTATCGAAGACCTCCTGCTGGTGCGGCAGCAAGGTGAGGTGGTCCTGGGAAAACGGATCACGTTCGAGGCCGAAGTGGGCGCGGATCATGTGGTGGGCTCGCTGGGGGAGGCGGGTTTGCGGTCGTTGGCGTGAAAGTCGACAGGGTGGGCCTCGCCCATGCGCTCGCCCTTGAAGTAGACGATCACGCGGCCGAAGGAGCGGCGGTCGAATCGGATCTGGATCTTGCGTGAGTGGAGATCGCGCGGCGCCTCGTAGCGGACGCCCCTGAGGGAGAAGGTGTTGTCGGCGAGCACAGTGCGGTCCTGCTCGACGAAGAAGAGCTCGTCGTTGGCCTGATTGGGGGGGAGGAAGCGGACGCGCGAAAGGTCGAGACCGAAGCGGTCGATGGGACGCATGCCGAGGGAGGCGTGCTCGCGGCCGTTGTACTCGTCCTCGACCCAGCGATTGAATTCGCGGTTGAGGACGTCGACGTGGGAGAGGTCGAGCGCGCGGGTGAGGAAGCTCATGCGGACGGTACGGAAGAAACGCTCGACTTTGCCCTTGGCGGCGCCGTCGCGGACGGGGGCGTGGCACAGCAGGCAGCCGATGCGGGCGCAGATCTGGGTGATCTCCTTGCAGATGTAGATGGAGCCGTTGTCGACGTAGAGGGATTCTGGGACGCCGCGCTTGTACAGGGCGGAGCGGAGGGCGGCGATGAGGGTGTCGGTGTTTTCAGCGAGGAAGAACTGGGCGTGGCAGCAGACGCGGCTGGCGTCGTCGATGAAAGCGATGAGCTTGGTCTGGGCGCGACCGTCGCCGTGCTGGACGTAGGGACCGAACATGGTGTCGGCCTGCCACATCTCGTTGGCGTGGGCCTTGGCGAAGGCGAGGCGACGTGGGTGGTCCGACTGGAGGTCGGGCTTGAGGAGTTCGTACTGCTTGACGTGGCGGCGGAAGGTGTTGGGTGCGACGCGGTCGCGCGCAAGCAGGCCGCGCTCGATGCAGGCGCGGTAGACGGCGGTGATGTTGTCAGGATTGCCGTGAAACTGGGGGCGGACCTGGTCGATGACCTCGGCGAGCAGTTCGGGCTGCACCTTGCGGGTCAGGCCCTTGTCGGAGCGGCACCTGGGGTGCATCGAGGTGATGCCGTCTTTCTGGTAGCGGGAGTACCAGGTCTGGATGGTGCGCCAGGTGAACTGGTGCCGCTGGTCGTTCTCCTCGGTGAAGACGATGCCGCTGACGTGCTTGATGCGGTCGACAATGGTGTTGCCGGGCGCGAACTCGATGGCGCCGAGCACGCGCATCTTCAGGTACGGGGTGACGCGTTTCATGCGGGAGGCCTCCTTGCGGGTTGTGTCCCCTTGCTGATACGCCCCAGGCGGTCCGGCCGAAATCGACGTCTGCCGTGGGCGGCCCGTGTTGTCGCAAACGCGGCCAGCGGCTACGAGTTGAGCGCGGCCTCGCGATCGTTGCGAATCGGCCGGCGCTGAGGCGTTTCAGCACCGGGGACGGCGCGCTGTTCGCCCGTCACCTGAACAGGTCGCGCTGGAACGCGAGCTGGAGGCCCGCGAAGATGCACTCGGTGCCGCCGAGTATCTGCCTCAAATGAGCAAGCATCTGGGCCATGGGTCTCACGTCGGTGGTGGCAGGCGGAGGTTCCACGCCACAGAGCACGGTGCGGAGGCGCGACTGGACCGCGAGCAGGCGTGCCCACAACCGGTAGCCACTGCGCATGGTCAGACCCGGTACGGCTCGCTCCCACGCGGCCTTGCGGCACAGCCCACCAACGACGAATTCCAGCAGACGCGACATGGTCCTGGTTCGCACCACGAAGTTGGCCAGCACCGTCCCCAGCAGCACCGAGAACGTGCGCCCGCACCCTGACCGACGGAAGCGCCGTGAGCACAGCAGCCGTCGACCCCTGACCACCAACTCGCTACCGTGCTCGGCGTACCCCATGAGCAGCCCGTGCCCCACCACCATGCCCGTCCGCCGGCAGTGCGGACACGCCATTTGCTTGGCCTCGGCCAGCACCGCGTCCAGTTCCTGCCGATCGCGAACGAACCTCGGAGGCAGGGTGGGGGCCATGGCCAGGTGAACCGGACCGCCCACCGTATCCCCCACTTGGCGAAGGCGCCAGCCGTCCCGCTCGACTCTCCGTCGGGCTCACACTCGGCCGAATTCTCGCCGCACGGATCGCGGCTCGTTACGATGTCAGTTCCGACGCAAAAGCAGGTCGGTCTACGACGCAAGCGCGGCCGTTAACACCACAGCGTCTGGCTGTCCACCACCAACCCGTTGGCCGCATACATCCGCACCTGTCGTTCCAGTGGCAGGTGGTACAGGTATTTGGCGATGGCCACGTAGACCGCAAAATCTGTCGAGTACCGCCCGCCCACCATCAGCTTGAGTGGCGCCGGCGCCGTCACTGGCGCGCAGCCGTGCTGGCAGCGGTATTTCTTCCGTCGGTTCTTCTTCACCACAAACTGCCGCTCCACCACCGTAATCTCCTCGGAGTCCTCGGTCTGTCCCTCCCACTCGGCCAGGGGCGCGCCACAGTCGGGACAGATGCGGTCCGCCTCGGGCAATTCGTGCAGCTGCTCCTCGACAGGAAGCTCGGTTTGCTGCCGAAACCCGTGCCCGGTTTGCGGCGGGCGGGGCGCGGGCGACTCGTCCTTCGCCTTCCGCTTCTTGCTCGACGCCCCGAACATGTCCTGGCGCAACGTCGCCATCTGCTCCTGCAGCTTCACAATCTCCAACTGCAGCTGCTTGTGCCCGTCGTTGCCTTTCAGTCTGGCAATTTCCGCAACCAGCTCCTGCAATCGCGTGTGCAGCCGAGCATTCTCCTGCTCAAGCAGGAGCGCCGCTTGCTTCACCAGCGCGGGGTCATCGAGTTTCTCGACGGTGCTGAACACATCTCTCTTAAGATCATATCGGGATCTTCACTGCAAGACTTTTTTCGTCGAAAGTGGGCGGCGCGAGCGATTTTCTTCCAATCAGCTCACTGCCTTCGAGAAACAGTGCCAATTCGCTCAACGTCAGTGACAGCACGGCGCCGCGCGAACGCTCCCACGGCCGCGCGAAGCGACCTCTTTCCAGGCGCTTCGCCAGCAGGCACAGGCCGGTGCCGTCGAAGTACAGCACCTTCGCCCGGCGCGGCTTGCGCCCCAGGAAGAGGTACACGTCGCCGTCCAACAGCCGGTGCTTCATCTCTTGCTCGACCAGCGCCGACAAGCCGTTGTACCCCTTGCGCAGATCTACCGGCACGCCGTACGCGAAAACGCGCACGGCACGGGTCAACCCGATCACGGACTACCCAAGCTCCCGCAGTAGGGCCACCGCCGTCGCCAGGTCTGGCGCCTCCACTCGGTATCCGTGCGGCGACACCAGCTGCACCGTCGACCTGGTCGGCGCCAAAAGCGCAGCCGTCGCGTCGGGCGCAATCCTGACTGGCAGCAAACCGGTGCGGCCCGACGTCTTCCTCCATGCGTACAACGTCGCTGCCGAGAAACCGAGTTGCCGTGTCGCGGCCTCCATCGTCAGTCCTCGATTGCGCAATCCCGCCGTCAACTCCAGCGCCTTTGCCCTCATTGCACTCGTGTATGGCCGCGCTCCACGCCGCCGAGTCCCGCGCCAGTGCAGCACTTCGTTTCGGAATGCTTCGATTTCCTTGTCCATGTCGACCTCCCTGCCCAGGAAGGTCTCACAATTCGCTCTCTACGTCAGGACGGGGCCGGGCGAGGCTTTACGCCGCATGGCCGTTCCCGCGCCGTCCGTGGTCCCTGCCGGCGAGATCCACGTCAGTACGCCGCCCCGTTGCGAGACGCTTCGAGTCCTTTGTCCGTTCCCTTCTCCCTGCCAAAGAAGGCCCCGCTACTCGCCGGCTACGTCAGGTCGGGGCCGGGCGAACTCTTACCATTCCTCACTCCACTTGGGACAGCCACAGTGCTGGCACTGGCTCGAAAATGGATTGAGCTCCCCCCACCTGAGAAAGAAGGGCCGGCCGCAACGTGGACAAGGAGTGCCGCTCATGTGGATGCACGAGACAGCGAATGCAAGCATCCAGAGGATGGCAAGAACCAAAAGTGGGATGCCAGAATCGGGCAGCCGTGACAATGCGTATCCTAGACCGAGGACCGCTGGAAGAGAGGCGATGATGAGACGAAATGTTCGTCTCCGGCGCCGGTAGATCGACCAGGAAGAAGGCCCTTGACTCTTCATGTTCAGCGCTCCCTCGGTCCTTGATCGCTCGACTGCGGCCGAACTGGAATTGTGGATGGTGAGTATGCGTCGATGGTATCAGAAACTGATTGTGCGGGCCCGCCTTTGAGTGACCCCAGATCGGGCACCTGTCGAGAGTGCACATGATGCAGGCGGTTGCTTTCACCTGACGATCTAAGCCTATGATTTGCGGGCGAGTCGCGATTGGTTGTGGGGCGAGGTGTCAGGGTGCCGGGGGAAGACGTGACGAGGCTATTGCGCGCATGAATGGTACGCCAACGTCGGGCGGCAAACGCTCCGCGCCAAGGTAGAGCGTGCGGATGGCGAAACACTCTTGAGGCTTGCTGAGACTAGCGTGAGTTTACCGGAAGAG
>PMLB01000043.1 GCA_003158735.1 Myxococcales bacterium | reverse complement strand
TTTTTCTCTTACAGGACACTAGTCGATAATGATGATGCGGCACCCGGACGGGCAGGGATTGCCGTTGTTGACGCCATCGTCGCAATCCTCGCCCGGCTGTACGATTCCGTCGCCACAGTAGCCAGCCACTAGCTTGCAGCCCGGGCCGCATTGCCCGTATCCGCCTGCGTTCACGCCGTCGTCGCACTCTTCCCCAATTTCCAGGATTCCGTCACCACAAATTGGCCTGCAATCGCTGGGAGCCGCGTTGAAGCCGGTCAGGGTCAGCTTGTAGGACGATCCAGTTGTCTGGCGTTCGGTTTGGAACACGGCTATTTCGTAGACCTTGCCGTCAGCAAGACCCAGACTAGATGCCTTCGTGGCATCCAGCGTGACCGAGCCCTGCACGGGGGTATGGACGCCGCCCAGATCAACTGCCAACTTCTTGTTTATGAAGACCCATACATCGTCGTCACCGACGAAATCGAGGGTGTAGGTGTTGCCCTTGCTATAGAGAAACCAATAGCGGACTTCGCTGGTGAAGCTGAAATTGTGCAACCGATCGGCTCCGTTGGCATCCACGTCGTGCGGCCAGGTCGCACTCGGGTCGTAGTACGGTGGAATCGTCGCGAAGCTACGCTCGGTAAGAGGCGTGAAGAGATCGTCGTCGACCGGGAAAAACAGGGGATTGCCGTCGCTTTCGGCGATCACGAAGGTCGCGGTGTAGTTGCCGCCGCTCGCGGTGCACTTGAGCAACGTGTAGCCTAGCGCCAGGTCAGTGTCGCAGTCGGTCTTGCCGTACACAAACGTGCAGGGCTGACCGTTTACTTCGTTGCCGACGTTGCCGCAAAAATAGGCAGGGATGGTTGTCGGCCACTTTTCCCCATTGGGCCCATAGCGATTGACGTACGCACCCTGGCCGTTGTTCCAGAGCGCCAACTTGGACGCGGTCGCGTGGTTCACACTGGAGGTCCGATACCACTCGGCGAAGTCCGCCGCACTTATGATGTTGCCGCCCGTGCCCGTGTATACGGGCTTTCCGTCGGAGTCGAGATCATTCTTGACCAGGCCGAGGACGGCCGTGGTTTGGCCAATTATCCCAGCCTCGAACTCTGTGGGGTTGTGATAGCGAAAGTCGCGATAGATCACCGGAACCATCATCTTGTCGCCGAGGGTCGGCTGGGTGCAATTGAAGCCGGTCTCGATCTTGCAATCTTTGGAGCAGCCGTCGCCATCAGTGTTGTTGCCGTCGTCACACTCTTCGCCCAGCACGATGCCGTCGCCGCACCTGGATGTGCATGAGGCGCCGCTGCAGTTGGGCTCGTTCTGGCAATCGGATGAGCAGCCATCGAAAGGCATGGAGTTGCCGTCGTCGCAGCCCTCTGCGCCTTCGACCTTCCCGTCTCCGCAGGTGGTGTGGGTGCAAACACTCTTGCCGTTGGTCGTGCTGCTGCTGCACTTGTAGCCAAGCTCGACTTTGCAGGTGGGCGAGCAGCCGTCGCCGGCAACCGTGTTCCCGTCATCACACTGCTCGGGCGTGACCAGGACGCTGTCGCCACAACGGGCGACGGGATGACATAGCTGCCCGGCGGGCACGCAGGAGTAGCCCGGCTCTACCCGCAAACAGTTGGCGGCACAGCCATCGCCGGAAACCCTGTTGCCGTCGTCGCATGCCTCGTCCTTGGTCAGACTGCCATCGCCACATCCTGGCGGAGCCGGCTTGTTGGCAGTGTCGTCGGGCTGGGTTGATTGCGCCGTGCTCAGCGAAATCCCGCCGCCGCCACCACCCTGGGTGCCAAGCGTACCAGCATTCCCACCACCGGAAGGCGGGTTGCTCAGCGAAACTTGGGCCGAGGAACAAGCAAGCAGGAGGCAGGGACTCAGGATAGCGATGAGCCCTGCAAGAGTATTGGATTGCATAGAAGACACCTTTGTTGGTAGCCCAGCCATTATAACGGACAGGCAGGGCCGGATGGGCACGTCGCATGTTGCGGAAGCTCGTGCCCTAGATTCACCGTCGACGCGGTGCTCTCGGGAAATCGCGAGGAAAAGCGGAGCGTTCTGTAACCGAATGCGTGAATCACGAGGTGTCATAAGCGAGTGCGCGGATGTCGGGCTATTCTCGGGCCCATGCCGCCCCCGTCCCGCCACGTCCTCATCATCGGAAACTCCGACGGCATCGGGCTGCACAGCACGCGCAGGCTGCTCGATCGCGGCTGGAAGATCACCGGCATCTCGCGCCGGGCGAGCCCGGTTGCACACGCTGGCTACCGCCACCATGTGCTCGACGTCAGCGATCGCGACTACGTCGAGAAACTGCGTGCGATTGTCGGGCAGGGCCTGGTCGACACCTGCATCTACTGCGCGGGCATCGGCGGCTCGTTCGATCCGCGGGATCTGCGCAGCGACGTTCACGTCTTCGAGGTGAATCTGCTGGGCGCACTGCGCAGCGCCGAGGTCATCGTGCCCACAATGGTCGCGGTCGGTCGTGGGCATTTCGTGGTGCTGTCCAGCCAGGCCGATGTGCTGGTGCAGGCCGAGTTTCCCTCCTACGCAGCGTCCAAGGCCGCTCTGTCGAACTACTTCGAAGGCTTGGGCTTGGCTTTGCGGCCGCACGGCGTGGCGGTCAGCAACCTGCGTCTCGGATTCGTGGATACCAAGATGGCGCGCGCTTCGGTGCGGCCTTTCATGTACACCCTCGACCAGGCGGTTGACGTGGTGGAGAGTGTTCTGCGCAAACGTCCACTCCGTCTGACCCGGCCGCTCTCCATCGCCCCGCTCGTGCGTCTGCTTGCCTGGATCAGCCGCTGGCGCGTGCTGCTCGCGCGTGGCCCGGCTTGCCCGCGGGCGTGAATGTATTTCTATTGTACCTGTCACGTTTCCTCTTCTACGGCCTACGGGGGGTGAACTCCGGAAAGGCCGGGCTCAGGAATCGGAAATTCGTCATATTCAAGACCATTGCCGCCACGACCTTCGAACCATAGGCAACCCAGCGACTGATGAACGCCGAAGCCCGGAAGCGTGTGAATGATCTCATGATCCGTCTTGCGGATGGCGATCGCTCTGCCTTCGACCAGGTCTATGCAGACCTGTGGCCGGTCGTGACCTCGTTTTGCGGCAAGATGCTTTCGGGTGCGGATGCTGAAGATGCCGCGCAGCAGGCCCTCTTGAAAGTCTTCAGTCGAGCCTCGTCGTTTGATCGCATGGGCGACGCGTTCACCTGGGCGATAACCATCGCGGCCTGGGAAGTCAGGACCGTGCGAAAGCAGATGGCGCGTTCAAGAACAACATTCGTGGAAGGTTATGACTCGGCTGATCCGGCTGAGAGCCCGGAGGCGCGCATCTCCCGCGAGCAACTCGTGACGGTGGCACGACAGGTGCTCGGCACTCTTTCGGAATCGGATCAGCAGACTCTGGTCGCAACCTTCAACGATGAAGGCCCAGCAACCGTTCCTGGCGCCACGTTTCGAAAACGGCGAGAGCGTGCCCTGGTTCGGCTGAAGGAAGCCTGGAGAAAAGTCTATGGCAACTGAATCCTCAGATTTGCGGGAACGAGCAAAGCGCGCCTACGAGGTTGGACGCTTGCGGCACGCTGCTGCTTGGTCGATTCCGACGCTGCTCCTCGGTGCAATGGTGGCACTCATGGTTCATGAAGTGTCGTTTCCCTTGGTGCTCGCTTCGCTGCTCTATCTCGCCTCGATGTTCCTGCTCTGGCGGGGACGAGCCGCGGGTCGTGCGGTTCTGCCGGGAATCGTTTACGGGCTTCTGCCCCTGAGCGCTGGGATTATCGCCAAGTTGCACGGCCATGTTTGCATGGGCAATGCTTGCTATGGCGTGTGCCTGCCTCTTTGCATCGGAGGTGGGGTTCTCGCCGGTCTTTTCATCGCTCGCGTTGCCGCCCGATCGGAGAATCCGATTGCCGTGTTCTTTAGCGCCGCGGCGACAGCTCTCTTCACGGGTGCGATCGGCAACTCTTGCGTGGGAGTGCATGGGATCATCGGCATGGGGATCGGGATTGCCCTGGGCTTCGGCCCCATGCTGGTGTTTCGTCGCGCCCACCGTGGCTAGACGGGCATGTTCTGCCTGTCACGCTTTCTTTCAAACGGCCTATGGAGGGTGAAGGCCCAAAATGGACCGGCCCAT
>PMLB01000212.1 GCA_003158735.1 Myxococcales bacterium | reverse complement strand
AAGAAGCCCCGGCGGGGTATCCCGTCCGGGGCTTGCTCGACCTTGTGGGCCGTGTGACGGTATCTACTCTAGTTCGTTGAGGACGAGCGGCTGGTAGGCGCCGGTCACGTCTCCAGCGCTGTTCACACCGCCACTGCGAATGAACTCGGCCAAGGTTCCGTTGCAGTTCAAGTCTCCCTTGGCATAGGCAGTGAACTGGCCGGCAGTGCCCGTGCCGGTGCCGCTGTACCCGGGCATATAGTTGTGCGCGTCAGGAATGGAGAAGTTGAGGGCCAACCACACGGGAGTATTCCAAGCCCCGGGGTTGGGGGCGCAACGCTGACCAGTCGAACAGCCGCACTCTGTGGCCTGAGCCCAGCTGCCCGTGGCTCCGGGAAACTGCTTGGGCAGCGCCGTGCCGCCGGCCTGCATGTGGTCCGTCTCATAGTAGGACAACGAACCTGCCCATTCTTTGTTGAGGTGACCCACCGCCTCAGCCGTACGTGACTTCTTCACGTAGCGTGTGAAAGCCGGAATCGCCACTGCTGCCAGAATTCCGATGATCGCCACGACGATCATGAGCTCCACCAAGGTGAAGCCTCCGCTGCGCTTGCGAGCTTTGATGTTCATTCCTATTACCTCCTGGCTGCTGCGACCATGCACTCAACGTGCCACAGCAAAACAACTCGCGGCATGCAACCTAACGACCTATGATCATTTTGGAAACAGAACCTTGCCTGACTCAGAACCCGTTGTTCTAGGGTGACAAAGATCGCGTTTGGGTAGCTTTGACTGACAAAAAGAGTCATGTTCCACGGATCTCTCTGTGCGTCTGTTCCCGACAACCGGCGAGGGCCGATTCCCTAGTGCCCGTCGTTGATCGTATGCCGCGCAGGCGAGTCGTAGGTGAGCACCAAGAGTGTTGCGTTGTCCGGGAATGAGCCGCCATCTGTGGTGTCTCCTACCCCGATTCCGTCCCCGCCCCGGCCCCCTGCTCCGAATCCCAGGGACGTCGCTGATGGTTGACAGATCCACGCCCACAGTCGAAATTGTGGGTCGTGTCCGAAAAACTCCCCATCGTCTGGTATAGGCGCAGCAAGAAACAGGACGAGCCCGCCTTCGAGAAGCGCAGCATTCCCGCGGGCGTCTTCACCAAGTGTCCCACGTGCCAGGCGGCGCTGCTCACGGGGGATGTGCACAAGAACCTGGATGTCTGCACCGGCTGCGGCCACCACTTCGCTATGGCCACGCGCGATCGCATCGCCTCCATCATGGACAAGGGCAGCCTCATCGAGCACGACGCGCACGTCGAAAGCATCGACCCCTTGGGCTTCCGCGATTCCAAGAAGTACAGCGATCGCTTGAAATCCACGCGTAAGGCGTCCGGCGAGGTCGAGGCCCTGATTTCGGTCGCCGGACGCATCGAGAACATCGCGGTCGAGACGGGCTTCTTCGTCTTCGAGTTCATGGGCGGTTCCATGGGGTCGGTGGTGGGCGAGAAGATCGCGCGGGTTTTCGAGCGCGCCTTGGAACGCCGGGTGCCGGCCCTCATATTTTCCGCCTCGGGTGGGGCGCGCATGCAGGAAGGAATTCTTTCGCTCATGCAGATGGCCAAGACCAGCGCCGCCATCGCACGCTTGCGGGAGGCGCATGTGCCGATGCTGTCCATCTTGTTGCACCCCACCACCGGGGGTGTGGCCGCCAGCTTTTCCATGCTGGGCGATCTGCACATTGCCGAGCCCAGGGCGCTCATCGGCTTCGCCGGCCCGCGCGTGATCCAGAACACCATGCGACAGAGCCTGCCGCCGGGGTTCCAGCGCTCCGAGTTCTTGCTCAGTCACGGCTTCGTCGATATCATCGTGCCCCGCAAGGAGCTGAAAGCGACCATCGCCTTGGCCTTGCGTTGGATGGGAACGCCGGCGGTGACCACGCGCAACTGACGGGCTTAGGTGCTAACCACGATTCTCTGGGACTTGACGGCCGCTGGCGCGATCCGGAGTCTCACCACAGAGGGCACAGAGGCCACAGAGGCCGGAAGGAAAGGGTTTCGGATCCGGATCCGAACCTTCTCTTGCTTCCGATCCGTCTCTGTGCTCTCTGTGGTGAAATCCGGGGCAAACCTGCGGGAAACTGCGGTTGGTACCCATGAACTGACGGGGCTCTCATGAACACGGCGTACGGGAAGTTGCTGGCGCGCTTGCAGTCGGTGCGCACGCTGGGCGTGTCTTTTGGCTTGGACCGCGTGCAGTTGGCGCTGGAGCGTCTGGGTTGGCCGGAACGTCGTTTTCGAGCGGTGCAGATCGCAGGCACCAACGGCAAGGGTTCCACCGCGGCCTTTCTTGAATCGATTCTGCGCGCTGCGGGTCTGCACACCGGGCTTTTCACCTCGCCGCACCTGTGCCGGTTTTCCGAGCGCATTCGCATCGACGGTCGCGAGGTCGAGGGCGAACGCCTGGGCCATCTCGATGAGGTGGTGGCGGCAACCGGCGTGCCTCTGACCTACTTCGAGATTTCGGCGGTGCTGGCTTTCCTGGCTTTTGCCGAGGCCGGCGTCGATGTGGCGGTGCTGGAGACAGGCCTGGGCGGTCGCCTGGACGCCACCACGGCATCGCACCCTCTGGCTTGCGCGATCACCAGCATCGCGATCGATCACCAGGACCTGCTGGGCAACAGCATTCGCGAGATCGCCCACGAAAAGGCGCGCATCGCGCGGCCCGGGGTGCCGCTGTTGCTGGGGCCGCTTGCACCAGAGGCTTTGGCCGAGGTCGAGCGGGTCGCTGGTGAGATCGGGGCGCCGCTGCGGCGGCTGGGAGTGGACTTCGTTGGGCCGGACTTCCCGTTGGCGTTGCCTGGGGCGCATCAAGTGTCGAACGCAACCCTGGCCGTGGCACTGGCCGAAGAGGTGGCGTTCCGCATGGGCCGCGTGTTGCAACCCGATGTGGTCAAGCGCGGTCTCGCCGAAACCCGCTGGCCGGGGCGGCTTGAGCGCGTGGCGGCTGATGTGCTGCTCGACTGCGCCCACAATGCCGAGGGTGCGACGGCGCTGGCTGCTGCCCTGCCAGCCGCATCCCGCCGCGCTTTGGTAGTTTCGATCGTGCAGGGCAAGGATGCGGCGACCATGCTGGCGGCACTCTGTCCACATTTCGATCTCGTGGTAGCCGCGCGCTCGCCCAGTGAACGTTCACTGGCGCCCGAGGCCCTGGCCGCGCTGGTTCCGCGCGACGGCAATCGATTGGTAGAAGTGATGGCTGACCCGGACCTTGCGCTTGCGCGTGCGCGCCAGTTTGTGGCGACAGCGCCCGATGGCCTTGCCGTGGTCGCAGGCTCGATTTTCCTGGTCGGCTCCCTGCGCGCTCGGTTGCTCAGCGAACCAGTGGATCCGATTGCAGGGTCCGACCCGATGCCATGAGTGCGATTTCCTTGGCTTGGACGAGACGGTGAGGGTCGTTTTCCCGCCGCAGCACAGCATTGTTGGCCATTTTGACGCGCTCTGTATTTGCCAGATCGTCGGACCCACGCTTATGATGACAAGGGATGACTTTGAACCTGCGCGTGAAATTGAGTGTTCTGTGTCCGGTGCTGCTTGCCTGCGCAGGTGTGGTGGCGGCTGGGCCGGCGTGGGCCGACCAGCTCCTCGTGCCCAAGGACATGAACGTGCCTCTGGACCAGATCGCACCCTCGGACCAGGGCGCCAGCGCGCCGTCGGGTCAGGCGGGCGCCAAGTATGGGGGCGTCACCCCGGGGAGCAACGTCAGCAACCCATTGCCCCAGTCCCCGCAGAGCCCGCCCCATCTCATCTGGACCGGCTTCCAGCCCACGGCCACGGGGTCGCGTGTTTTTTTTCAGACGACTGGGCCAGTAGAATTCGACGTGAAAGAAGGCCATCTGTCCAAGGGCGGCCATTCCACGCTGACCGTTCTGCTGCGCGGGTGCCGCATCCACATGGCGAATAACCGGCGCAAGCTCGATACGCGCGCCTTTCCCACGCCAGTGCAAAGCGTTGCGGCCAAGCAGCGCCGCAAGGACGTCGAGCTTCTCATCACGCTTCGCGAACCCGCGAGTTCCACGCCGGGGACCGAGTCGGGGCCCAACGGCACGCGATTCCTCGTGTTCGACTTTCCGCCGGGCAAGCCGGCTCCCATCGAGGAGAATGCGCCAGCCGGAGTGGAGGCGCCCCCACGCGGGGCCACATCGGGTGACGGCTGGTCGCTTTCCGGCGACGGTGACTCAGTAAAGGCCGAACCGAGGGGCAGGGCGAAGTCAAAGGGCCGGGCGGCTGCTGCGTCTGATCAGGCGGCGTCCGGGGACAGCCCGCCGCTCGAACCCACTCCCACAGCGACACCCCCAGCCGGGGCTAAATAGTTGTCTTGCCTCGTCCGAACCTAGGAAGGAAGAGGGCGGTCTATGAGAGCATCACTTGTTTCGCGATCGATAGTATTGGGCGCACTGGTTCTTGTCGGCTGCGGAAAGAGCACTGGCACAGAGCCACCCCCACCTGTGCAGGACGACGGCGGCGTCGCTCGTGTGGTGAAGCTTGATGCCCAGGCCGATCGAGGCGTGCGTGACGGCCACTCCACCATCGCAGATGGGGTGGCGAACGGTAGCGACTCATTGTCCGTGCCACCATCGATCACGGTGACAGTGGACCCGGCATCGTTGGTCCCGCGCGCTGACGGTGGCGTCCCCGACATGTTGATCGTTCCAGCCAACTACGGGCCCAAGCCTGTGGTCATGGTGACGGTCGTCTCGAATTCGGGCGACATGCGGGCCGACGACGTGTCGTCGCTCACGGTCGAGCTGAAGGATCCGGTCACGGGCGCGGTGGTGGCGTCTTTGAAGCTGGCCAGGTCCGAGACGGATTCGGCCCCTGAGTCGAACACAACCTTCGTCATCTTCTCTGGTGTTCCCCTCGACCTGTCGAACGTCGGCACCGGCAGCTATGACCTGGTTTGCACGGCCACGACGGTGGGCGGAACCTCGGCGGACGCCAAGGTCACGTTGTCGGTGGATACCGGGCCCACGGTCGTGGTGAATTCTCCCGTTGAAGGCGGATACTACAAGGGGTCGGCGCCGGTCGAGGTCGATGCGACCCAGCCGAGGTTTGCCATCACCTCGGTCACCATGGCGGTGGGGCAAGGGAGTGCAGTCCCGCTGACCCAAACAACCAGTGGCGTCTACGCGGGCACCATCGATTTCAATAGCTTTGCCACGCCTCTGGTGGGCGATGAGCTGGTCACCTTCCGGGCGGTTGACGAAAATGGAACTCAGACAGTCGTCACACGCCACTTCATCAGCGACAGCACGGGGCCTTCCATTACCGCGACGGTGCCTGCCAGTGGTGCCATGGTCGGGAGCGTGATTACGATCAAAGCAACGGTTGACGATCCGGCTGGCGTAGACCCCTCCTCGGTGGTGGCGGTGGTGGGCAACGGCAACGTGAACTTCGAGGTCAAGCTGGCGCTGCCGGCCGCGGGCGGCGATGTCTACTCGAACTTCTTTGACACGACCAAGCTCCCTGTCTACGCGCTCTTCCCCACCATCTCCTTCCGGGCACAGGATGTGCTGGGAAACGAGTCCGCCGTCAGCTATGAGCTTTCGCTCGACAATACGCCGCCGACCATTGATCTGGATCCTCCGATGATTCGGAGGGTCAACAAGGATGGAAACTGCAGCTGGCTCTTCGATCCAGTCGGTCCGGACGCGGTGGATGATGGCGACGTAGTTACCCAGCTCTTCGATGTGCGAGTCCGTGCGCAGGACAACGGCAACACGGCGCTGACCGGCGAGCCTGACTGGGTACCTATCGGCGGCGTGGATCAAGGCCAAGTCCAGTTGTTCATCCTGAACAATACGTCGCGGCCGCTGGTGGTGGACACCAGCGACCCCCCCGACGGTTTCTGCGACGACATCAACCCTGACTTGGTACCCACGACAAGGCCGGAGACGGACGTGGATGCGCAGGTTGTGAACATGGTAGCCATGGCACCAGTCCAGAACGCGGATTTCAGCCCACAGCCGCCAAGCGTTACTTGCTCGAAGGTCACCACGGGCGCGCCGCCTGACCCTGGTGCCTTCTGTCTGACGACCGCAAACATCAGCAAGGCGCAGTTCGCTGACGGCGACCCGACAGCCCACTGCTATACGATGACTGAGGTCCTCAACTACTCTGCCGGCGGGCTGCCGTCCATCTACACCATCGGACCGATTGTGAACGATGGCCTGCAATGCGCCGGCCACCAGTTCGATGCCTCCAACAACCTCAAGGACGGCTGGACATGTTTGGCCGCGGTGGCGCGCGACACGCTAGGCAACAAACAGGTTTCGCGCCCTATTCGGGCCTGTGTCATGGCCACCCCCACGAGCAAAGAGTGCCCTGAATTCAGGCGAGTGACCGCGGTTGTGACTTCGGATCCCGTCGAGATTCAGACGTCGGTCCCGCTGGTGGGCCCAGGCAGCGTGGCCCTGCTGGCGAACGATGAAGTCATTGTTTCGGGCGTGATTGGCGTTTCCGGGGTCAATGGTCGCTGGAAGGTCAGTCCACTCGACAGCTCGGGCATGCGTTTTTCGCTCCAGGGCGCTCATGGTGTTGGGGGTGCGGCCTCGATTGCCGTAGATGGTCTCGTCGTGCCGGTTGCGTCCATGCCCGACTGCACCGGCACAGTGATCAAAGGGGGAACAGACGCTGGCCTTCCGGTGGTCGACTACACCAAGCCGTGCAAGCCGTGGTCGTCCTTCCCCCCGGGTGAATTGCGCCCGTATGGGGTGTAGCGCGCAGGCCGATCCGTCGATCGGATCACCAGGCTTGCGTGCTCAGGGGCCGGCGCCACGTCAGCCCACGATGA
Organism: Myxococcales bacterium; assembly: GCA_003158735.1. GTDB lineage: Bacteria > Myxococcota_A > Polyangia > Fen-1088 > Fen-1088 > Fen-1137. Next base: position 24,020 of record PMLB01000212.1, on the reverse strand, counting down.
CGTGGCGCTCTCGAACTCCAGGAATTGGCCTCAAGAGCGCGAACTGAGAAGTATCATCGCGGCCCCATGTTTCCCAAATCCCACCATGCCCTGATCATCGGAAACTCGGATGGCCATGGCCCTGCTGGTGCGCCTGCTCGCGTGGCTCGGTCGCTGGCGGGTGTTCCTCACGCGCGGTCCGAACTCGTCCCGGGCGTGACCTTCTACTGACCGTGAACAAGCCTTCCCGCATGGCCGCGGTCCTGGTTGCAACGGGAATTCTGGCCGTGGGCGCCACACGCTCTCTCTGGCGTCAGGGGCGCGTGACCTGTCCCGCGGGCACGTGGCTCGACCCGGCTCGCCAGACGCGCATCGCGGGCCAACTCAGAGCTGGGCTGGGCCGGCTCACGGGCCGGGCCGATGCTCAGCAGTTGGCGCGTGCGTGGCGCGACGGTGATGCGTGGCGCTTCGGACGACGCTCGGAATTGCAGGAAGCGGGGCCGCTGTTTCTCGACGCTGCTCTTGACGACGGCGAGACCGCGGCTCGCGCGGGGCACCTTCTTTTTCACCGGCTGATGGCCCCACCCTGGCTGCCCACTCATGATGCTTCTTGTGACCAGCGTGTGCGGCAGGCGCTGGCGGCCGAGGCTCGGGCACTCGCGCTGGAATTGGAGCTGCGCCGCACGCTGGACGTGACCAGGCCCAGGGTCAACTACACATTCACTATCGATTCCGACGGCGCGTTCAGCGCCACCACGATCCAGTCGATGCTGGAGCGCCATCCGGACGGTGCGCCCGGCGTACCGGCCCTGGGCCAAGCCTACGCCGAGCGCTGTCGTCGGGAGGCGGCGAAGAGATAGAGGCAAGCCAAGCCCGAAGCAGACATTTGCGGACGCGCAACTCAACGACCTGCGGTGACCCTCAGAACGATCCTCAACGGGTTCGTCGCCGCAAGACGACGCCAACGAACAGGAGTCCGATCATCGCGGGGAATCCGGTCGCCGCGGTCTGGGGACGCCGGCATCCGGCGCAGCCTGCGCCGCCCGGGCCACCGCCATTCCCCCTGCTCCCAGGCGGGTAGTCGCCCGGAATGTCGATCCCGTCGGGCAGGCACAGCTTGCCAGGACGACACTCGTCGGGCACAGCACAACGATACCCGGCGCCACACAGTCTCTCCGCCGAGAAGGAGGTCCGGGAACCTTCACATCCATCCGACGCTGACCGGGGAAGGCAGTAATGTTGCTCGAAGCACAGCGAATGCGAGACGCAATGTCCGTTAGCGCAGTCGCTGTCCCTCTGGCATAGGTGCAACGTGCAGGTGCCCCCGACCTGGCCAAGCCATCCCGGGGGACAATCCCTTGGCGCCTCGGGCTCGCAGCGCGCGCCGGAGTGATCCGTGACAGGCACCTGGCCGGCTGGGCAATGATTGGGTGGTGGCGGCGCTACGTCCGCAAACGCCGGCCGGCCGACCAGCAGCATCACCGGAAAGACCCACGACTTGTTGCCCACGGGCCGCTATTTTAGACGAGCCCAGAGCGAAAGACGCACACAATCCGCGCAGGCGCCAGCGCGCGAGACGATTCCGTGGTGACTAGTGCCCATTTGCGGGGAGCTCGCGACGGATAACAGGCGAAACAGGCGCGACGCACGATATGGCTGTCAGAGTTTGGTCGCAGGCGCGAATTCCAGTTGCAGTCACTTTTGCCGATGCCAGCGTCTTGACAGTGCGAGCAGCCGCGGGCGACCATGGTTCACTGAGACGAGGGCGACATGAGTCGCGAGGTCACATTCAGCTCCGCCAGAGAATATGGTGGTCTGCTGCTAGGGGCGGTGGGCACGCTCCTGACGTTGGCAGGGGGGCATGCCTGTCGGCCGCCGACGCCCTGTTGCGAACTTTCTAGGCTGACCGGCCCCGCGCGTCCGACCCCGGCTTCGGCCAGCGACCGCGCAAAAGCGGTGTCGGGTTCAGCCGTGCTGGATTCTCCGCGCGGGGACGCGATCGTGATCGCCTTTCTTTGCGAGGACCACTCCCGCGTTTTTTGTCCGCCCTGTCCAGAGGGCGCCAATTGCGCGGCCTGCCCGCCGCCAGGCTGGCTGTTCTGCGACGCCCCAGGCGGCAGCGACAGCCAGAAGATTCTTTGGGTGGACGCGGACCCCAGCCTGACTCTGGACGTGGGCAGACGCTATCTTCTGAAGGGAGGAATGCGCTCGGAGCGGGAGATGGAGCTGCAGTCCATCCGGCTGGCCGAATAATGGCAATCGACGATTGTCAGGTGCTGTTCCGGCGCCTTACGAGCCAACCACTTTGAGCATCACCACGCCGTGCGAGGGAACCTTTTCATAGACGCGAAGTTTTGGACCTCGCCGGGTTTCTCCTGCTACGCCGGTGCACCGACCACATGCTCGATGAGCGAAGTTTCCGGGACGCTTACCGTCGAGAGCAGGAGCTCTTCCGGCGCTGAAGTCGCCGTGGACATCGAGCTGCAGACAAACACTCTGGAACGGATCTCTCTCGTCGGACATGTGACCGCAAGCGACTGCTCCGCTAGGGAAGAGACCATCTGCAGCGACTGAATTAGACCCAGGGCCACACGGCCTCGCTCTGCAAGCTGCCTTGGCCTCGCCGATAAGCCTCCCTGGTGGGGGCAGCGGCACGCGTACGGCTCTTGGCGGCCCGCGCTGACGGAGACAAAAGTTCCGGGATCAACAGCGCCAATTGGCAATCAAGGGCCGTACGGATCAAATGCTGGGTTGCCGTCGGCGCGGAATGCGTTGAGTTCTTCCTTGCTGAAAGCGTCGGGGCCGCCAGCGGGCAGTCGGCGACGAATGAAGGCCATGACCGTGGCGCAAGCCGACTCGTTGCCGGGCGCTTCGGCGAACTCCTTCCACAATTCGTGCAAGATCTTCCGACGCTCGTGTGCGGGCTGGGCTCTGTCGTACCAGATGGCGGAAAGGAGGGACGGCAGATCGATGAGCACGGCCTTTAGGCGTTCGTTCCGCGCCTGTTCCGCCATGCGCGTACGCATCGTGAAAGTGGCAGCGAGAAAACCCGCCTTTTCCACGCGAGCCTCATCTCTTGCCGGGATCCGCACCAAGTGATTCTCCCAGTCCACGAACACGCCCGCGTTGACGAGGATGCCATGTTTGTTGGCGTATGAGGGCAGGTAACGGCTCTTGCTCTCGCATGAATCCGCGAAGTTGGGCGGGCAGTAGCCGAGGGCTTGCGGGGGCGGGGCCAGGTCTCCGGAAAACGCAGGCCTTCTTGGTCTGCCACCCAGCCATTTCCTCACTGCACCTTGCAGGGTGGGCGTATCGGACGGCGCGGGCATGGGCAGGTACGAGATGGGTTTCGCCTTAGCCTTGTCCTCGAAGCGGACCCGGCCGTCCTCCGCGACGTGCGCGTCGAACTTCGGGCCTCGGTACACTAGGCCGTCACCCTCGGGCTCCAGCCAATACGTCTCCGCTTGCTTGTCCGCGACCGGCGGCTGCCAGAGATCAATGTGACCACCGGTGGCGGACTGGGCGAGAACGAGTGCGAAAGCGAACCCGCAGAACACGCGCGAAGTATGGCACAACGTAAACCCCTTAGGGGGTCCCTAATCCTACGATAGCCGCGGAATGTGGAGACGAGGGGGCGGATGGATCGACTTCGCTTGCAATTGAACTCCCGCCGCGAGCACAACACCATCGCCCCGAACGATGAATGCACCATCAATGGTCGCAAACTCCCTGATGGTCTCCTCCGCCCGCCGCCCGAGGCCCGCCCTTTCACGCGTCCGGGAGCAACTTGCGCAATTGGCCCGGACGTGCACCAACGGATTCTATTGGGAGGGCTGTCGCAGATCTTCGGGGCGGGCTGCGCTCGGGGGCGTGTGGCGCGCGATGTGTGACGAGAGCGCTTGCGCTGTGCCTAGGTCAATCGAAGGGGGCTTTCTCGTGCGAGAACCCATACCCCACAGCCGCAGCGACAACCAATCCTTGTTTGCGTTCGGCGCACACGGCGACTCACTTGGGCGCCACTATATGAGAGACATATATAGATGTCGAACGCTACTATGGTGGCCAACGCGCCCAACGGGCTCCGCCCCGCTGGCACGCACAGGCGTACTGTCCGTAGAGGATGCCCAGAGCCCGTCCTACGGCTCCGGTAGGGCGGCTCGTTGCGACGACCGCCGGAAACACCGCCCGGCGGCGGGGTATTGGCCTCGGCAAACACCAGCGGGCTGTGCGGGGTGCTAAGAGGATTCTGGTTGGCCTAGGTTGTGGCGTACCCTCAGCGGCATAGCCATGGCGGATGGACAACAGCCCAAGCGGGTTTTCCTGACCCCGCGTCCGCTTGCCAATAGCGCCATCCATGTCCGCATCCGCATGGGAGCGAGCTATGGAGCACTGCACGCGGCGAGGTCGGCGGCGGTCTGACACCGGGGAAACTGATCGTCCCTCCATTGGTGCTGGTTGTTCCACCTCCACTGGTGCCTGTCGTGGTGCCGGTCGTTCCTCCAATAGTGCCAGTGGTCCCTCCGCTGGTGACTGTGCCGGCTCCTCCCCCCGAGCTGAAGGTGTTTGTTGTCACCCCATGCTGTTCGTCCATGGGTGTCCGCAAGCAGGCAAGCGCGGTGAACGACAGCGCCAGACCGATTGCTAGCCAGCGGCAGTCCCAGATCATGCCTGCCAGATTATCACAGCTGTGTGCACAGACATTCCGCACAAAGGTGTACGCAAGAGCGGCATGCCCAAGATCATTGAGGTTTGGCTGTCCTGGCGAGCCATGACGGGTGATGCTTTGGCGATGCATAGCACCCCCACGAACACGCCATGGACACGCTGCGCATATGACCACCGTCTTCGCGCGGAGCCGGCGCGGTGGTAACAGGCTCGTCTGGGGTTTCCGGCACGTCGTCTGGGTCGCAGTTGCCAGCCTTGGTCTCGTCTTCCTGTCCCTCGTTCAGCTCGTCGAGCAGCTTGCGCAGTCCGAGCTTTTCGAACTGCACCTGGTCTTCCAGCGCCCGCAGTTGCTCCAATGCGCCCTTGTCGAACGCCCCCTGGATCTCCGGGTTGTTCGCGACCAGGTTGGCCATCCGCTGCTTTGTTAGCGAGAGGGCGGTGGCGATCACATTTGGAAAAGAATATACAGTACTTGGTCCCGAGAAGTTCCCCGCGATGAGTCCGTGATGCGGGACTGCACTCGGTGCCCTGGGGTGCTACTATTGGTCGGAGTGGGCATCGCGTGTCGCTTTCTTGTTGGGTTGGCTTGGATCATGGCAATGTCGAGCTGCGGTCGAACGCGACTCGATTCTTCGTCGAATTCGGGCAATGTGTTCGCTTCAAACGAGCCCGGAGGCGCAGGCGGTTCGGCTGGGGTGCAAGGCACCGTAGCGCCTCAAGGCACAGCCGGCACGGCAGGATTCGTGACCACCACGGGCACGGCGCCGATCGCAGGCAGGCCGTCGACGGGCGGCGCCACGAACATGCCGGCACACACGGGTGGTTTTGCCGCCAGCGGCCCCGTCAGTTCGGGCGGTGGCGTGTCAGTGACAGACTGCAAGTCATCCACTGCGGCTGCATTGTCCACCGGTGGTGCCGCGGGCTTGGCCCCTGTATCCTGTACGGGCATGCTGACTTTCGGAGGCCCGCCGATGCTTGCGACTGGGGACGACGTGGATGTGGCAGCAGCAGACTTGAACGGGGACAACAAGCAAGACTTGGTCTTTGCGAATCTCAGTACCGCCACGGTGAGCGTTTTGCTCGGCAAAGGCGATGGCACTTTCGCCGCAGCCGTAGACTATCCGACGGCGGAACCGCCGCGGGCCGTCATCGTTGCCGATCTCAATGCCGACGGTCGCCCCGACCTTGCCGTCGTGAACTACAAGGCTAGCTCGGTGGGGGTACTGCTCGGCAACGGGGACGGCACGTTTACCGCTCATGTGGACTACCCCACCAGCGCGTCGCCAAACTCCGTCGTTGCCGGGGATCTGAACGGCGACGGTAGGTTGGACCTTGCCGTACCCAGTGGCGATGGCTCGGCGGGCGTGGTCAGCGTGCTGCTAGGGCATGGCGACGGCACATTCGTTCCGCATGTGGACTACCCAACTGATGAAATACCTAACTCTGCAGCCATCGGAGATTTCAATGGCGACGGCACGCCGGACCTGGCGGTAGCCGATTACGAGTACGCAGTCAGCGTGCTGCTCGGGAGGGGTGACGGCACGTTTGCCGACAAGGTGGATTACCGGACTGATGAGTACCCAAGGTCAGTGACGGTCGCCGATTTCGATAATGATGGCCGTCTGGATATCGCAGTAGCGGAGATCGATGGCTACGCGAGCGTGCTGCTCGGCAGAGGTGATGGCACGTTCGCCGACAAGTTGGAGTCGTTGACCGACGGGGATGCCGAGACGCTTGCCGTTGGCGATCTCAACAAAGACGGTAAGCTCGACTTGGTCGTGACGCATGGGGCTGTTTCGCCGTTTGCCGTAACCGTGCTGCTTGGCAAGGGTGATGGAACCTTCGTCGTCAGCGCGAGCTACCCGGTCGACTACTTCGCTACGGCCGTGGCTCTCACGGACGCCAATGGTGACGGCAACCTGGATATCGCCATAGCCAACTACGATTCACCAGCGAGCCTGATGTTCGGGCGTGGTGATGGCACATTTGCCGCTCGGCAAGATTTCACGATTGGCTACACGCCAAGCGCGGTGGCTGCTGCAGACGTAAACCGAGACGGCCATCCTGACCTCGTCGTCGGCACGAGCGGCTCGATCGTGACTGTGCTGTTTGGCGACGGCAATGGCGGTCTCGGCCAAAAGATCAACTACCCGAGCGGTACCGGCTGCAACTCCGTTGGCATCGCGGACTTCAATTTCGATGGTTGGCCTGATCTGGCCGTGACGAACTCCGGTTCGGCCACGGTGAGCGTGATGCTCAACGTGGGAGACGGGACGTTCGCCGCCAACGTGGCCTACCCGACTGGCAACGGTCCAAATTCGCTAGCGATTGGGGATCTAAACGCTGACGGCTTGCTGGATCTGGCCGTAGTAAACTCCGGTTCCAGCACCTTGAGCGTACTGCTCGGACAATGTGCAGGCACATTCGCTGCCAAGGTGGACTACAAGACTGAATACACTCCCCAATCGATCGCGCTCGCCGATCTGAACCGAGATCAATTGCTGGACGCCGTCGTTGCCAGCTCAGGTGCCGTGAGTGTGCTGATGGGGCGGGGCGACGCAACCTTTGCCCCTGCGGTGGACTACGTGACCGGTTATGGCACGGCTTCAGTTGCGATCGCGGACTTCAACGGCGACGGCTGGTCGGATCTGGCCGTGGTGCACACAGGCAGCGTGGGCATATTGTTGGGGCAGGGCCACGGAGTCTTCGCACCCAAGGTTGACTACGAGGTGGCATATGACTCCAGCCGCGTAGCCATCGCCGACCTCAACGGCGACGGCAAGTTGGACCTTGCGGTCGCCAACTCCGATTCTGACAGCGTGAGCGTCTTGCTTGGGCGCGGCGACGGCACGTTCAGGGCAAGTGTTGAGTACAGGGCCTCCGACGATGTCTGCGGGGTTGCGGTCGCCGATTTCAATGGCGACGGTAGACCCGACATAGCCGTGCCCAATTGCGGCGCAAGCACGGTAAGCGTGATGCTAAATGGGTGCTGGAGCGCCGGGGCCAGTGGCCCGTAACTGGGGGACAATTCGATCGTGCGCTGGCTATTCATTTCCCTACTCTTTGGGGCATCGGCGTGCGGTAGAACCGGCATCTTCCAATCGCATGATGCCTCGGGCGTTTCGCCTGCGCCGAGCGGTGGCGGCGGAGCCGGTGCTTTCGATTCAGGAGGCGGAACGGGATCGGGCGGTGCGATCATACCCAACGGTGGCGGCGGAACCGGCGCGAGTGCGACGGGCGGGCTGGTTGGTTCGGGTGGCTCAGATGCGTCGACCACGATGCCAGAAGATGACGCTGGCTCCACGTCGTCCGATGCCGGATTGGACGCAATATCGGCCATTACCGTGAGTGACTATGGTCTGGGCGCCTGCTTTCTGACCAGGGACGGCTCTGCTACGTGCTGGCTGGGACCAGCAGCGCCTTCCTCGAGTAGGTTCACTCAGATTGATGCGGGCGAATATTTTTCTTGTGGAGTTGAGACGGACGGCTCCGCGGTTTGCTGGGGATATGGCGGTGTGCAAGTCAGTGACCCGGCACCGCAGCCCCCGGCCGGTACCTATGCCCAAGTCAGCGCGGGCGATCTTCAAGGCTGTGGCATCAAGCTCGACGGCACCGTTAGTTGTTGGGGCGGCGCGTTCTTTGACGAAAACGTCGCGCCCCCAGGGAAATATGTACAGATAAGCGCAGGCTACACTCAGACTTGTGCGATAAGGCCCGATGGCGCTGCGATCTGCTGGGGTAACCCCAATTGGGGCAGTCCACCCACCGGCACCTTTACCCAGATCAGTGTAGGGTTTCTGTTCGTTTGTGCTCTGGCATCGAGTGGCTCGATCACTTGCTGGGGAGATAACGACTCCGGCCAAGCCACTCCAGTTCCTGGTACGTACAAGCAGGTCGCTGCTGGAGGGACATTTAGCTGCGGCATTAGAACAGATGGCACAATTGTTTGCTGGGGTGCCAACTACGAAAACCACACCGCGGCGCCGCAGGGACAATTTACGCAAATTGCGGCTGGGTATGATTTTGCTTGCGCCCTCTCAACGCTCAACAAGATTTGGTGTTGGGGTGGCTACAGTGCCCAGCCACTCTAGCCAGAGTCGGGATCTTCTTCAGCGGCTCCATGCCGACCTGCCTGGTGGTCGCGGTAGGGACGGCCCTTCGCCCATAAGAGACTGAGGTCGGCTTTGGTGTAGTGGTCCGTCGACACACGAGACCTGTCCTTCGCCACCCGAGCTGCGTACGTGGACATTCCACACTTTCGTGTACGCAACAGCGGCAGAGCGGGAATCATGGAGGAATTTCAAGGGCGGGAAGGTCGGCTGGCCGACCGATGCAGCGATCGCAAGACATCGCTCGGTTAGCCGCAAGACGTGCAGCCCGAGCTCGGCTTCGGGCCGCTGTCAATTCAGTGGGCAGGTCGGCAGCCGTGCCGAAGTACATCTCGGTCCGGGGTGTGCCCAATGTCCAGGCGAGGATTTTCCTGGAATAGTTGTCGATGACCGCATGCAAGTAGGCCCCTTTTTCCGTCGAGCAGCTTGAGGACCGTCACGTCGATATGCCAGGTTTCGTCTGGCCGTGTGGCGCGCACGCCGATAGTTGGCTTGGGCGGATGAAGGCGTTTGCGCGGAGGATGCCAGCCGTGCTCGCGGATCAGTTTGGACCAGGTGGTGACGGATGCGAAGACCTTGCCCAGACGCTGGGCATAGACGGCCAGTGTGCCCACGGGCATGTGCCGGTGTTCGGGTGCGAGTACCATCTCCTTGATGGCGGCCACCTCCACCGCTATGAGCTGGCCCGGGCTGGTGCGCGGGCACGAGGAGCGGTCGTCGAGGCCACAGGCCCCAGAAGCACGGCGCCAGGCGTGATATCGCGCGGGTTCGAGGTGGACGATCCGCAGTATCAACGCGAGAAGAAGGAACGGACCCGCGCTGGCGATGGCGCGGAGGATATCGGCCTTGGCTGCGCCTTCAGGGTGTGCCTAGGTCAATCGAAGGGGGCTTTCTCGTGCGAGAACCGATACCCCACGGTGTGTCGCCAGCCCCGCGCCGACCAGTCCGGCGGTGTCGGCAAACCGACGGCAACCGCCGGCACGTCCTGAGCGAGGCTGTCCCGCGCACGAGGCGCAGTCTACCCCATGACGGCCGCACCAAGGTCGTGGTCAGTTGAGCCAGCTCTCGCCGGGCCCCTCTTCGCCACCCGCCACCGCGGCCGTGCCGGGGGGCGGACGCGCGGGATGAAGCTCGGGCACTTCCGTGGGCAGGTGCATCGCCGTGAGAATCTTCTTGGCGACCTCCTCCGACTTGATGAGGGCGACCAGGCGCAGCGGCCCCTTGCACTTCGAGCAGAGGAGCTCGAACCCGAAAGTTTTTCTCAGCAGCTCTGCCCACGGGATGTACCTCGATTTGCCGGCTGGCTTGTCCTTCTCGGTGGGTGCCGGCGTGGGCTCCGCGGGGGCAGGAACGACTTGGCTGCGAGAGGCAGCGTGAGACGACAGTACGCCAAAATATCTGACTTCACCATCGCCGGGGGCGGTCACGAGGGTGATGACGCCTCGGCGTTGAAGGAAGCGAAGGCTGCGCACAATGGAGGTCTTTCGGTCAGCGGCTCAGAAAAGGTGCTTGGACGCGTAAGCGAAACAAGCGCGGGCCTGGGGAACCGGAGCGCCTTTGGCGCAGCTCGCGCGAGGCGTGTCGAGCCTGGCGTCGGGTGGGCGAATCGGTGGAGTTAGGGAAGTGGCCACTTGAAGGCAGTAATCTAGGCCCCTGCGAAACCCTCCTGAGCGGCGGCGTAGAGGGTTCGCAGGTTCTCGCGTACCACCCGGTGCAGGGTGCCGAGTTCGGGCCGCCGGCGCGAATAGACCGGACCCGCGGACGCCGGCTGTGCGCGTGCCGCTGCCTCCACAGAGGGGAGTTGTCGGTCAGCGGGTCACGGAAGTTGTGTGTGCGCCTGCGTTCGCCTTCGGGGGCTTCGGGACGGACAGCCCACCCTACACGCCCCGCGCGCTTCGCGCGCGCCCTTGCCCAGCCAGGAACTTTCGAGTGGCAGTACCAGGAGCTATCCGGGTCACCAGGCTTGCGTGCTCAGTCCGCGCGCCGTGCGGCCGATTGCGCGTTTGGGCGTGCGGCCGTACCAGGAAGTCTGCGCGGCTGAAATCGGCTCCAGCTCGAACGGGATGAACAACACCTTGAGGTAGCGATTGCGGCCAATGCGTTCCCAGCCCAGCACGCCCAAGAGAGCCTCCCACATATAGTCGCCGGGCCGCTTGACCTGCGACTCCCAGAAGGGCACGAACCAGAAGTGGGAGGTTCCCGCCTCGGGGCCCAGGCCGCGGCTCCACCAGATGCTGGGGAAGATGAACGTCCCTTCCCAGGTCGGGCGACGAACGCCGAAGTAGAAGGGAAAGACCACAGTGGTGCTGCGTTCTTGACTCCAGAAACGCCAGTACAGCGGGAACGCGATGGTGCTGGAGTCGGTGGCGCCACTGCGCCGGTAGAAGAGCGGCGCCACAGTGTAACTTTGGTCGCTGACTTCGTTGCGGTAGCGCAAGAAGAGCGGCAGCAACATGGTCAGCCGGCTCTCGTGGTACGAGTGCAGATCGTAGTAAAGCGGCAGGCCCAAGGTGGTGGACGAGGTGATGTCGCTGCGATGCCAGAAGAGCAGGAGCCAGGTCGAAAGCGAGCGCTCGGGGTTGGAACGCGCGTAGTGCAGCAGCGGCGGGATCACCTGGCTGGTGGTCTCGGTGACCTTGTCGCGATACGAGAACCAGAGCGGGAAGAACGTGCAGAAGCGGGTCTTCCAGTTGTCGCGCCAGACGAAATTGCCCGCGTACCACCACAGGCTGTCGGGCGCCTTGCCCAAGCCGAAGAGCGCGGTGGCGAAGGTCTGCGATGTGCGTGAATGGCGCTCGTAGAACAGCGGCAGCACGGCCTCGCTGCCGGTCTGATTGGCACGGTCACGCGAATACCAGAAGAGCGGCAAGAGACCGCGGGTGGTTTCGCTAGCGCGGCGAGCCCACAGCAACGGCCCCGCCAGGTTGAACGACGTCTGTTCGTCGCTGTTGGCAGAATGCCAGTACAGCGGCATGAGCATGGCGTAGCTCTTGCTGCCCTGACGGCCCTGCCACCAGAGCGGGAAGAGCACGCGGGTGCTGCCCTCGGGACGACTCGACTGGAAGTAGAGCGGCGACAGCACGTGGCTGGTTTGGGTTTCGTGGTTGCGATGGTAGACGAAGAGCGGCGTCACCAGCAGGCGGCGCTGGGGATTGTCGGCCGAGACAAACAGGGGGACCAGGCCGGTTGCGTGGCTGTGCTGCTGGTCGTTCTCGGTGCGGAACCAAGGCCCGACCATGAGGGTGCGGTGGTTCTGGTCGTGGCTAGACCAGAACAAGGGCAGGAAACTGTCCATTTGATAGCCGCTGTCGTCGCGGCGACCAAAGTAGAGGGGAAAGACATAGGTGCCGGTGTCTCCCTTTTCCCGATAGCGCGCGTAGAAAGGAAACAGGACCCGTGCCGTCACGTTGGGGCCATCGACCATCACGTAGGGCCCGAACATGCGCGTGCGCTGGCCGGTGCCACGGAAAGTATGGTCGAGGTAGAGCAAGGGCACACCGCGGGCCTGGACCTTGTCGTCGCGGTACCAGAAATAGGGAAGGACGAAGCCGGCCTGGAAATCCGCGCGGCGAATCCAGGCCGCCAGGGGCGAGGCGAACAGCGTGCTCCGGCTGTCGCGGCGATAGTGCAGCAAGGGGAAGAGGGTGAAGCTGGTTTCGTTCTGGCCGCCCGGCCGTGCTCCACGGCGGTAGTGGAAGAGCGGGAACAAGGCGTCGGTGGTCTCGCCACCCCAACGGCGGTGCAGGTATGGCCCCAGCACGGTCGTGGTGCGATCCGCGGCGTCGTTGCGAAACCATCCGAAGATGGGAAAGACCACGAAGTGGTGGCGCTGGCTGCCGCTGCCCCAAAACAGGATGGGCACGATCCCGGCTGACGAGCCGCTTCGATCCACGTCGCGGAAGAAGAGGGGAGCCACGGTGGTGGACGTGCCGCGACGGGAATCGGCGAAGTGCCACAGCAGCGGGACCTGGATGTGGTAGCTGGCCTCGTGATCGTGGCCGGCGAAAAAGAGCAGGGGCCAGAGGACGGTAAGCGAGTGGCTGGCGTCTTGGGCGTGATACCAGAGTGGGAAGGCCAGCGTGGCGCTCGAGCGCCCGTCGCGAAGGTGCCAGAACAACGGGGCCACCACCACGTGACTGCGGTCAGCACGCTGGCCGAAAAAGACCAAGGGGAAGAGACCTGCGCTGCTCCCGCCGTCGGAGAAGTGGCGGTGAAAGACCCACAACGGGAAGAGGCCGGCTGCGCTGCTGCGTTCGTCGGGGGAATGGCGGTGAAAGTAGAACGGCAGCAGAGTGTGCGCCGTTGCGGCCTGCGCCCGATCGTCGAAATACCAGAAGAGCGGAAAAACCACGCGCGTGGTTCCTGTGGGATCGGTGCGCTGGTAGTAGGGCCCGACCACGGTGGTGGTGGCGTCCGCAGCGATGTTGCGATAGCGCCAGTAGAGCAGGAGGTAGGACGCCAGCTCGCTCTGGCGATCCTGCCAGCGCAAGATGGGCGGGACCAGCCAGGTCAGCCCGCGCGAACCCGCGTTGTCGTCGCGGCGAAAGCCGCCCAGGGGCGACAGATACAGAGCCGTCTTGTCGTGGTCGGCACGGCTGCCGAGGTAGAACGGCAGGATGAGCTGCCAGCTCGAACCCTTGTCGCGATCGCGTCCCCACCAGGCGAGCAGGGCGGCCGACCCCACGGACGAGCCTCCGCGCCGGACGTGGAACACCGGCGGGACGATGGTGGTGTTCGCCTCCGGTGAACGAAACGACCAAAGCAAAGGGAAGCCGACATCGTAGCTGAAGCTCTTGCTGCGGCCGAACCAGTACAGCCACAGGAACGAGCCAGTCTTGTTCTCGCCGTCCAGCGACGAATAGCCCAGCGGGGATGCGAAATAGCCACCCTTGGGGTCGGTGTGGCGAATTCCCACCGGCAGGATGAGCAAGTTCGCCTCGTGGCCGCTGCGCCAGTAGAAATTGAGCGGCAAGGCATAGGTGAAGGCGAACTCTTTCGATCGCGAGGAAACAAAGAGGGGAGAGACGTCAAACTTGTGGTCAGGCGATCGTGTCCAGAAGTAGAGGAAGCCGAGAAGACCAAAGGAGTGGCCCTTGTCCGGATTGCCGATGCTGAACGAGCCCAGAAAGGGAGCGGCCCAGCCGAACTTGGTCGACGAGTAGAAGATGGGCCACAGCGCCCAGGAGCGCGCGTCCGGCTGTCGCGTCTGCGAGTAGAGCCCGACCACCGTGACCACGCGCTGCTTGAGATGGTCCTCGATTCTCCAGTAGAAAGGAGCGACGATTTGTGTGCGGGATTCCGGGCTCCAGAAGTGCCAGTAAAAGGGTACCAGCACGCTGTAGCCCGGGTTTCCTCGGCGCGACCAATAGAAGGGAATGAAGTCGAGGGTCGCGCCTTCCTTGCGGAAGAGCAGAAGATTGAAGGCCCGTTCGAAAGAGCGGCACGAGCCGTGTTCGCAAATGGTGTCCACCGGGCACTCCACATCCCGGCTGCACGCCGGCCCGGTGGCCGCGACGGGCGGGCGCGAAGCGCCCGGGGGTTGGTGGGGTGGGCTGTCCGTCCCGAAGCCCCCGAAGGGGGTGGCCGATCCGGATTCCGTCTCTTGCTTCGACGCAGTCGTTTCCTTCTCCGCCGCCACCGGCTCCGCCTCGGCCTGTGCCGTGCGGAAAGGCGACAGCGCCTGAGCCCGCATGTTGCGGGCAAAGGGATCCAGATTGGTAGCCGCGCTGGCGTGGCTCGACAGTCCGATCGCGATGGCCGTTGCCGCAATCGACGCTGGCGTAGAGAGACGACGTTGTTTCATGCGGAGAGCAACTGCGATCACGGCTGCGGTGGCAGCATCTTCCATTCACCGTTCTCGCGCACGAAGACCACGTCACCGGTATCCGACTCGTCGCCCTTCTGGCGCGTGACTTTGAGGGTGGCCGTCTCTCCCTTCACCGCTGAGTTCTTGATGGTGAACTTGGTCCCCTCGACTTCCTTCTGCATCTTCTTGAGGCTCTCGGTCGCCTGGCCCATTTGGGTGGCCAGCATGCCCTGGTACATGAGACCGTAGCAGTCGATGACCTTTTCCATGTTGCCCTCGACCAGGGCTTTGCGCCATCGCTCGAAGGTCTTCTCGGGCGTGGAGAACTCGGCCCGCGCAGGCGGAAGCTGGAAGGAAACGCTCTTGATCTTTTCCTTGGGCACCTTGACCGTCTGCCCCTGGGTTTCGACGGTGAAGACGCCGTCGTAGTAGTGGATGAGCTTGCCGTTCATCTTGGTCTTGTCGAGAAACTCGAAGACCTCGGCGCGCGCGCCGGGCGCCCACAGGGCGGCGGCGAGCAGGGCCGCAACCAGGAGGAGGGAGCAACGGATCGTGCGCGTCGACACCATGGCCGTCATCCCTTCACCGTGATTCCAGGCGCCGGAAATCGCTTGGTCAGCTCGCGTACCTCGGCTGCGACCACGGCCGCGTTTTCGTCGCTCGGGTTGGACATCACACGATCCATCCAGGCCGCGATCTGCTTCATCTCGGCGGGGCCCATGCCACGGCTGGTGACCGAGGGCGAGCCGAGCCGGATGCCGGATGGATCGAACGGCTTGCGCGTGTCGTAGGGCACGGAATTGTAGTTGAGTTCGATCCCGGCTTTGTCCAGCGCCTTGGCCGCGACCTTTCCAGGGATGTTCTTGTTGGTCAGATCCACCAAGATCAGGTGGTTGTCCGTTCCGCCGGAAACCACGTGATATCCACGCGCCATCAGCTCGGCGGCAATCACGGCGGCATTCTTGACCACGTTGTGGGCGTACTCGCGGAAGGCCGGCTGCGAGGCTTCGTGCAGGGCGACCGCGATCCCCGCGGTGGTGTGGTCATGCGGTCCACCCTGCAGACCAGGAAACACAGCTTTGTCCAGGGCCGGAGCATGGGCCGTGCGGCACAGCAACATGCCGCCCCGCGGACCACGCAGTGTCTTGTGTGTCGTGGTGGTGACCACGTCGGCGTGGGGAACCGGTGAGGGATGCACGCCGCCTGCCACGAGGCCAGCTATATGGGCCATGTCCACAGCAAAACGCGCGCCGACCTCGCGGGCGATCTCGGCCATCGCGGCGAAGTCCCACAGCCGCGAGTAAGCCGTGCCGCCGGCCCACAGCAACTGGGGCCGCTCGCGGCGAGCCAGGTCGCGTACCTCGTCGAGGTCGATCCGGCCGGTGTCCTTGCGCACGCCGTACTGGACCGACTGGAAGTAGCGGCCGGTGATGGACACGTTCCAGCCGTGAGTCAGGTGGCCTCCCATGGGCAGAGCCAAGCCCATGACCTTGTCACCGGGTTTCAAGAAAGCGAAGTAGACGGCTAGGTTGGCCGGCGAGCCCGAGTACGGCTGCACGTTGGCGTGCTCAGCGCCGAAGAGCGAGCAGGCGCGTTCCTGGGCCAGCGTCTCCAGCGGGTCGACGAATTGCTGCCCTTCGTAGTAACGCTTGCCGGCGTAGCCTTCACTGTACTTGTTGGTGAAGACCGAACCGGTGGCCTCGAGGACCGCGCGCGAGACGTAGTTCTCCGACGGAATGAGCCGGATCTTGTCGGCCTGGCGGCCCTCCTCGGCGCGGACCAATTCCTGGACCTTGGGATCGGCTACCGACAGTGGTTCATCGACGAACTTCATGGCCCCGCAAGCTATTCCGGCGGGGGGCGTGAGTCAACGGAACACGCCGGCGTTCTTTTCATTGACCGCAAGCAACTTGGCGGCCGGTCTGCCGACAACAGGAGCGTCCGTCAACGTCATTCTAGGAGGCTCGAACATGAATCCAATCTCTCGACTGATTTTCCCAAGCGTTGCGTTGCTCGCGCTGTCTATCTTCCCGCTCGCGGGGTGTGACGACAACCCCCCCGGAGCAAAGCCCGAATCGGTGGGGCAGGTCACGCTGAGCATCGAAGACGTGCCCGCCGATGTCGCGTGCTTGCGTATCAGCGCCACTGGCGCCACCCGTGAGGTTGTACGCGACCTCGACGTGACCCTGGGCCAGAGCGTGAACGAAAGCTTCTCCGGGTTGCCCATCGGCACCGTGGTGTTCCAGGCCGCAGCCTACTCGCAAGTCTGCGACAAGGTGACCAGCAGCACGGTTCCCTCCTGGATAAGCGACGAGGTCTCCGTCACGGTGAGCCTCACGCACTCCACCAGCGTGTCGCTGACGCTGTACCGCAACGGGCGAGCCAAGGTCACCGTCGGGTTCGATCCCGAAACCGATGCGGGGAGTGCTGACGGGGGGTAGCAATTCCGCCTCATCTCTTCGAAGGCCCGCTGCTGAGAACACAAAGGGGTGTTCTCAGCGGCGGGCGGATGTGTGGTCCGAACTGACTAACCAGTCCGCGGTCCCCAAACTGAGATGGTCTGTGGTAGCGTGCCAACTGAGAAGCGGCAACTCACATGGCAAGCCCAAAAGATCTCAAAGGCACCCGACTCGGTCGCTACACTTTGGTCGAACACTTGGCCACGGGTGGAATGGCAGAGATCTTCCTGGCCCGCCACGAGGCTGAGGGCGCGTTCCGCAAGGAACTGGTGCTCAAGATCTTGCAGCCGCGTTGGGCGGAACATCAGGCGGTGGTGGACATGTTCCTGGACGAGGCGCGCATCGCCGCCATGCTCGAGCATCCCAACATCGTCGACGTTTATGACGTCGCTAGCGAAGACGGAACGCACTTCATCGCTATGGAGTATATCCGTGGCAAGACGTTGACCGAGCTGGCTCGTCGGGCCATCGAGGTTTCGCAGCTCCTCTATCTGGACATTGGGGCACACATCGTAGCCGAGGTGGCATCGGCGCTGGCCTACATGGATGAGGCGCCGGACGAGAATGGCCAGCCGATGCATGTCGTGCATCGTGACGTTTCGCCCACCAACGTCATCATCGGCACCTCCGGCCAGGTCAAGCTCATCGACTTCGGGATTGCACGACAAGGGACGGCCATTGAGGACGAGGCGGGCATGCGTCCGGGCAAAGCATCCTATATGTCTCCCGAACAGGCGCAGGGGGTTCCGCTCGACGGGCGCTCCGACATCTTCAGCCTGGGCACCATCCTGTACGAAATCACCGTTGGTCGTCGTCTGTGGCGTGGTTCAAAGGCGAACTCCATCCGCCGGATCGTCGAAGAGAAGCCAGTGCCGCCCACCTACGTGCGCCACGACTACCCCGGCGACCTTGAAATGATTGTGATGCGTGCGCTGGAAAAGAAGCCGCAGGACCGCTACCAGTCGGCCCATGAATTTGCCGAGGCCCTGCAGCACTTCTTGCAGGATTCGGGTGCCAGGATGCGCAGTCACCACCAGCTGGCGCGCTACCTGCGTGAAATCTACTCGCCTGAGGCCGAGGCGCATATTACCGAGGACGGCATGCTGCAGGCGCGCATTTTTGCTGAAGGAGATGAGGACGGCCGGGGGAATGGCGCTGAGGCTCTCGACTTCGACCAGGCTCCCTCGGACGGCCCGGGCGCGGCACTGGCCAGGGCTTTGCGTGCCGCCGGGCCAGCGCTGTGGGTCGACGGTAGCACGCCTGCAGACTCCGCCGGCGAACAGCCGAGCGCCAAGGAGTCACCACGCCAGGACAGCGCCGCGCCCGCGGCTACGGAAGGTGGGCAGGTCGCGTCCGTTGCGTCGAGCACGGATCTGGGTTCCGCAGATGCGGCACCCTCGGCCTCCGAGTCAGTCCCTGCGTCGCGCCAGACGCCGGTCGTGGCGCGCGTCAGCCGCGCCCAGAAGGCCCTTGCCAAAGAGGACAACGTACCTAGGTCGGTGCCCATTGGCGCCGTGCTGTTCGTGGCTGTGCTGCTGGCTGCTGCCGTGGCTGGCCTGGTGTGGCTGCTTCGCGGTGGCTAGCCACCAGAGAGGCCTCGTCCCCCAAATGGGCTGTGCTACCCTCATGGGCCAAGAGGCTGCAAGGCTGCCATGAAGTTCGTCTGCGATGGCTGTCAGACCCGCTACTCCATAGCGGATGAGAAGGTCCGACAGCGGATTCTTCGCATCCGTTGCAAGACCTGCGGCCGCGTCATTACGGTTCAGTCCGGCGAAGTGATCTCCGGTCCTCAGGACGCATCCGCGCGGCTGGTGTCTAGCGCTGGGGCCAGCGCCGGGGCCAGCTCTGCATCGGCGGCACGCCCTTCATCGGGACTTTCACGTCCTCGCTCTGGTCACCGCGAGTGGTTCGTGGCCGTCGACGGTCGAGAGCAGGGCCCGCTCGGCCTCACCGATGCGGCGAAGGTCATCGTCTCGCTCAAGCCAGAACAGTCGGTCCGTGTCTGGAAGGAAGGCATGGATGGCTGGAAGCGGCCCATGGATGTTGCGATCATCGCCCAGGAAATCACCGATCTGAGGCGATCGCCCGTCGGACCACCGGCGAATGGGCTGACCCCAGCGCCGCGCGCCGGTTCTTCGCCCGCGCTTCGCCCCACGCATGGGCCGGCCGATTCAGGGTCCGGGAATCTGGCTCCTGGCTCAAGGCCGAAGCCCTTGCCGACTGGAGTTTCTGGCTCGGGACCGAAGTTGCCGCAGGCTGGTTCGGGTCTCAAATTAGCACCGCCGGCTCCCGGCTCAGGCCCCAAGGCGGTGCCGCCGCCGATTCCCGGATCCGGTCCCAAGGCGGCGCCGCGGCCGATTCCTGGCTCAGGCCCCAAGGCGGTGCCGCCGCCGATTCCTGGATCCGAGTCCAAAGCCCGACTGTCAGTCCCCGTCGCTGGCGCCAAGCTTGCGGCGGCCGGAGTCTCTTCCTCGTCGGTGCCGCGGCATAAGGGGCCAGCCTTGCCGGGCGTGACGCCGATGAGTGCGGGGCACGCAGCGCCTGCCCTGGAGACAGAATTCGACAAGGCCCCGACGACAAGACCCGAGAAACGCCCGTCTGCGGTTCGTGCCGTGGCGGCCCCGGACACGCAGGTTCGGGACGTCCCGCAGCCGACGGCGCCCCATGAGAGCGTCGCCGACGACGAATTCGACCAGGCGCAGAAGACCCCGCCCTCGAGCCGGCCTCTGCCGCCCATCGTGGCCTCAGCACGCGACGGCCATGACGGGAATAGTCTGCCAGTCCGCCCTTCGGGTTCCTTGTTCGCCAATGTGGCTCTTCTGCCGCCCGAGCCATGGAGGGCGTCCCACGCCGAATCGGGCTTGTCAAAGCTGGCGGACTTGACTCGCCGGCATCGACACCTCAAGTACGTCGCCGCGGCTGGCGTCGTGGTGGCGCTTGTCATCTTCGTCATTCTATTTTCGTGGAGAGCCGACAGCAGAAAGGCCGTCCCCTCTGCCTCGCAGCCAGCCACACCTGCCCCCGAAGTCCCATCCTTGGGTCCGGTTGAGCCGCTACCGCACAAGCAAACCCCAGGCGCACCGGGAGCCGAGCCCAAAGGCCGAACGGGGGCGCGGGTCGCATCCAAGCGGCCGGCCATCGTCCATTCGGCAGGCCCGTCGGTCAAGGCGGCTGCGGTGGGAGAAGATCCCTTCGAGGGATCGTCCCCGTCATCTCATCTTACCGAGCGGCCCGTGCCTGTGGTGGCGCCAGACCAGTCCCGCCGTCCGCATTCCGGCCCGTCGGGGGGCGCCGCGAGGGAGGTTTCTCAGTCGCAACTTGGTGAGTTCGTGAGGAGCAAGGAGAACCAAGCTGGCATCAAGACCTGCTATGAGCGAGCGCTCAAGCGCGATAGCCGATTGCGCACGGGCCGACTGGACATCACAGTCTCAGTCGGTGCATCGGGCGTTGTGCAGAATGTCCAGGTTCATGGTCCGTCGGACTTCATGATCATCGAAGGTTGCATTAAGAACGCCATTCGGCACTGGCATTTCCCCGCCAATATGGAGGAGTACGCGACCAGCTTCCCATTCATCATGCAGGGGGGATAGCCCCCGATGAGCGACGTGGGCGGCCGCCACCCCTATGCGGACTTTCTGGTCCAGGTCCAGAAGCCGTCGCGCTATGTGGGCGGCGAGTACAACCAGGTCCGCAAGGATCCCAGCACGGTGCGGGCGCGGGTGTGTCTGGCTTTTCCAGATGCCTACGAGATCGGGATGTCCCATCTGGGCAGCAAGATTCTCTATGCGCTGCTCAACCAGACGCCGGGCATCGCCTGCGAGCGCGTGTTTGCGCCGTGGCTCGACATGGAGACAGAGCTGCGCAGCCGTCGCCTGTCGCTGCTCACCCTCGAGAGCGCGAGCCCGCTGGACGCGTTCGACGTGGTGGGTTTTTCTTTGCAGTACGAGCTCAACTTCACCGGCGTGCTCAACATTCTGGATCTGTCCGGCTTGGCCTTGCGCACGGCCGACCGCCCTGACCACGCGCCTCTGGTCCTGGGCGGTGGTCCGGTGGCCACGCATCCCGAGCCGCTGGCTCCTTTCCTTGACGCCTTCTTCATCGGCGAGGCCGAGGAATTGCTGCCTGCGCTCTGTCTTGAGGCGGCCGAGCTGCGCCGGGCGCGGGTGTCACGGCCAGAAAGGCTGGCGCGGCTGGCGGCCCGCTTTCCCATCTACGTTCCCAGTCTGTACCGGATTGCGCGCGATCCGGTGACCGGCCTGGTGACCGTGGCCGAGCCGCTCGATGCGCGTGCATCCGCGGCCGTGCGGCGCACCTGGGTGGCCGACATCAATCGCTTTCCTTTCCCCGACGATTCGCCGGTGCCGCACGCCCAGGCGGTGTTCGATCGCATGGCGGTCGAGATCGCGCGCGGTTGCACCGAAGGTTGCCGTTTTTGCCAGGCCGGCGTGGTGTATCGACCGGTGCGTGAGCGTGACCCCGTGGCGGTTGTGGATGCGCTGATGGAGGGCATTCGCAAGGGCGGCTACGATGAGACCTCGCTGGCCTCGCTGTCGCCGGCTGACTACTCGTGCGTGTCGCCGCTGGTGAAGACCGCCATCGGCCGACTGCGCGAGCACAAGGCGTCGCTTTCGGTTTCGTCGCTGCGCGCCTATGGGCTCCACGACGATCTCTTGGGTGCGATGGCGAGCCTGGGCATGTCGGGCCTGACCTTTTCGCCCGAAGCCGGAACCCAGCGCATGCGGGATGTGGTGAGCAAGAACGTGTCCGAAGCCGACATCCTGGAATCCGCCCATCGCGTGTTCTCGCGCGGCCATCAGCGCATGAAGCTGTACTTCATGATCGGGCTGCCCAGCGAAACCGACGAGGACGTGGTGGGCATCGTCGAGACAACCGCCCGCGTGCAGGAGATCGGCCGTCGCTACCTGCGCGGCGCCAAGGTGACGGCGGCCGTGTCGGTTTTCGTGCCCAAGCCGCATACGCCGCTGCAGTGGGCTGGCATGGATAGCCACGAGTTGACCGGGCACAAGCAAGAGCTTCTGGCTGAGCACGGCCGCCGCCTGCGCGTGGCTGTGCGCATGCACGACAACACTCAGTCGCACCTGGAAGCCATCTTTGCGCGCGGGGATCGCGCTTGCGCTGACTTGTTGGAGAGAGCCTTTCGTCTCGGCTGTCGCTTTGACGGCTGGGACGAGGTCATGGACAAAGACCTGTGGCAACGCGCCATCGCCGAGGAGCACGCCGCCTCGGGATTCGATCCGCAACGCTATCTGGCCGGCTTGGCTCTGCACAGCCGACTGCCTTGGAGCCATATCGACACCGGCGTGGACGTCGACTTCTTGCGCGTTGAATTCCGAAGGGCGCTGATGAACCGTTCGTCGCCCCCCTGTGGCAAGTCAGTGCAGCGCATGCTGCATCCGTCGAATGTAGCCGAGGCCGTGGCAGCCGCGGACGAGAAGCTGGTCTGCTACGACTGCGGTGTGGCCTGCGATCTGCACGAGATGAAGCGGCAGCGGCTCTTTTTCTTGCGACGCATGAACGCCTGGGCCGAGGGCGAGCGTCCGGCACCGGCGGCGCGGCCCTCTGCCGGCGGACATCGGACTGCGCCCCGGCCGCTGACCCGCTTTGCCCAGGCCGAGGCCCGGCGCTATCGCCTGCGCTACTCCAAACTGGGCCCGGCCGCGTATCTGGCGCATCTCGATCTGGTGCGCCACCTGCCACGCATCTTCCGGCGCGCCGGACTCGACATCGCCTATTCGAGTGGCTTCCATCCCAAGCCCGCTCTCAGCTTCGGGCCGGCGCTGGGACTGGGCATGCCGTCGCTAGGCGAGATCTTGGATGTGAAGCTGAGCGACGATGTGACTCCGGCCGAGTTGCTGCGTCGACTGAATGCGGTGTCGCTGGCCGGGATCGAGTTTCTCGCTGCGACGACGCTGCAGGAATCCCAGCCTGCGTTGGGGCGGATGCTGGCGCGCGCGCAGTATGCTGTGCTCTTGCCCGACGGGGCCAACCCAGCGACCGCTCTTGCCGCTTATGCTTCGGGTGCATCGTTGCTGGCGGCCCGGCGCGAGCGCCAGGACAGTCGCAAGTCGGCGCCTGCCTCGCAGGTGGACGTGCGGCCCTTCATCACCGACGTGGCCGCGGCGAGCGAGGCCGCCGCTTGGCTCTGGACTGGCATGCTGGGCTGGCGGGGCTCCGAGCCAGCCCACGTCCTCACTTTCGGCGTGGTGGTCAGCGCCTTGGGCAGTGCCCGGCCGGTGGAGGTGGTCGAAGCGTTCTATGATCAATCGGTCGCGCGACAGGCATCGATCGCGCGTCTGGGATTGTGGGCCGCAGGAGAAGGCGAAGGTTTCGTTGACCCTTTTCACGAGACACGAGTACCGCCTCTTGGAGATTCGTGACTGGCTAGGGTTGCCGGTTCTCTCGCCGCCGTCAATCCGGCCGCTCAACCAGCCACGAACATACGAGAGGCGGTGCTAGTTCGAGCGGGCGACGCAGTGGCCGCCCCCGGGGTCCTCGCGGCAGACCCCCGCACCCCCGCACTCGGCGTCGCTGCCGCAGGGCTTGGGCGCGCAGTACGCGCCCCCTTGCCCTCCCAGGGGCGGTGTCTTGAGCTGGTAGCCCAGCAGCGACTGGGCAGGCGCGGCGCAGGTGAGAAGCGGATCGTCTTCGCAGGGGAAACTCGCGGAGCACGGGACCAGACAAAGCTCGCGGCCGTCGCCGAAGACTGCGCAATCGGATCCGGCAGGACATAGGGCACTGCTGCAGTCTCGCGAACAGAGTCCCAGGGCACCCAGATCAGCGCACAGACCGGTCACGCAGAGGTCGTTGCGGCGCACGCCGGTAGCACTCAGACAAGAGCCGCCCAGATCGGCCGGCACGTCGGCAAAACACCCGTGGACCCACGATGTGCCGTTGGGCCACGCAGGCAGGGCTCGACAGCGCAGCCCAGCGGTGCAGTCCGCATCAGACGCGCAGGCGGGAAGGCAGAGTTGGGTTTCCCAC